>CAZZYJ010000127.1:0-3697 GCA_964658215.1 uncultured Steroidobacteraceae bacterium | reverse complement strand
CCCAGCTCCCAGGCCCGCTCCAGTGCGCCGGCCCGCGTTGCTCCCGCCCCCGGCGTGTCCGCCCATGCGGCGCCGAGCCGCGCATACACCGGCACCGCCACCGCGCCGCACAACGCCGTGAGCTCGGCGTCCGCCACCGCGCGCCGCATCACCAGGAAGTCGGCCGCCGCGCAGGCCGTCGTGCCGGCCTCCACCAGCGAGGCGCACCACGCCCCCGCCAACGCGCCGCGCGCACGTGCCGCGTCGGGCTCACCCACCGCGTAGACCGGCGTCGACACGGCCTGCAGGCGCTCCGGCAGGCCCAGTGAAGGCAGCAGGGGCAGGTCCGCCGGCAGCAGCCCCACACCCGACAGTTCGTCGGGGGTGCACCAACGCAGCGACTGCCCCTCGATCCCCTGCAGGTCGCCCGCATAGCGCGTCACCACCCACAGGTCGATGAGCACTGCGCCGAAGTCATAGGAATGCCGCAGTTTGCGCAGCGGGCGCGGCTCGCGTATCGCGATGCCCAGTTCCTCGCGCAGCTCCCGGGCGAGGCCGGCGGCGCGCGTCTCGCCCGGCTCCAGCTTGCCGCCGGGAAATTCCCAGAAGCCCGCCTGGCGTTTGCCCGGCGGCCGCTGCGCGATGAGCACGCGTCCATCCGGCGCGGTGAGCGCCGCGGCGACCACGTGGATCACGGCCGCGCGAGCCCGCGGCGCGCGTTCCGGCGGCTCGCGCTACGGCGCCGCGCGAGCCGGCTGCGCGCCGGCCCCCCGCCGTCGGCGTCCGGTCCGCCGCTCAACCGCTCGCTTGCAGCGCGCCGTGGCAGTGTTTGTACTTCTTGCCGGACCCGCACGGACACAGCTCGTTGCGTCCCACCTTGGGCACGTCGCGCACGAAGGGCGACGCGGCGGACGTCGGCCGGCGCTCGGGCTCCAAGGGCGCCCCGTCCGCGGTGCCGAAGCCGCCAAAGCCCCCGCCACCGCCCGCGCCGCCGTCGAGGCCGCCCGGTCCCTGGATGGGCGACACCGCGTCGGGATGCTGCATCTGCAGGGCCTGCGCGAGTCGCTGCTGGCGTTCGTGCTCCTCGCGCTCGACCTCCTCCTGGCTGCGCACCTGGATCTTCGACACCGTGCTCACCGTGTCGAACTTGATGCGGTCGAGCATGGCGGAGAACAGCTCGAACGCCTCGCGCTTGTATTCCTGCTTCGGGTTCTTCTGCGCGTAGCTGCGCAGGAAGATTCCCTGCCGCATGTAATCCATGGCCGCCAGATGTTCGCGCCAGTGCTGGTCGAGGGTGCGCAGCATCACCTCTTTTTCGATGTAGCGCATGACCTGCGGCCCCACGCTGGTTTCCTTGTGCGCGTAGGCCTCGAGCAGCGCCGCGAGGAGCCGTGCCTTGAGGCCCGCGCCGTCGCCCGCCGCCTCGGTCTTCGCCCACTCCGCGATGGGCAGCGCCGAGCCGAAGTCGCGCTCCACCGCCTGCGCGAGCCCCGCCACGTCCCACTGCTCCTCGGCGGCCCCGCCCGGCACGTACTGGTCGACCAGCGGGCCCACCACGTCCTCGCGGATGCCGCGGATGGCCTCGGCCACGTCCTCCGCGCCCATGAGGTCGGTGCGCTGCTGATAGATCACGCGCCGCTGATCGTTGGCCACGTCGTCGTATTCCAGGAGCTGCTTGCGGGCGTCGAAGTTGTGCTGCTCGACGCGGCGCTGCGCGCGTTCGATCTGCCGCGTGAGCATGCCGCTCTCGATGGCCTCGCCCGCCTTCATGCCCACCCGCGTCATCAGCGCCTTCATGCGCGTGGGATCGCCGAAGATGCGCATCAAGTTGTCTTCCAGCGACAGATAGAACCGGCTCGAGCCCGGATCGCCCTGGCGTCCCGAGCGGCCGCGCAGCTGGTTGTCGATGCGCCGCGACTCGTGGCGCTCGGTGCCGATGATGTGCAGACCGCCGGCGGCGAGCACCTGCTCGTGGCGCCGTGCCCACTCGTCGCGGATCTGCGTGAGCGCCGCCTCGTCCGGGTTCTCCAGGGCGTCGATCTGCAGCTGGGAACTACCGCCGAGCACGATGTCGGTGCCGCGGCCCGCCATGTTGGTGGCGATGGTGATGGCACCGGGCCGGCCGGCCTCGGCGACGATGTGCGCCTCGCGCTCGTGCTGCTTGGCGTTCAGCACCTCGTGGGCGATGTTCGCCCCGGCCAGGAGCGACGCCAGCCGTTCGGAGGTCTCGATGGACGTGGTGCCCACCAACACCGGTTGGCCGCGCTGCACGCACTCCTGGATGTCCTCGAGGATGGCCTGGAACTTGTCGGGCTCCGACAGGAACACGAGATCGGACTTGTCCTTGCGCACCATGGGCTTGTGGGTGGGGATGACCACCACCTCCAGGCCGTAGATCTGCTGGAACTCGAACGCCTCGGTGTCGGCGGTGCCCGTCATGCCCGAGAGCTTCGAGTACAGCCGGAAATAGTTCTGGAACGTGATGGAGGCGACCGTCTGGTTCTCCTCGCGAACCTTGACGTTCTCCTTCGCCTCCACGGCCTGGTGCAGACCGTCGGACCAGCGCCGTCCCTGCATGGTGCGCCCGGTGAACTCGTCGACGATGATCACCTCGCCCTGCCGCACGATGTACTCGACGTCGCGCTTGTACAGGGCGTGCGCGCGCAGCGCCGCGTTCAGGTGATGCATGAGCTTGATGTTGGTGGCGTCGTACAGGCTCTCGCCCTCGCGCAGCACGCCGATCTCCGCCATCAGCTCCTCGACCTTCTGATGACCGTCCTCGGTGAGCGTGGCCTGCTTGGACTTCTCGTCGACGGCATAGTCGCCCGGCGCGTTCTCCTCCTTCTGCCGGGTGAGGCGCGGGATCAGCGTGTTGATCTTGAGGTACAGCTCGGTGCTTTCCTCGGCCGGCCCGGAGATGATCAGGGGCGTGCGCGCCTCGTCGATCAGGATGGAGTCCACCTCGTCGACGATGGCGAAGGACAGCTTGCGCTGCACGCGGTCCTCCAGCCGGAACGCCAGGTTGTCGCGCAGATAGTCGAAACCGAACTCGTTGTTGGTGCCGTAGGTGATGTCGCAGGCGTAGGCCTGCCGCTTCTCGTCCGGCGACTGCGCGTTCTTGATCACGCCCACCTCGAGACCCAGGAACCGGAACACCGGCGCCATCCAGTCCGAGTCGCGCTGCGCGAGGTACTCGTTCACCGTCACCACGTGCACGCCCTCGCCCGAGAGCGCGTTCAGGTACGCCGGCAGCGTCGCCATCAACGTCTTGCCCTCGCCGGTGCGCATTTCGGCGATCTTGCCGGCATGCAGCGCGAGGCCGCCGATGAGCTGCACGTCGAAATGGCGCAGTCCGAGCTTGCGACGCGACGCCTCGCGTACCAGCGCGAACGCCTCCGGCATCAGGTCGTCGAGCGGGCTCCCCGCGGCGAAACGCGCCTTGAGTTCGCGCGTCTTTTCCGGGATCTGCTCGTCCGTGAGAGCAGCCATGGTGGGCTCGAAGGCGTTGATGGCCGCCACTTTGCGGCTCAACTCCTTCACCAGCCGATCGTTACGGCTGCCGAAGATTTGGGTCAGAAGCTTCCACACGAAGAGGAGTCCTTGGAAAAACCGGATATTGTACGGATAGACCTGGAAAGCGGGTATTTGTTTCTCGGCGCGCCCCCTGGCGCCGTCTCCGCCGCGCCGTCGCGCCCCGCCCTGGGCGCCGCTGGCCCTC
>CAZZYJ010000126.1:0-9473 GCA_964658215.1 uncultured Steroidobacteraceae bacterium | reverse complement strand
GACTCAGGAAATGCGGAACTTACGTTCTGCGTAATAATAGAGTGGGCGCCAAAACACGCGGTTGAGCGTGACGACGAAGAGGCACATGACCGTGATGCCGAGCAACGTGCGATGGAGATTGCCCGAGGTCGTTGCATCGGCGAGGTAGGCGCCGATCCCGTGTGCCTCGATTTTCGTCGACCTCCAGCTGACCACCTCGGCAACATAGGCGGCATTCCAGGAACCGCCCGATGCCGTGATGGCTCCGGTCACGAAGAAGGGAAACACCGCGGGAATCGCGATCCGTCTCCACCACAGCAGGCCGCGCACTCCGAAACTATCGGCGGCATTGCGGAGCTCCGTGGGCATGGCGGCCGCACCGGCGATCACGTTGAACAGGATGTACCACTGGGTACCAAGTACCATGAGTGGGCTGAGCCAGATGTCTGCGTTGAGCTTCCAGGAGACGATCAGAAAGAACGCGGCGGGGAACAGCAGATTTGCCGGAAACGCCGCGAGGAATTGGGCGATCGGCTGCACGATGCGCGTCACCTTCGGGTTCAGACCGATCTTGATGCCGATGGGTACCCAGATGATGCTCGCGATGGTGATCAAAATCGTCACGCGCAACAGGGTGATGACGCCGAGCTCCAAGACCTGTTGCAACTCCTTCCGCGTGGTGCTGATCACGAGGTCACCGACGATCCGCCACGCCACCCACGCGACGACGGCCATCAGCAGCGCGAAGCCGGCGAGGTCGAGGCCTCGTGTGTGGTTTCTGCTTAGGGGCCTCGCCTTCCGGCGTGCGCCCGGCGGAAAAAGCCGGCCGGTCCAGCGGATGAGGCCGTCACACGCCAGGGTCGCCGCCAGGACTATCTTGGAACGCCGCATCATGGTCAGCGCCCACGGCTCCGCCAGCCAGGTGCCCGCTTCCTGTTCGATGCGAAAGCGATCTGCCCAGGCGACGAGCGGCCGAAATATCAGTTGATCGCAGCTCAGAATGACCACGAACATCGTGACGATCGCCCATCCGATCGCCGCCAAATCACCCTGTTGGATTGCCAGGGCGACGTAGGAGCCCACGCCCGGCAGGGCGATGGTCGTCGTTCCGACCGCGATGGCCTCTGCGCCCACGACAAAAAACCAGCCGCCCGCCATCGACAGCATGATGTTCCACAGCAAACCCGGTACGGCGAAAGGCACCTCCAGGCGCCAAAACCGCATCCAGGGAGACAGACGAAATGAGTCGGCAACTTCCTGCAGCTCGGCAGGCACGGTTCGCAGTGACTGGTAGAAACTGAAGGCCATGTTCCACGCCTGGCTGGTGAATACCAGAAAGATCGAGGCGAACTCGACCCCCAGCACCCGGCCGGGCGCCAGCGACATGAAAAACACCAGCGTGACGGACATGAACCCGACGATGGGCACCGACTGCAGGATGTCCAGTATCGGAACCAGGAGCTTTTCTGCCCGGGGGCTTTTCGCGGCCCAGGTTGCATAAGTCAGCGTGAAAAGAAGGGAGCAGGCCAGCCCTGCGAACATCCTCGCCGTGGTTCGCGCCGCGTAAAACGGCAGGTGCACCGGATCCAGCGAGAGCGGGGTCGACTCCACCTTCGTGAGCGGATCGAACAGTCCGTGGCTTGCTTCGGCGAAGAACGTCATGAGTGCAATGACCACGATCGCCGCGATGACGTCCCACCGCTTGACCAGGTCACGTACGAAAGTAAATGCATCGAGGGATTTCATCCGGGCGTCCTGCGTCCAGGCGTGGTGCCGGTCCAGCGTTTGAAAGCACGAAAGAACGTGGCCGGATCCGAAAATCCCACCAGGTACGCAGTCTCGTTCACCGAAACCCGTTTTCCTTCCAGGTAGTGTAACGCCATTCTGTGGCGCAGCTCGTCGCGGACGGCCTCATAGCTCGTTCCCTCGGCTTTGAGCCGCCGATGTAATGTCGGACGGCTGATGTCCATGGCGCGGGCGATTACATCCATGCGTACATCACCGGTGTGAAGCACGTTTATCAACCAACGCTCGGTGCGACTGCGGACGGTCTTGCCGCGCGCCAATTTCCTCGACATCGCGTCGGCCTGCGCGCTCAAGACGCCGAAGGCGTAGCGCTGCCCGGATGAAATGGGGCGGCTGGGCCAGGTTTTGGGAATCAGCAGGGCATTCTTGTCGCTGTTGAACACCACCGGTGATCTCAACACTCGTTCGTACTCACGGTAGTACGGCGGAGGTGCATGGATGAAGTGGATCTCTTTGGCAAAGGGTACGGGATGAAAACGGCGCGGGCCGCAGACGAGACGGCCGAGGGACTGTTCGACGGCTTCCGGAAAGTCCTTTGGGCTCTCCAAGGTATCGACGAGCCACAGATGACGACCGCCCGCGGGCCAGTGCTGAAACCGCTCGCGAAGTCCCACCACGTCGGGTTCCGAGACCAAATGATGGTAGCGATTCAACTGGTGGAAGGCGTCCAACATGGTCTCGCAGGCATGCGTCAGCAGGCCTACGACGGACATTCCCGAAAGATCCACCTCCGCAGCGAAGTGCAGAGCCAGAGCCGGCTCATTGCACAGCTCCTGTGCCGCCTTCATGAGCGCCGCATAGCTCGAGAAAGGCACGCGATCGTCCACCGGCTTGAAATTCGCCGGTTCGATTCCCGACCGTGTCGCAAGCTGCCGCGGGCTTGCACCCTTCGACACGGCGAAATGCATGAGGCCGAGCGCGACGCCGGCCGCCACGGTACGTTCAGCCATCATCTGATCCTCAAAGTCATTGCACCTTCCCGGCCGCTGAACGATCGTTGGCAGTGTATGTCACCTCTTTTGATCTTTCACATCGCCACCGCGTCCAGCGCGGTGATGGCGGGCGTGGCGGCGATGGGTCTGCGTAAGGGCTCTGCCCGGCATCGCAGGGCCGGCACGGTTTTCGCGCTGGGCATGCTGGGTATGACGCTGAGCGCGATTCCCCTGGGGCTGCTCAAAACGCAGACTCTCAACGCACTCGTGGGGGCGCTCACCGGCTACCTCGTCGTCGGCGGCTGGATGGCGGGCCGACACGAGCGTGTTCGACATGCCAGGCCGGCAACCATCGCCCTGGGCTTGGTGGCGTTGGGGCTCGGGGCGGTATTGGCAAGGTGCGGAATCGAGGCCCTCGGCAGCCCCTCCGGATTGAAGGACGGCGAGGATGCGTCGGGGTACTTCTTCTTCGGGGCGATCGCGCTCCTCGGCGCGGCGCTCGATCTGCGGTTGGTGTTCGCCGGCATCGGCTCGCGGCACCGCTTCGTGCGTCATCTGTGGCGCATGAACTTCGCATTGGCGATCGGCATCATCTCGGTGACGCCGCGGCTGAACCGCCTCGCCGGACATCCGGTGACCAGCGAGGCGCTGCTGGTGGCGCCGACGCTGTTCGTGCTGCTCTTCATGGCTTTCTGGGTGTGGCGGGTCTTGGGGCCGGCCCAGAAAGCAAGGGTCACCGGCAGTCCTCAGTGACCCCCATCGTCGTGCTCGACGCGACTTTCAAAAATGGTAATCGAAGGACAGGCCCACCGTGCGTGGCGTGTTGATGGCGATGCGCCGGGTGGTCGGCAGATCCGCCGCGAGTGCCACCGGCAGGGCCGTCTCGCCGATGCGGTTGAAGGCGTTGTCCAAGAACACGGCCGCGTTCCATTGTTCGCTCTCGCGCACCCCTAAGCGCAGGTTGGTCTGCGAGAACCCGGCGTAGTGGTAGAAGGGACTGGTCCGATCGTATAGCGCGTTCGCGCCCGCACGGTCGGTGAAGTCGGTGCGTACGAACCCGGCGAGCAGGTCCGTGACCGGCTGTTCGTACTGCGCCGACACGGCCGCGGTCCAGCGCGGCACGTCGGTGAGTTGATCGCCCTTCTGTGCGCCGGTGCCCGGGATGGAGTTGCCGAGCGTCGCGTCCGTGTAGCCGGCGGCGAGCGTCAGGGTCAGTCCGCGCACGGGCACGTACGCGGCTTCGAGTTCCGCGCCCTTGCTGGTGGCGGAACCGAAATTGGCCGTGATGTTGAAGCCGCACGACAGGTCGATCTGCTGCTGCACCTGCTGCCAGTCGATGTAGTAGATGGAACCATCGACGGTGAGCCGGTGATCGAGCCAGCGCGTCTTCGCGCCGAGCTCGTAGTTCCACAGGCTGTCCGAGTTGTACTGGGTGAGTTGCGTGGCACTCAGCCCGAGCTTGGCGACGGCGGCGCCGCAGACCGACGCCGGCGCGGGATTGTTGGGGCCGCCCGGGCGATAGCCCTTGGCGGCGGTCGCGTACACCAGGTCGCCCGAGTCGAGCGTCCTCGACACCGTCACCTTGGGGTTGATGCCGTCGTCGCTGGAACTGCTGCGCGAGTAGGTGGTCGAGCCGTTGAACACGCCGTCGCCCTCCTGGTAGAAGCCCTGGTTCACCTTGAATGCGCGGGCGCCCACCGTCACCTTCCAGCCATCCTCGAAGGTGTACGACCCCTCGCCGTACACCGCGTACTCGTGCAGGCTGGCGCGGCGCACACCGTGATAGAAGATTTCGCCGCCGAACGGCGCGCCGAAGGCCGCATCGTAACCCGGCGGGTCGGGAATGGACGATTCGAGCGGCGCCGAGACGTAGTGGAAGAACGCGCCGCCCGTCACCTGCCACTGGCTCTGGAAGTTCGAGGTGAAGCGCCCTTCCTGGGTCACTTCCTGGTTGCGATAGTCGCCCGTGATGCTCGCCGGGTACACCGAGGTCTGCGGCGGCGAGAAATAGTACGCGAGCACGCTCGAGGCGTCTTCGTGCACGACGATGTCGCGGTCGTAGTACGACGTCGAAGACATCAGTTCGAAGGTGGGATACTGCTTGCGCACGGTGACGTTGCCGAGATAGGTCTTCTGCGTCGACGGTTCGGCCGTATCGCGGGACTGCAGGAGATTGCTGAAGTTGCCCTGCGGCTCGTCGATGTTGAAAGGGCCGCCGAGCCGCGTTTCCTGGAAAATGAACGACGGCGTGATGGTGAGTCCTGCGCCGAGTTCGAGCCTGAACACCGCACGGAGGCCGTCGCTGTTCTCGGCGTTGACGTTGGGATTCGTCACCGAGCGGTCGACACCGAGATAACTGGCGGCGTTGATGCCGTAACGATCGATGAAGCCGGCGTTGTGCCGGTAGAACACCGAGATGCGCGCCGCCGCCGCGTCCGTCAGGGGCAGATTGACCGTGCCGAGTTGTTCGACATTGGTGCCTCCCCCGTCGGTGTAGGACACCGTCGAACGGCTGGTCGCGCTGAACCGCGTCGGGTCCGGCTGATTCGTCACGTACTTGATGGTGCCGCCCATGGAACTCGACCCGTACAGCGTGCCCTGCGGTCCGCGCAGCACTTCCACGCGTGCGAGGTCGAACAAGGCCGGATCGAACACGCCACGTGCCGAGAGCTGCGCGGCGTTGCTCGAGGCCTGGATCGGCGTGTCGTCCAGATAGAAACCCACGGTCCCGGTGGTGCCCGCCGTCGAGGAGATCCCGCGGATGATGAGGATGTTCTGCCCCGGGCCCGATGACACGACATTGAGACCGGGCACCTCCCGCGACAGATCCGAGAGCCGGGTGATGCCCCTCTGTTCGATGCTCGAGGCATCGAGGGCGGTCACGCTGAGCGGCACGCTCTGCAGGCTCTCGCTGCGCCGCTCGGCGGTGACCACGACGTCCTGCAGCGCCGTCCCGGCGTCGTCGCTCTGCGCCGCGGCGACGGGAGAGCCGACGCTCGAGCCCGTCGCGATGGCGATGGCGACGAGCGAGCCCGGGGTGGCGTACGAGAAAATTCCGCGACGTTTACGAATGTTGATCCCTCTACTTTATGTCGTTGGCAACCGCGTGGCGACGCAGCCGCCCGGGCGACCCGAGGATGTCATCGAAGATCGTCGGGCGCAACCCGGCGACGCCTCACGGTCTGACCTGCCGGGCGGGAGGCAAGCCCCGCTCACGATCGCCTCGAGCGGCCCCGTGCCGGGCGCCACCGCGGCCGTGGGTGATTCGGGGCGGCCCAGTGGACATCGCCGGGTGCACCACGGCATCATGCGGCATCGCAAACGAACGCCACGCGCCGGCCGCCGGATGAATGTGTCGAACAACCACTCGAACAGGGATCCTCTGAGCGAAAGCGAAGCCCGCTTCCGCGAAGTGGCCGATGCGGCACCGGTCCTCATGTGGATCTCGGACAGCGCCAAGACGTGCGTGTGGTTCAACCGCCCGTGGCTCGACTTCGCGGGGCGATCGATGGACCAGGAACTGGGCTATGGCTGGGTGGACGGCGTCCACCCGGACGACCGGGTGCGCTGCGTCGAGATCTACGAGGCGGCATTCGACCGTCACGAACCCTATCGCACCGAATACCGCCGCCGGCGCGCGGATGGCGCGTGGCGCATCCTCGACGCCACCGGCATTCCCCGCTTCAACGGCGGTGAGTTCGTGGGATACATCGGTTCCTGCGTCGACATCACGGACCAGCGGCTGACCGTCCAGACGCTGAGCGAACGCGAGGAACAGCTGCGCCTCGCCACCGACGCCGCCGAGGTGGCGCTGTGGGATCGGGATCTGCGCAACGACGCGTTGTCGTGGGCGCCGCGGCTGAAGGCCATGTTCGGCATCGACGCCGATGCGTCCGTGTCCATGGTCGATTACTACCGCGGTCTGCACCCCGACGATCGGGAGCGCACCGCGGCGGCGTATGCCGCCGCCATCGATCCGGCGCGCCGCGCGCTCTACGACGTCGAATATCGCACGGTGGGCAGGAACGACGGCGCGGTGCGTTGGGTCGCCGCCAAGGGCCGCGGCATCTTCGAGGCCGACACCTGCGTACGCGTCATCGGCACGGCTATCGACATCACGCGCCGCAAGGCGGCGGAGCAGGCCTTGCGCGAGCTCAACGAAACGTTGGAGCAGCGCGTCGAGCAGACACTGGCCGAGCGCAACGTGTTCGTCGACATCGTCGAATCGACGGACGCCCGGGTGCTGGTGCTCGACCTGGAGTTTCGCATCCTCGCCCTGAATCACGTGATGACGGCCGAATTGGCTGTCGTGTACGGCGTGCGGGCGCGGGTGGGCGACAACCTGCTGCTGCTGTTCGACTCGCGTCCGGCCCATCGCCTGCAGATCGAAGAGCTGTGGCGCCGCGCGCTGTCGGGCGAGGAATTCACCACCATCAGCGAATTCGGCGATCCGGATCACGAACGGCGCCATTACGAAATCAAGTTCAATGCCCTGCGCGACCGGCACGGCGCCCTCATCGGCGCATTCCAGTTCGTCTACGACGTCACCGCGCGGCTGCGCGACCAGGCGCGCCTCGCCGAGACCGAAACGCATCTGCGTCAGGCGCAGAAGATCGAGGCCCTCGGCCAGCTCACGGGCGGCGTCGCGCATGACTTCAACAATCTGCTCATGGTCATCTCCGGCGGCCTGAGCCTGCTCGAACGGCCGGGCGATCCGCAGCGCCGCCAGCGCGTCATCGACGGCATGCGGCAGGCCGCCGAACGCGGCGCCTCCCTGAGCCGGCAGCTGCTCGCGTTCTCCCGCCGTCAGGCGCTCAAGCCCGAGCCGGTGGACCTGTGCCGTCAGCTCGACGGGATGCGCGAGCTGCTCGACCGCACGCTGCGCGTCGACGTCGCGGTGAAGACGGAAATGGCGGCCGATCTGTGGCCGATCAAGGTGGATCCCACCGAACTCGAGCTGGTGTTCCTGAACCTCTGCGTCAACTCGCGCGACGCCATGCCGAACGGCGGCGTCATCACCATCCGCGCCGGCAACCGGCCCGATGTCCACGAGGGCGAGACGACCGGCGATTTCGTGGCGGTGGAGTTCATCGACTCCGGGGTGGGCATGCCGAAGGAGGTGCTCGCCCGCGTGTTCGAGCCTTTTTTCACCACCAAGGAAATCGGCAAGGGATCGGGGCTCGGCCTGCCCCAGGTGTATGGATTTGCGCGGCAATCGGGAGGCTTCGTGCGCCTGGCCAGCACGCCGGGCAAGGGCACCACGGTGACGCTCCTGCTGCCGCGCAGCGACGTGGCGCCGGCGCCGGACGACCGCCCCGGCCCCGACCTCGATGCGACGGCGCGCCGACGGACGACATTGGGCTCCATTTTACTGGTGGAAGACGACAACGAGGTCGCCGCCCTCGTCGAGGACATGCTGCAGGAATTGGGCTACCGGGTCACCCGGGCCGCGAGCGCCCAGGGTGCGCTCGGCGCGCTGGCCGACGATCGCCTCATCGATCTCGTGTTCTCCGACATCATGATGCCCGGCTCGATGAACGGGATCGATCTCGCCCTCGAAATCAAGCGCCGCCGCGCCGGGCTCCCCGTGCTGCTCACGTCCGGCTACGCCGGCACCGCGCTGACGCGGGCCGAGGAGGCGAACATCCGCGTCCTGCGCAAGCCCTACCAGCTGCAGGCCCTGGACGGCGCCATCCGCACCGCCCTGCGCACCGCGCCGCCCCGGCCGTCCCAGCACGCGTAGGACACGCGCATTCACAGAATTTTTACACCGCCCCTGCGAATACGCGCATTCTTTTAATGCGCCCGCTCGTAGGCTTTGCGTCATGAACTACTTACCGTTCGACGCCCGCCACGTGAGCCTGACGATCAAGCCCCTGCCGGCCAGAATCCTCTGCATCCAAGCCGAGCGGTCCGCGGCCACGACGCTCGCGCGGCGCCTGGCCGCCCACGGCTACGTGACGGCACTCGCCCATGACGGACCGCAGGGTTTGTCGGCCATCCTCAAGTCCCGGCCGGACGCGGTGGTATGCGATCTGCACCTGCCCTCCCTGGGCGGGAGGGAACTTCGCGACCGGCTGCTCGCGCTCACGCCGCTGTTTTCCGCGATCCCGTTCATTTTCGTCGGCAACGACGCGCGTGGCGCTGCAACGCGGGGCACCACCCGCCCTCTCGACGGCGATGGGTACGTCGCGGATGCCGGCGACGTGCAAACGCTCGAGCGGTCGATCGAACGGTGCCTCGCCCGCGTCGAACACGACGCGCGCCTCGGGCGCCATGCGCAACGGCCGCAGCAGATCGAACTTAGCGACCGCGAGGCCGAATGTCTTGCCTGGTCCGCGCTCGGCAGGACGCCGAACGACATCGCCGGCTCGAACGGCCCCGTGCGGCGCGGCGTCGAGTTCGCCATCGAAACGGCCTGCCGCAAGCTCAAGCTCGGGCTGGGCGCCCACGGCCGTGTCGGCGTCGTCTAAGGAAATCGCGCCGCTGTCCGGCACGGCGCCATCCGCGGATGCGCAGGACGCAACGCATCCCGACCCTCTCAATCAGCGGAGTGCTGCCATGGCCATTCAAGATTACGTCGCGTCCATCGCCGCGACGAAACGGGTGTCGAAATCCCAGCTGTTTCGTTTCCTCGAGATCCAGTTCGCCCGTGCCGACGCGGACCACGACGGCGAATTGAACGTCGACGAACTGGCTCAATTCATCAGAGCCCTCGCGCACCCGCGTCGCAACCCGTCGTAAGGCAGCGTCTTG
>CAZZYJ010000125.1:6883-9534 GCA_964658215.1 uncultured Steroidobacteraceae bacterium | reverse complement strand
GGCGGTGCGCGAGGTGGCGGGGCTGACCGGCACGAAATTCGGCTGCGGGATGGCGCTCTGCGGTGCGTGCACCGTGCATCTGGACGGTGCCGCGATCCGCTCCTGCGTCATGCCCCTCTCGGCGGTGGCCGGCCGCCAGGTGACCACCATCGAAGGATTGGCCAGTCCGCAGGCGAAGGCGGTGCAGGCGGCGTGGATCGATCTGCAGGTGCCCCAGTGCGGCTACTGCCAGTCGGGCCAGGTCATGTCGGCCACGGCGCTGCTCGAAAAGAACGCGACGCCGAGCGATGCCGACATCGACGGCGCGATGAGCGGCAACATCTGCCGCTGCGCCACCTATGCCCGCATCCGTGCGGCCATCCATGTCGCCGCGCAATCGATCAAGGCCTGACGCATGACACGTTCTGCGCCGGCACCGCGCGCCACGCGGCGGGCTTTCATACAGGGTACCGGCAGCGTCGGCGTCCTCGCGCTGACCATCGGCTTCGAGTGGGCGGGCTCGGCACGCCGCGCCTGGGGCGCGGGGGCTGCACCGGCAGCCGCAGCGACGGCCGCGTCGTTCGTACCCAACGCCTTCCTGCGCATCGGCGCGGACGACAGCGTGACCGTGATCGCGAAGCACGTCGAGATGGGGCAGGGCGCGTACACCGGCATCGCCACCCTCGTCGCCGAGGAACTCGATGCGGATTGGGCCCGGGTCCGCGTCGAGAGCGCACCCGCCGACGCGAAGCGTTATGCCAATCTGGCCTTCGGCACGTTGCAGGGCACGGGCGGTTCGTCGGCCATGTCGAACTCGTGGGCGCAGCTGCGCGAGGCCGGCGGCAAGGCGCGGGCGATGCTGCTCACCGCGGCGGGCAACCAGTGGCGGGTGCCGGTCGGCGAGTTGCGCGTGGAACGCGGCGTCGTCCATCACCGCGACGGCAGGCGGCAGGCCACCTTCGGGTCGCTGGTGCCGAGGGCGGCCCTGCTGCCGGTGCCGGATACGGTGGTGCTCAAGCACCCCGAGGACTTCAAACTGATCGGGCGGCGCTCGCCGCGCGTGGACGTGGCGGCCAAGGTCGACGGCACCGCGCAGTTCACGCTCGACGTGGCGATGCCGGGGCTGCTGGTCGCGTTGCTGAAGCGGCCGCCGCGTTTCGGCGCCACCGTGAAGTCCTTCGATGCCGGTGCCGCGACGGCGCTGCCGGGCGTCGTCAAGGTGGTGCAGGTCCCGCGCGGCGTGGCGGTGGTGGCGAAAAATTTCTGGGCCGCCAAGCGTGGGCGCGACGCCTTGCTCGTGGAGTGGGACGAGAGCCGGGCCGAGATGCGCAGCTCCGCGGCCCTCATGGCGGAATACCGCGCCCGTGCCGAGCAGCCGGCGGCCTCCGCGCGCAAGGACGGCGACGTCGCGGAGGCGCTGCGCACGGCCGCGCACACGGTGTCCGCGAGCTACGAGTTTCCGTTTCTCGCGCATGCACCGATGGAGCCGCTCGACGCGGTGGTCAAGCTCACCGCGAACAGCTGCGACATCTGGGCCGGGGATCAGTTTCAGACCGTGGACCAGAACAACGCGGCGAAAACCGCCGGTCTCGATCCGCAGCAGGTCAACATCCACACCCTGTACGCCGGCGGCAGTTTCGGCCGCCGCGCCAATCCGGGCTCGGACTACATCGTCGAGGCGGTGTCGATCGCGAAAGCCTTCGGTGCCGACGGCACCCCCATCAAGCTGCAATGGACGCGCGAGGACGACGTGCGCGGCGGCCTGTACCGGCCGATGTTCTTCCACAAGCTCGAGGCCGGCCTCGACGCGAAGGGCGAACTCACGGCGTGGCGGCACCGCATCGTCGGGCAGTCCATCATGGCCGACACGCTGTTCGCGCCGATGATCAAGGACGGCGTCGATCCGACGTCGGTGGAGGGCGCGGTCAACATGGCCTATCCCGTGCCCAACGTCGCGGTGGAACTCGCCACGACCAGGACCGGCGTGCCCGTGCTGTGGTGGCGCGTGGTGGGCAGTTCGCACACCACCTTCGCGGTCGAGGCGTTCATCGACGAGGTGGCGCACACGGCGGGCGAAGATCCGTTCACGTTCCGCCGCAGGCTGCTCGCGGCGCACCCACGGCTGCTCGCCGTGCTGGAGCTCGCCGCCGAGAAATCCGGCTGGAGCAACGGCCCGCTGCCGAAGGGCCGGGGCCGCGGCATCGCGGTGGCCGAGGCGTTCAAGACGCTGGTGGCCCAGGTGGCCGAGGTGAGCGTGGACGAGGCGGGCCACGTCACCGTGGAGCGCGTGGTGTGCGCGGTGGACTGCGGGCTGCTCATCAACCCGGACGTGATCGCCGCACAGATGGAGGGCGGCATCGGGTTTGGACTGGGCGCGGTGCTGCATGGCGCGATCACGCTCAAGGACGGCCGTGTGGAACAGGACAACTTCAACGGTTATCGCGTCCTGCGCATGAACGAGATGCCGAAGATCGAGGTGCACATCGTGCCGTCCACCGAGGCCCCCACCGGGGTGGGCGAGCCCGGCGTGGCACCGATCGGCCCGGCCGTCGCCAACGCCATCTTCGCGGCGACCGGCAAGCGCGTCTACGTGCTGCCGTTCCCGAAACCGGGGGTCGCGTGACGGTGCGGGCACGCGGGCGGGGCATGACGGGCGGCACGGCGGGGCGGTC
>CAZZYJ010000125.1:0-6873 GCA_964658215.1 uncultured Steroidobacteraceae bacterium | reverse complement strand
AAGGTGCTCGGGGTGGAGCGTCACGGCGCCCTTCGGCACGGCGGGGCGGTCGGGTGCGCAGCCGGGCCGCGTCCAGTCGGGCGGCGCGGGTTGCGGCGCGCGGGCGGCGGTGCGGGCACGCGGGCGGATCGCTCCCGCGTTGCTGTGGAGCCTCGCCGTGGCGGCCGTGGTGCTCGCCGTCGGTGTCTACTTCGTCGCGGCGCCGCGGGCGACCGATTTCGCGGGGGGCGGTCGCGTCGCGCTGGCGGACTACCCTGGACAGGATCCCACCGGCGTGCCGGCGGAGCTGAAGAAGGCGAGTCTCGTGGAACGCGGCGAATACCTCACGCGCGCGGCGGATTGCGTCGTCTGCCACACGGCCGAGGACGGTGCGCCGTTCGCCGGCGGCCGTGCCTTCGTGCTGCCGTTCGGCACGCTGTACTCGACCAACATCACGCCGGATGCGGATACCGGCATCGGCCGCTACAGCGACGCAAATTTCCTCGATGCCGTGCACAAGGGGGTTGGACGCAGCGGCCTGAAGCTGTACCCGGCCATGCCGTACACCAGCTACACGTCCATGTCGGACGCCGATGCGCTGGCCATCAAGGCCTACCTGTTCACGCTCGCGCCGCTGCACGCGCCGGCGCGCGTGAACACGTTGTCGTTCCCGTTCGACCAACGTGCGCTGATGGGGGTGTGGGCGGCGCTGTTCAACCCGGACCGGCGGTTCGAGCCGCATGTCGACCGCAGCCCCGAATGGAACCGCGGCGCGTATCTCACCGAGGCGCTCGGCCATTGCGGCGAATGTCACACGCCGCGCAATCCCGCGTTCGCGCTGGATCAGCGGCGGAAATTCGCGGGCGCCGTGCAGGCGGGCTGGCGCGCGTACAACATCACGGCGGACCGCGACAGCGGCATCGGGGCGTGGAGCGATGCCGATCTGGCGCAGTATCTGGCGGTGGGTCACGCGGACGGGCACAGCACGGCGTCGGGGCCGATGGGTGAGGCGGTGGACGAAAGCCTGCACCACCTGCGGCCGGGCGACATCGCGGCCATGGTCACGTATCTACGTACCGTGCCGCCGAGGGTGACTGCCGATCTCAAGATTCCGCGGGCGAATCTGGCACCGGCAGCGGCGGCGACGGACGCCGGGGTCCCGGCCTCGCACGGCGCGGCGGTGTATGCCGGCGCGTGTGCGGGCTGTCATGGGTGGACGGGCGTAAGTCCGGTGCTGCCCTGGGCCACGCTCACCGGCACGCGTGCGGTGAACGATCCCACCGCGACCAACGTCGCGCAGGTGATCCTGCGCGGCGGACAGCGTCACGGCACCGACGGCGCCGTCATGCCGCAGTTCGGCGCGGCGTATTCCGATGCCGAGGTCGCGAGCCTCGCGAATTACGTCACGGCGCGTTTCGGCAACTCGGCGTCGGCGCTGACCGCCGCGGGCGTCGCCACGCTGCGCAGGGCGGACTGAGGTGAGCGACTCGCCCGGCTGGCTGGAGGCGGCGCGTGCGCATTGGCGGTGGCGTGGGCAGGCGCGGCCGTCGTTCGCCGAGATTCCCGCGCCGGGACAGGAGTCGGTGTGGGACTATCCGCGGCCGCCGGCGCTGGTGGCGGACACGCGCGAGGTGGTGGTGCGCTGGGGAACGCGGGAGGTGGCGCGCACGCGTCGTGCGATCCGCGTGCTCGAGACCGCGCATCCGCCGAGCTTCTATCTGCCGTGGGACGACGTCGCGCGCGACTTGTTCCAGGCGGCGCCGGGCTCTTCGCTCTGCGAGTGGAAGGGACCGGCCCGCTACTGGACGTTGGCGGACGGCGGGCGAACGCTGGTCAACGTGGCGTGGAGCTACCCCCACCCGCTCGCCGGGGCGGAGGCGCTGGCCGAGTGCGTCGCGCTCTACCCGTCGTCCCTTGATTGCCGGGTGGACGGCGCGCCGGTGCGCGCGCAGCCCGGCGGCTTCTACGGCGGCTGGATCACGCCCGAACTCACCGGGCCGTTCAAGGGTGAGCCGGGCAGCAGCGGCTGGTAAGGCCGCATCGGGTGCGTGGCGCTCAGGCGGGACGCCAATAGGTGACGACGAGGCCGCCGGCGACGATGAGCGCACCGCCGACCAGGGTGGGCAGCGTCGGCATGGCGCGGAAGACGACGAAGTTGATGACCTGCCACACCACGAACAGCGTGGCGATGTAGAGACCCACCACGCGTCCGAACTCGAGCGGCGCGAGATTCAGCAACGAGCCGTACCCGAACAGCAGCGCCGCGCCCGCAACGAAGAGCGCGACCCGCGCCGGGCCGGCGTGATCGTGAATGGCCAGGCGCACGACGGCGTCGCCGCTCACCTCGAGCAGGGTCGCCACGATCAGGAACACCACGGGGGGAAGCTGTTGGAGGGATTTGAGCATGGGCCATTGTTGCACGGGGCCTCTCGCTTGACAGGGGCGATATCGCATACCCGTGTACCTACGCACATAGGTATGTGTGTAGCAGGAGATAGGCGTGCCCCAGCTGCCTGGACGTTCCATACCCCTATGGCCACCGATCCCGCCGGCCGATATCGCAACGTCGTCATACTCGGCTGCTTGTGGCCGCTTTCGCAGTACCACTTCTTCGATACGCCGACGCAGGCGGCGTCCTAGCCGGGGATCGAAGATGATTTTTACAGAACCTTCGTCACGCTGCGCGCTCTTCCTTGCGACCTATTTCTGGGAGCCCACGGGGTGTATTTCGGCCTGCTCCAAAAGGTGAAACGGATGCAAACCGAGGGAGAAGCCGCATTCATCGACGCAAAGGGGTACGTGCGCACCGTCGACGCGGCGCAGGCCGATTTTGCGACGATCATCGCGGCCCAAGCCGCCGCGGCGGACGTTTTGACACGGTGAATGTTCGAGTGTTACAGCTGTAGTCTGTGGTGCAGGCGGGAAGGGATGCGGGGGCTGGATCATTGGGAGGGCCGCGGCGCACTGTGGGAAAAGAACCAAACCCATCGGGTACGCAAGGCGCTGGTGTTGTTGCTGGTCTGCGCACTGCACGGCGTACTGGCGTGGTTTCTGCTGGCGACGAGCCGTGTGACGCGGGACACGCAGGCTCACGGTTTTGAATTACTCGTGATTGCGCCGGCGACGCTATCGTCGCCGAGGGTCGAACCGATGTCTGCGGCGCCGGGTGCCGTCGCGCGTGCCACGCGTCATCGCGTTGTCCACCCGAAAAACGGGCTGGCGTCCAGCACGCAAAGCAGAGCGATCACGCCTTCAGTCGACTGGGATGCTGAAATATCGCGGGCGGGACGGGCTGCCTCGGGCATCGATCTCAAAAAGCCGATCAGGGAGTTTGGCTTCCCGAAAGCGCCGCCGACCGTGGCGGACTATCCGCAATTCGACTGGGATTACGCACGCACCCATCGGGTCGAGTCGATCCCGCAGGGCGGCATCGTCATTCACCTGAACGACAACTGCGTCGTCGTGTTGAGCCCGCTGCCGGCAGCATTTTGTTCACCGTTCAAGCGCGCGGCCAACGGTGAATTGTTCAAGCACATGCGTGACCCGGACAACCCTGGCGACGCGCGGTTGCCGTGACGCGCAACAAGACCGCGACTCACCGGTCGAGCGACGGCCGCCACAACGGGACACCGTGCTGATCGACGATGTCGATGCGGGTGCCGAAGGCCGTGGAGAGCCAGTCGTTTGCCAGCGCGTCGCGCACGCTGCCGTGTCCGACCAGGCCGCGGGAACCCAGGACGATCACGCGGTCGGCGCTCAACGCGAGCGAGAGATCGTGAATGGCGCTGACCACGGCGACGCCGCGCTGTGCCTGCGCGCGCAGGAGCCGCACCACGTCTTCCTGGTGCGGGGGGTCGAGGTGCGTGGTGGGCTCGTCGAGCAGCAGCACCGAGGCGTCGACGGCGAGGACGCGGGCGAGATGGACGCGCTGCCGTTCGCCGCCCGACAGGGTGGAGAGCCGGCGGTCGGCGAACGACAGACAGCCGGTGGCCGTCATGGCGCGGTGGATGGCGGCGTCGTCATCGACGTGCCGTGCCTCGAGCCATCCGCTGTGCGCGAAGCGGCCGAGACCGACGACGTCGACGGCCGCGAGGTCGCTGGCCTCGAAGGTTTGCGCGAGCCACGCCAGCCTGCGGGCGCGCTCGCGCCGCGGCCAGGCGGTGTGCGGTCGGCCGAGCAGGGCGAGCGAACCCGAGCGTGGTTTCGCGAGCCCGGCGAACACCCGCAGCAGCGTGGATTTGCCCGAGCCGTTGGGGCCGATGATGGCGGTCCACGTCGCCACGGGAATGGCGAGGCTCACGCCCTCGAGCACGGTCGTCGCGCCGTAGCCGATGGCGAGGTCGCGGCAATGCAGCGCGGGGGATGCGTCAGGCATGCCGATTGCGCCGCCAGAGCAGGTAGATCAAATACGCGCCGCCGACACAGGCGGTGACGGCGCCCACCGGCAATTCGGCGGGGCGTATCGCGCCGCGGCTGACGAGGTCGGCCGCCTGCAACAGCGCGCCGCCGCACAAGGGGGCGCCGATCAACAATTGGCGGTGGTTCACCGACAGCGTCTCGCGAACCAGGTGGGGGGCCATGAGGCCGATGAAACCGACGATGCCGACCTGGCCGACGGCGGCGGCGGTGGCGAGCGAGACGATGCCGAGCAGCGCAAGGCGCAGGGTGGGCAGCGAGAGGCCGAGCGACTGGGCGGTGTCTTCGCCGAGCGTCAGGGCGTCGAGTCCGGACGACAACCAGAGCGCGGGCACGATGCAGCAAGCGAACACGCCGCCGAGCAGCGCGGCGGACGACCAGCCGACGAAGCCGGTGCTGCCCAGTAAAAAGAGCTGCATGGCGCGCCAGATCTCGGGGCGGGTGAGCAGCACCAGCGTCGTGACGGCGCTCAGCAGAAAGCCGACCACGATGCCCGCCAGCAGCAGATTCGCGGTCTGCAGCACGCCGCGCGAGAGGGCAATGGTCAGCACGATGGCGGCGCCCGCGCCCAAGCAGGCGGCCCCGGTGACGCCGAGCTGTCCCGCCCAGGCGAGCGCGCCCAAGGAGGTGTCCGCCGCGAGCAGACTCAAGGTGACGCCGAGTGCGGCACCGGACGCGGTGCCCAGCAGGTACGGTTCGGCGAGCGGATTGCGGAACACGCCTTGAGCGATGGCGCCCGACAAACCGAGCAACGCGCCTGCGCCCCAGGCACCGAGGGTACGCGGCAGCCGGATCTGCCACAACACCACGGCGGAATGCGGATCGGGCGACAGCAGCCAGTGCAGCGAGGTGGCGAGGCTCGAGGTGCCGACGAGCAGCCCGGCGCACGTCAGGGCGGCGGTGAGCGCGAGGCAGCACGCCAGCCAGCCGAGCAGGGGCGACGAGCCGCGTGGCGTCACGGCGCCACGCGGCCGAGGCAGTCGGCCATGGCGCGCATGCCGTCGGCGACGCGCGGTCCGGGCCGCACCACGGTGTCCTCCACCTCCGCCGTGAACGAGCAGAGGCGGTGTTCATGCACGGCGCGGATGTGGCTCCAGCCGGGGCGCTCGGCGAGGTGGGAAGCTTCCGCGGCGCCAACGAAGATGACGTCGGGACTGTGTTGCACGACGTATTCCGGATTGAGCTTGGGGTAGGCGCCCAGGTCAGGCGTGACGATGTTGCGCGCGCCGAGCCGCAGCAGGAGCTCGCCGATGTACGAGCGGGGGCCGGCGGCATACAAACCGCGATCCAGTTCGAAGTACACGGTGGGGCCCTCGGCGGTCGCGCGGGACGCTCCTGCCGGCTGGGCGGTGGCGTTCGCGGTCGCGGTGGCGGTCGTGCCCGCCGTCGGGGCGCGGCGTTGGGAGGCTAGGGCTTGCACGTCGCGCTCGATGCGATCTTCGAGTTCGCGGGCCTGTGCGCCGAGCCCCAGCATCCGGCCGACGAGCGTGATGCTGCGTGCGATGTCGGCATAGTTTTCGCTGTCGATGACGAAGCAGCGGATGCCGAGATCACGTAATCGATCGGCGAGCCGGTGCGAGCGGGTCAGCAGCACGACATCGGGCTGCAGGCTCACGATCAATTCCACCTGCGCGTCGTCGAGGCCACCGGCTTTGGGCAGCGTCCGTACCTCCGCCGGCCAGTCGGAGTAGCGGTCGGTGGCGACGAGGCGGTTGCAGGCGCCGAGTGCGCAGACGGTCTCGGTCAGCGAGGGCAGCAGGGTGACGATGCGCTGCGGAGCTGCGGCAAACGTGACGTCGCGTCCCAGATCATCGCGCAGGATCAGCGGCGTGGCGGCGTGTGATGCGCCGGCGTTTGGTGCGCCGGTGGGCAGCATGGCAGGCGGCCCGTCGGTGTGCGCCGACCCGGCGCCGGGCGCGATGGCGGGTTGGCCTGCGAGCAGCCCGATGAGCAGCAGGGCGCGGTGGCGGTTCATTTCATGACAGCGGTGGTTCGCTCCACAGGAAACCGGCGGGCGGCAGACGGACCAAGAAGTGGCCCTTCATGCCGTCGGGCCAGAGCGCGTACGGAACGACGCCGTCGGCGGTGTGGAGATATTGTTCGATGAAATCGAGCAGCGCGGCGGCGTCTTCGGGCGTGGCCCGGAAGTTGCCGAAAATATAACCGAGGCGACTGCTGCTCCGCAGGTGTGCGGTGCAATGATTCTTGCACGCGAACAGGCACTGCATGGATCGAATGTCCAGACGGTGGTGTAACGCATGGTTCGCAAGGGTCAGCGCGAGTTCGGCTGCGAACGCGGCTCCGCCCCGCACGCCGCGCGCGTCGTCGGCGGACCCGCGCGAATGACGGCAGCTGGAGCAGACGATGAGGCAGGTTTCCGAGGAGGACGGTTGCAGCATGAAGGCAGCGGAGTCTGCCCGCGATCGGTGGGGGGGTCAACGCGCGGCATAGCAGGGCGGCGTGGAGAGGGCGGCGTGG
>CAZZYJ010000124.1:0-9581 GCA_964658215.1 uncultured Steroidobacteraceae bacterium | reverse complement strand
GCCGCCAACATCCGGCGAGCGTGGAGTGAGCGCATGACGGTGACTGCTTTGGACGTGGCCGCGCGCGGCGTTGCCGGCCCGTGGCGCGGTGTGCGGCGTGCCGGCAGGGTGCTGGCATGGGCGGCGGCGCTGGCAGGCGGTGCGGCGCTCGCGGGTTGTGCGACGCTGCAGGGCGCGAAGGCGCCGCCGCCGGTAGCGCCCGCGCCCGCCGCCGCGGTGACGGAGCCCCAGACCCCGCCGCCGCAGAGCGGGCCGCCCGACGTCGCAGACTAGGCGCGTCCCGCGGAAGCGGACGCACCGGCGGCGACCAACTGCGTGCCGGCCGGCAAGCCGCGGCTCAAGCCCAAACCCAGGGTCAAGCCCGTGCACAAGGAAGCCCCGCCGCAGCCCGTGACGGCGCCGGTGGTGAGCACGGCGCCCGTGGACGGCATGGTGGACGCGCAGGTCAAAGCCATGGACATGTCGGTGATGTCCATCCTGGGCAAGAAGGTCAAGGGTCCGAAGGGCGACGACCTCGGGCGTGTCGTGGACGTGCTGGCGGATGCCACCGGCCGGGTGCGGGTGGCCATCATCGATTTCGGTGGTTTCCTCGGCGTGGGTAACCATCGCATCGCGGTCGACTGGCCGCTGCTGCGTTTCAGTCCCGACGGCCAGGATCCGTCGTTGTTGCTGAGCGTCAGTCCCGACAAGCTCAAGACCGCGCCCGAGTACAAGGACAATCCCAAGCCGCAGATATTGGTGCCGCCCGCCCCCGCCCCCGCCGCGCCGCCTGCCGCGACCGCGCCGTCCGCAGCGGTTGCGCCGTCCGCGGCCGCCCCGATACCTGCCCCGACACCGGCGGCCCTCGACGGCAAGAAGTAGGCCGAATGCCGGTGGGGGCCGAGGGGCAGGGTTCGGCGCACGCATCTTCGGGGGCCAGCCCGGGCCTCGACTGGTTCAACCTGTTCGTCGCCAACATTCAGACCGGGTTCGGCCCGTTCATCGCCGTTTATCTCGCGAGCCAGAGCTGGACGCAGACGTCGATCGGTCTCGCGCTGAGCATAGGCACCATCACCTCCATGGCGAGCCAGGTGCCGGCGGGCGCGCTCGTCGATCTCATCCCCAACAAGACGCGGGTGGCTGCTTTCAGCGTGGTAGTGTTCACGGTGAGTGCGTTGCTGTTCGCGGTCAGCCCCATCCCCCTTTTCGTGTACCTCGCGGAGATTCTGCACGGGCTGTCGAGCTGCACGTTGACCCCCGCCATCGCGGCGATGAGCCTCGTCATCGCGGGCCGCTTCGGCATGGGCCTGCGGCTCGGACGCAACGCGCGCTATGCGGCCATCGGCAACGGCCTGGGCGCCGCCCTCATGGGCGCCTGCGGTCAATACGTGGGCGAACGCGCGGTGTTCTTTCTCACCGCGGCCCTGACGCTGCCTGCGCTGCTCGCGCTGCTGCCGTTACGCAAGGTGGCGGTGGCGGGCATCGAACTGCGGCCCGCGGCCCGGGAACCGGGCGCGGGGCGGGGGAGCTTCCTGCGCGTGCTGGCCGATCGGCGTCTGTTGGTATTCAGCGTCTGCGCGATGCTGTTCACCTTCGCCAACGCACCGATGTTGATGCTGATCAGCGGGACCCTGACCGCGAAGGGCTCAAACCCCAGCCTGCTGATCGCGGCGTGCATCGTGCTGCCGCAGATCATCGTGGCGTTCGCCTCGCCCGCGGTGGGACGTCTGGCTGAATCGCATGGCCGCCGCGTCGTGCTGATGGCGGGGTTCAGCATGCTGCCGATTCGTGCGCTGGCGTTCGCCTTCACCGTCAACCCCACCGCGCTGGTCGCCCTGCAGGTGTTCGACGGCATCGCGGCCGCCTGTTTCGGCATCATGGTGCCGCTGATCGTGAGCGACGTCGCGGCGCGCTCCGGCCACTTCAACCTCTCGCTGGGTGCGGTGGGATTCGGCATCGGTATCGGCGGCACGCTGAGCACCCCGGCCGCCGGCTGGCTGGCCGATCATTTCAGCACCCGCTTCGCCTTCTTCGGCCTGACCGGCGTGGCGGTGACGTCGGTGCTGCTGGTTGTCTTCGCCATGCCCGAGACCCGCCCGGTGCAGGATGCCGGCGCGGGCCTGGGGCGCGAGGGGCACGGCCGCGAGGGCGGCTCGCCCCCCGATCAGTGACGCACCACGACCACGACGTCGCCCGCGCGGTGCGTCACGGTCGCGGCCACGTGATCGCCGTGCCGGTGCAGCAGCACGTCGACGGAGCCGCGGCTCAGGCGCACGTTGCGCAGATGCAGATGGTCCAGAAATTTCGGCAGCACCGGCCGGTAGAAGGCGATTTCGCCGCTGCCGTCGAACAGCTCCAAGCCGAGCGTCGCCTGCAGCAGGCACAGCATGGTGGCGCTGGCCCATGCCTGGGGCGAGCACGCCACGGGGTACTGAGTGGGCGCGTTGTGGGTGCGGCGCACGAAACCGCAGAACAACTCCGGCAGCCGGCGTAACTCCATGTAGCTCGCGGCGTCGAACAGCGCACCGAACACCTGCGCCGCCGCCTCCTTCTGTCCGTACCGCGCCATGCCCATGGCGATCAGCCCGTTGTCGTGCGGCCAGACCGAACCGTTGTGATACGACATGGGATTGTAACGGGCCTCGGCGCGGCCGATCGTGCGTATGCCCCACCCGCTGAACATGGCCTCGGTCAGCATCGTCTGGGTCACGCGCTGCGCCCGTTCGGGCGAGGCGATTCCCGTCAGCAGAACCTGACCCGAGTTCGAAGACACCACGCGGCAGGGCTGCTTGGCGCCATCCAATGCCAATGCGTACACGGACAGCTCTTCGCACCAGAATTTCTCCTCGAACTGCCGGCGCAGCGCGACCGCCTGCGCCTGCAGACTGTCGGCCTGCCCATGCAGCCCCAGCGCGGCCGCCAGCAGCGCCGCGTGCCGTTTGGCGCCGTACACGTAGGCCTGCACCTCGCACAGTGCGATCGGACCCTCGGCGGTGCGTCCGTCGGCGTGGAACACCGCGTCGTACGAATCCTTCCAGCCTTGGTTCGCGAGTCCCTCCTTGGTCTGCCGGTAATATTCCACGAAGCCGTCGCCGTCGCGGTCGCCGTACGTGTCGATCCACTTGAGGGCGGCTTCGGCATTCGGCCAGAGCGCCCGCACCGTCGCGAGATCGCCCGTCCTGACGAAGTACTCGCCCAGCAGCAGCACGAACAAGGGCGTCGAATCCACGCTGCCGTAGTAGCGGCCGAAGGGCACCTCGCGCAGGTTGGCCATTTCGCCGTGCCGCATTTCGTGCAGGATCTTGCCGGGTTCGCCGTCGCGCGCAGGTTCGATGGTGGTGGCCTGCGTCGACGCCAGGAACTGCAGCACCCCCTTGGCGATCGATGGGTCGATCCACAACGTCATGAGCGCCGTGATGATGCCGTCGCGACCGAACGGCGTGCTGAACCAGGGGGTCCCCGCATACGGATAGTGGCCCTGCGGCGTGTCGGTGATCAGCATGTACAGGTCGGAGATGCAGCGACGTGCGATCTCGTTGAACACGGAATTCGACGTATCCACGCTCGCCGCACGGGCGCTCGAATCGCGCAGGGCCTGGCGCGCGGCGCGCATCCGGCGGTAGAAGACACGGCCGTTCCACGTCTCGCCGCTGCGGTCGGGGACGCCGTAACGGAAGAAGATGCGGCGCGTGGCGCGCGGCTGCAGCGTGAATTCGTACGCCGCGTGGCGGGCGCTCAGGGCGTCCGGCGCGGGTTCGAAGTCGAGTCCCGTGGCGCGCTCGATCTTGTCGAGCCCCAGGTAGCTGAGCAGCACGCCATGGGCGCTCTGCACGACGCCCGTCGCCGTGCCACGCGCCTTGCGTTTCTCGCCGCGTACTTCGAACAGATCGGCGAAGTCCGCCGCGAAGCGCATGGTCAGGCGCACGGGCATCGGCCGGTCGCTGAAGTTGCGCACCAGGAGCCGCTCGAAGCAGGCACCGTCCCACACGAATTTGATGCGCTGTAGATGAATCTGCTCGCGGCGCAGGACGATCTCGCCGTCGGCGAACAGATCCGGATTGCTCAAGTCCGCGCTGAACACGGCGTTGTCGTCCTGAATGGTCGAACTGAGCAGCAACGGACGCGTCTCTTCGAGCAGCAACTGGAACTGCGACAGGATGCGGGTGTCGCGATGATAGAACCCCTCCGAATTGCCCGCCCCGCCGCCGATGTCGCCGCGATGATCGAACACCGCGAAGGCGTCGCCATGCTTCAACGTGCGGGTGCGGCGCTCCTGGATCCCCGGACCCACGGAGATCGCGAACTGCGGGACGTCGTCCATCGTATGTGCGGTGCCCGGGGGGGCGCCGGCCGGTGGTGCGTCATCGAGGGGTGTGGAAGTCGGTGTGGTCACGGTCGCCCCGGTGGGTTGTGGGTTGTAAAATTTTCAGAAGACGATGTCGAGAGGGGACCGGCGCTTTCCCCCGCGATGGGGATGCGGCGGGCACCGTTTATGGTTATATACGTCATAGGCTCAGAATAACCCTCATTGGAACGTGAACTCATATGAAAATTGCTCAGGTCGCGCCTCTCACCGAAGCGGTTCCACCGAAACTTTATGGCGGCACAGAGCGTGTAGTTGCCTATCTTACAGACGCGCTGGTGGAGCTCGGACACGAGGTGACGTTGTTCGCGTCGGGCGACAGCGAGACGAAGGCGACGCTGGTGCCCATATGGCCGCGTGCGCTGCGGCTCGATCCGGACGTCAAGGATTACCTTGCGCCTGTGTTCATGCAACTCGAGACGGTGGCGCGGCGCGCGCACGAATTCGACGTCATCCATGCGCATCTCGATTACTTCGGCTATCCGTTGCTGCAGCGTATCGCGACGGCGTCGGTGACCACCCTGCACGGCCGTCTCGACCTGCCCGAACTGCCGCCGTTGTACGGTCTGTACGGCGACATGCCGGTGGTGTCGATATCGAATTCTCAGCGCGTGCCGCTGCCGCAGGCGAATTACGTGGCCACCATCCTGCACGGGCTGCCCAAGGACCTGTTGACCAAAGGGGCCGGCGACGGCGGTTACCTCGCCTTTCTGGGGCGCATCTCCCCCGAGAAGGCGCCGGACGCCGCCATCCGCATCGCCTCGCGGGCGAAGATGAAGATCAAGATGGCGGCGAAGGTGGACAAGGTCGACGAGGAATATTACCGCACCACCGTGGAGCCCCTGCTCTCGCAGGGCGACATCGAATTCATCGGTGAAATCGGCGAGCATCAGAAGAGCGAATTCCTGGGCCACGCGGCGGCGCTGGTGTTCCCCATCGCCTGGCGCGAGCCGTTCGGCCTGGTGATGATCGAGGCGATGGCCTGCGGCACGCCCGTCATCGCCTTTGAAAACGGTTCCGTGCCCGAGGTGTTGGAGGACGGCGTCACCGGCTTCATCGTGCACGACGAGGCGGAGGCCGTCGCGGCGGTCGCGAAGATCAAGACGTTGGACCGGGATCGCATCCGTGCCGAGTTCGACCGCCGCTTCACCTCGCACCACATGGCACAAAACTACGTCAGCCTGTACGAGTCGCTCGGGCGGGCGAAGCGCGCCGGCAAGCGGGCGTGAGGGCCGCGGCCCCGCACCCGGCGGAGGAGGCGCCCGTGCACTTCGACAACAGCTATGCGCGCTTGCCGCCGAATTTTTACGAGCGCGTGGCGCCCACGCCGGTGGCCGACCCGCGCGTCCTCAAGTTCAACGCTGCGCTCGCGGACGAACTGGGGTTTTCTGCGCAGTCGCGGGGCGCTGCGTCGCTCGCCGCCGTTTTCTCCGGAAACGCCTTGCTGGCCGGGTCCGAACCCCTGGCCCTGGCCTACGCGGGGCATCAATTCGGGCATTTCGTGCCGCAACTGGGCGATGGGCGCGCCCTGTTGCTGGGGGAGGTCGTCGACGGTGCGGGGCTGCGCCGCGACATACAGCTCAAGGGCTGCGGACGGACCCCGTTTTCCCGCGGCGGCGATGGGCGCGCGGCCTTGGGCCCGGTGTTGCGCGAGTACCTGGTGAGCGAGGCCTTCTTCGCGCTCGGCGTGCCGGCCACGCGGGCGCTCGCGGCGGTGTCGACGGGCGAGTGGGTGGCCCGCGAGACACGTCTGCCCGGCGCCATCGTGACGCGGGTGGCGGCGAGCCACGTGCGCGTGGGCACCTTTCAGTATTTCGCCGCGCGCGGCGACATCGCGTCGACGCGGCGGCTGGCGGACCATGTAATCGCGCGTCACTACCCGCACCTGGCGTCCGGCGCCTCGCCGTACCGGGACCTGCTGCACGCCGTGGTCGAGCGGCACGCATCGTTGGTGGCGCAATGGATGCTGGTGGGGTTCATCCATGGCGTCATGAATACGGACAACATGACGGTGTCCGGCGAGACCATCGACTTCGGACCCTGCGCCTTCATGGACGCCTACGAGGCGTCCCGGGTGTTCAGTTCCATCGATCACCTGGGGCGCTACGCCTATGCGAACCAGCCGCATGCCGCCCGGTGGAACCTGGCGCGGTTCGCGGAAACCTTGCTGCCGCTCATCGACGAGGATACGGAGCGGGCCGTCGCGAGCGCGGGCGAGGTGCTGTCCGGCTACACGCCACGCTTCGAGGAACACCGGCTGGCGGGCATGCGGGCAAAATTGGGGCTGGCCATCCCGGAGGCCGGCGACGCGACGTTGATCGATGCGCTGCTCGACGTCATGCAGCGCGACGGGGCGGATTTCACCCTGACGTTCCGCCGCCTGTGCGGCGCCGCCGACGACGCCGCGGCATCCGCGGCGGTACGCGAATCGTTCGCCGGATCGCGCGAATTCGAAGACTGGACGGCAACGTGGAAGGCGCGTCTGGTCAGGGAGTCGGTGTCTCCCGCAGAGCGTGCCGCTGCCATGCGGCGGGTCAACCCGGCGTTCATTCCCCGCAATCACCGCATCGAGGCCGTGATCCAGGCAGCCTCCGAGCACGGCGACTTCACCCCGTTCGAGGAACTGTCGCGGGTGCTCGAGCGGCCCTACGAGGAGCAACCAACCTTTCGCGACTACGCGGATGCGCCGCTGCCGGCGGAACAAGTCCTGCAGACGTTCTGCGGCACATGAGCCGCACGTCTCCCGCAGAGCCGACCCGAGAGCCGTCCGATCCGGCGCTCGAGACGATAGAGATCAAGATCGCCTTTCTGGAACGGGCGAATGCGGACTTGAGCGACGTCGTGTTTCGCCAGCAACTCGAACTACGCGGACTGCGCCGGGCGCTCGAGGCGCTGGCGGAACGCGTGAGGAACGACCCCACCGAGCCGATGACGGCGCCGGTGGACGAACGGCCGCCGCATTACTGACTGCGGGAGCGACGATACAAGCCGTGGGCGAGGCGGTTGCGAACGCTCGGGCCCACCTGGACCAGACTGGTGTATGCCTGCTCGCTCGGGCTCCAGCGCCGCTTCGATTCGTCGTCGCCCGTCGACAGGTTGACGAGCGTGTGCCGGTGGTCGATCGCCCAGCGCAGGGCCTCCGCGACGAGGGTGGTCATGACGCTGTAGCGCCCCCATTCCGGAAGGTACCCCGAGTAGTACAAATATAATTCCCTGCCCAGCACGAAGGCGAGCCGCGAGGCGACGACGCGACCGCCGATTTCCAGCTCGAAGACGTACAGAGGATTGTGCCGCACCGTCTGCAGCGCGTAATCGACGATGAACTCCCGGGCATTCGCCCGCGCGAAATGGTCCGCGTGGGGCACGGTCGAACGCTGTGCGGACCGTGCGCGATGCAGGGCGAAGAAGCGTTCCAGTGCGCCCGGCAGCTCCGCCGGGGTTCGGTTTACACGAAAGACGAATTCGTGGTGGTCGCGTTTCAAGGAGTTGTAACACTTGCGCAGCGACTCCTTGATGTTGCGCGAACGGGTGGATTTGAACGTGGCCCAATCGGCGGGCAGCCGGAGGAAAAAATCTCTCTGCAGCCCGCTGCGTTTGAACCCCGCATCCTCCAGTGCGCCTGCGGCCGCGGCGCCCAGGCGCAAGCCGCTCCATTCCAGCCAGTCCCATTCCTGCCGATGCGCATCGAGGTGCCGGGCCAGCCCGTCGACCACCATGGCTTCGTGGATGGCCCGCGTCGCGAGTCCGCGCACCTCGGTCAGGTTCGGATCGGCGCCGAAGAATTGCAGCTTGCGGGTGCGCCACAGGCCGCGTCCCGGCGCATGGGTGAGCATCATCGGCGCGACGGCGACCAGCCTGCCGTCGCAACGCACCACATGGGAAAAGAGGTGGTCGTTGATGGCCGGCCGGCGCCGGGCGAGGTGCTTCCACCAGAGCAGATTCCAGGACGGTGACGTGAACGGCGTGCGGGGGAGTATCCCGGCATCGAGGGCGTTCCACTCTTCGGCGAGCGCTTCGAGTGCGCCGACCGATTCGACCCGGCGGATGTCCAGTTCCATGTCAGAGTGCGCCGAGTCGGCAATCGTCCTGCAAGATTCCATGTACTCGATCTCGGCTGCGCAAGGGTCGGTAAGGCAGGGACCCATGCTCCCCAACGCATTCACAATAGGAGGGCAGCGTGACGATTGCAATGCCATCGCTAGTGCGCCAGACAGCGTTTGAAGCGGGCATCGACACGCAGGGCATACCACTCAGTGCTCAGGGGGCGTGAAATCTTCGGCCCGGTCAGCTTGATGCGCGGGATGGCGGCGCGTGGCAGCGGGCCGCGCGCGTCGCGCTCCGCGAGCGCAAACACCCGCGAGTAGAGGGCCGTGCGTTCGAACTCGCGGGACTTGCCTCGTTCGAGCGCCGCGCGAATGGCGTGTTCGTCCAGGCCAAGGCGGTCCGCCAGCGCGCGCACCGCCAGTTCCGTGCTGCCGGCGCCGCCGGCCCGGTCCGGGGCCAGCAGCGACCCGTCCGCCGTCAGCGGGACGCCCGACGCGCGGCTCACGGCGTGCTGGAACGCGGCGTTGCGGCTGGCGTATTGACCGGCGTTGAAATCGGCGAAGCGGTACAGGAAATCATCGTAGTCCGCGGCGTAGGCCAGCAGATGTGCGATACCGAAGTACAGGCCGCCACGCCGGGAAAACACCTCGTCGGCGAGACTCTTGTCGATGGGATACGGATACGGCCGCAGCGCCGCGTAACGTTCGGCGAAGGCGACGTGCACCTGCATCGGTCCGCGGGTGCGAATGGGGTTTTCGGCCGCGAACACCGTGCGACCGAGAGGTACCGTGCCGATCAGGTCTTCGTAGATGTCGCTCAGTTCCCGCTCGGTCCGCGCATGATCGATGCGTTCACCGTAGCTCCTGCCATTGGCGGACGGCAGCTTCAAGACCCCGTGCACCAGCAACGCCGGCACACCCGCCTGCGACGCACGCAGGTCGATCTGCCGCCAGGCGATCGCTGGCAGGCCGGGGATCACCGGATCGACCCGGAAACCGGATTCCTGTTCGATGACGGCGACCACGGCGCATACGTTGACCTGGGTGGGTGGCACGCCTTGGGCCGCGAATCCGGCATACAGGTCGGTGGTCCAGCCGTTGCGGTCGGCGAGCTCGCGTGGCAGCGCCGCATCGATGAAGGCCCTCGCCTGTGCCGCGCTGACGGGCGGCGCGGCGGCGCGTTCGCTTGCACAACC
>CAZZYJ010000123.1:2050-9668 GCA_964658215.1 uncultured Steroidobacteraceae bacterium | reverse complement strand
GTGATCAACAGGACGCGGCCTTCGAGAGACCCTGGGGGAAGCATGAGGGGGGCGGGTAGGGGCATGGGGGTTCCGTGGTGGGTCAGCGGCCGGCAGCGGCGCGACGGGCCACCGTCCAGGCCTTATACAGGTCCCGAAGGCGAAAGTTCGCCTGCGCGCGAAACGTCCCGTCCTGCAGGTGAGCGAGTCCGAGCGCGGCCAGCACCGCTAGATGGCGGGCCGGCGGGAGGGCGGCCGCGCTCGAGGCGCGTGCGGCCGCCGCGAAATGCTGGGCCGCGCGCGCTGTCACGTGTTGCAGATGGCTGCGCAGACGAGGCGGCACGTCGGCCGCGTTCAGATCCGCGTTGTCGATTCCCGCGGCCAGCAACTCCTCCACGGGGAACGCCACGCGGCCCACCGCCGCGTCCCGCCGATAGTCGACGAGGAGTCGGGTCAGATACTGAGCCTGGGCGAGTTCATCGATGCAGCGGCCCGGCAGCGGCAGATCGGCGATGCCCCCCAGACGGGCGGCGATCTGCAGGGGCAGGCCGTACAGAGCCGCGCTGTGCGGACCGAGTTCCGCGCTCCTCGCGAGGGGTGCGCCGGCGATCTGAGCGGCGGTGGCCTCGACGCTGCGCAGCAGCGGCTCGAAATCAACCTCGCCCGCGCGCGGCAGGGCTTGCAGATAGCGGCCGATCGGGTGCACCGCCTGGTGCGCCGCCAGCCTGCGCATTTCATCCCGCCACCAGTCGAGCTTGATCAGTGCGGCAGCCTGCTCGGTGCGCGCATCCATCAGGGCACTCCATTCCGCCATCAACGCGTAGCTGCCGAGCAGCGGGGCGCGCATCTCCCCCGCGGCGAAGAGCCAGCTCCAATACCGAGCGCTGCCCTGCGGCACGGCGCGGCCCCGGTAGGGCTCTTCAAGGTTTTTCAGGAAGCACCTCGTCCGCCGCGCCCTGCGGCCTGCGCACCAGACCGGCGACGGGTTCCAGCGGTTCGAGGTCGCGCGTGACGCGCAGTCCGAGTTCCGGAAAACGACGCGCCGCGGGCAGTACCTGTTGTTCCAGCGAGCCCACCGCCTTGTTGAACGAGTCGACGCTGCTGCCGAGGGATTTGCCGAGCCTGCCGAGATGTTCGCCGAACACCGCGAGGCGCTTGTACACATCCTCGCCCAGGCGGCGTATTTCCGCCGCGTTCTGCGTGAGCGCCGCCTGTCGCCAGCCGTGCGCGACCGTCTTCAACAGCGCCACCAGGCTGGTCGGCGTCGCCAGCATGACGCTCTGCCGCAGTGCTTCCTCCAACAACCCGGCGTCTATCTGCAGCGCGGCGGCCAGGAACTGATCGCCCGGCAGGAACAGCACGACGAAATCGGGGCTGCTGTCGAACTGGGACCAGTACTGTTTGGACGCGAGCTCGCGGATGCGGGCGCCCACGATCTGCGCATGGCGGCGCAGCTGCGCGGCGCGCTCCGGCTCGTCCTGCGCCTCGACGGCGGCGAGGTACGCGTCGAGCGGGGTCTTGACGTCCACGACGATGTCGCGCTGCGCGGTGAGGTGCACGATCATGTCCGGGCGCACGGCACCCTCGTCGGTGGTGCGGGTGAGCTGCAGGGTGAAGTCGACGTGCGCCGTCATGCCGGACAGCTCCACCAGCCGCTGCAGCGTTATTTCGCCCCACTGCCCACGCACGTCCGGGCGACGCAACGCTGTCACCAGGTTGCGGGTCTCGCGAGCGAGGAGCGACTGCCCCCCCGACAATGCCTGCATCTGACTGCCGAGCGTGGCGAAGGATTCGATGCGTTCGCGCTCGATATGATCGATCTGGGCTGCGGTTTTCGCCAGCGCCTCGCGGATGGGCTGCACCAGCCGGTCGATCGCCGTCCTGCGCTCCTCGAGATCCTGCGCGGCCTCCCCTCGTTGCCGGTCGAGACGCTCGCGGGCCAGTTGCAGGAACATTTCGTTGTTCTCGCGCAGGCTGTGGCGCGCCAGATCGCCGAATATCCCCGAGAGCTGCTCCCGCGTCCTCGTGAGCGACAGCTCGCGCTCCCGGCTCGTCGCCTCGTCGCTGCGCAGCCGGGCCTCGAGAACTTCCACCGCGACACGCAGGCCCTGCTCGCGCCGGTAACGCCACAGCAGGACGCCGAGCGCGCCGAACGCCGCGCCGAAGATCGTGCCGATCGCAAAGGCGACGACGATGCCGGAATCCCTCACCGGCCGGCGCCGTCGCCGTGACCGGCGCCGCCCGGGGTCCGGCGGTCGAGCCATTCCAGTATCTCTTGCGGACGGCCGATGTGGCCGTCGCCTCCCCACCCGCGCCAGTCTTCGTCGGACGGTATGTAGCCGTACACCGCCACCAGTGCAGGCATGCCCGCGGCGTGCGCGGCCTGGATGTCGCGCTCCGCGTCGCCCACGTACAGGCACTCGCCGGCGGCGACGCCCGCCTCGCGGGCCGCGTGCAGCAGGGGCAGAGGATGTGGCTTGCGCTCGCTCACGGTATCGCCGCTCACCACGCAGGCAAAGGCGCCCGTCAGGCCCAATTCCTCGAGCAGCGGCCGGGTCAGCCAGCCCGGCTTGTTCGTCACGATGCCGGCCTTCAGGCCGCGCAGCGCGAGCGCCGCGAGCACCGCGTCCATACCCGGGAAGAGGCGTGTCTGCGCGCCCACCGCCCGGCCGTAGATTTCCAGGTAGCGCTTGATGAGCCGCTGCATCTGCGCGGGGTCCGCGTGGGGAAAGCCGAGCTTCACCAGCCGGGCGGCGCCGTGACTGACGAGGTCACGCGCCGATGCGAAGGGCACGGCTGCGAGTCCGCCCTCGTGTCGCAGGACGTTCAGCGCGCCGACCATGTCCGGCGCCGTATCGAGCAGGGTACCGTCTAGATCGAACAGCACCGCGCGCAAGGTGCTGCCGTCGTCAGGGTGCATCGAGGGGACGGTGGAAATGCGCCAGATAATTCACCCGGGTGTCCGAGGACAGTTCGAAGGTCCGCGTCAGCGGATGATAGGTGATGCCGGCGAGATCCCGGAGATCGAGGCCGGCCAGCCGGCCCCAGCGCGCGAGCTCCGAGGGTTTGATGAATTTCAGATACTCGTGGGTACCGCGCGGCAGCACCCGGGCGACGTACTCGGCGCCGACGATGGCCAGGGCAAAGGCGCGTGGATTGCGGTTCAAGGTGGACACCACGATGTCGCCGCCCGGCTTGACCAGCGCCGACAACGCCTTCAACACGGCCGCGGGGTCGGGAACGTGCTCGAGCATTTCCATGCAGGTCACGCAGTCGAACGCGCCCGGGGATTGCGCGGCCAGCGTTTCCGCGGCCACCGCCCGATAGGCGACCGAGACCTGGGATTCGAGGGCATGCAGCTGCGCGACGTCGAGCACAGACTGGCTGAGGTCGATGCCGAGGACGTCGGCGCCCGCCCGGGCCATGGCCTCGGACAGGATGCCGCCCCCACACCCCACGTCCAGCACCCGGCTCCGCTCCAGGCCCGCGACCCGCTGCACGTAGCGCAGCCGCAGCGGATTCAAGTCGTGCAGGGGTCGGGACGGTCCCTGCGGGTCCCACCAGCTCTGTGCCAGGGCGCTGAATTTGGCGAGCTCCGCGGGGTCTGCGTTACGGGCGCCCGCGCCGGGATCGGTCGCGTCGTGCGGCGTGGAATTCATGGTATCTCCTCATATCGTGCGGCCAACGCCGGCCAGTCCAGCCGGGTGAAACTACCCTCGTTCAACAAGTGCCGGCCCGCTATCCAGACATCGCTCACCCGCTCACGTCCGCCCTGGTAGGCGAGCTGCGCCAGCGGCTCGTCGTCGGAGGGCGCGCCCGCGCCGCGCAGCTCGATGCAGCACACATCGGCCCACTTGCCGGCCTGGAGCGTGCCCACCTCCGCATCGAGTCCGAGTGCGGCGGCCCCGCCGCCGGTGCCCGCCGCCAGCGCCTGCCACGGCGTCAACGTCCGCGGCGCCGTGTGGGTCCCGGGCGGCGGGTCCGTGTCGTGCGTGCCCGCCGCCGGCACCAGCGCGAGGAACTTGAATTCGCTCCAGGGATCTTCTCCGCCGACGCCGAGGCGCAGGCCCGCGCGGCGCCACGCGGCTGCGTCAGCCATGCCCTGGGCGGCCAGCAAACCGGCGGTCGGACAGGCGATCGCGGCGATTCCGCCGAGCTGCGCGAGGGCCCGGTCGGCGGGCTCCAGGTGAATCATCTGCACGGCACACAGCGTTGGCGTCAACAAGCCGAGCGAATGCAGCCGCGCCAGCGGGCGCAGGCCGTGACGTGCGACCGAGTCCGCGACGGCCTGCCGCGTCTCGTGCAGGTCGAGCACGATGCCGGCGTCTAGTTCGTTCGCGAGGGTAGCAATGCGGCCGAACGTCGCGTCGCTCAGGCGGGCCGAATCCACCGGCGCGAACGCCGTACCGATGGTCGGGTGGCCGCGAAACTCATCGCGAAACTCGAGCGCGCGCGTCAGGTACTCGGCGGTACCGGCCGCCCACGCGCTGGCGTGCTCCGCCACCGGCAGGCCGATCACGGCGCGCAGTCCCTGCTCGGCGGCGACCCGGGCGGACTCCTGCGGATGGAAGCCGAAGGCGCACACGCAGGTGACGCCCGCGCGCAGCAGGTGCGCCGCCGACAGCAGCGCCGCATCGTGCGCGCGTGCGTGCGTCATCGGCTGGGCGGACTCGGGCACGAGCGTGGCGTGGGCGTTCACCAATCCCGGCATGAGCACGTGGTGCGGTCGATCGAGGACCACGCGCGGGGCATAGCGCCCGGCGACCTCGGCGCTCGGCAACACGTCGAGCAGGCGCCCGTCGCGTACCACCAGCGCATGCCGTTGCAACACGGCGTCGGGTGCGTGCATGGGTACCAGCCAACGCGCATGGATGCACAAATCGACGAGGGAGCCTGCCATCTTCGCAGTATATCGGCTTATCCAAACCAGAGGCTCAAGACGGGCGGATGTGTGCTAGAATTCGCCGATGTTGAGACTCTGTCTCGCCCCCCCAAAACCAAGCTCAACAAGCCGAATCAACGGCTGATCGGACTCTCGCAAATGGCCGAGATCGCACGCGAAATTTTGCCCGTAAATCTCGAAGACGAGATGCGCAAATCGTACCTGGATTACGCCATGAGCGTGATCGTGGGCCGGGCGCTGCCCGACGTGCGCGACGGTCTGAAGCCGGTGCATCGTCGCGTGTTGTTCGCCATGCGCGAGCTGGGCAACGATTGGAACAAGGCCTACAAAAAGTCCGCCCGCGTCGTGGGCGACGTCATCGGCAAGTACCATCCCCACGGCGATGCATCGGTCTACGACGCCATCGTGCGCATGGCGCAGCCCTTTTCGATGCGGTATCTGCTGGTCGACGGCCAGGGGAATTTCGGCTCGGTCGACGGCGACCCGCCGGCGGCCATGCGCTACACCGAAGTGCGCATGTCCAAGCTCGCCGCCGAGCTGCTCGCCGACCTCGACAAGGAGACCGTCGATTTCAACCTGAACTACGACGAGTCGGAGAGCGAGCCGGCGGTGCTGCCCACGCGCGTGCCGAACCTGCTCATCAACGGTTCGTCCGGCATCGCGGTCGGCATGGCCACGAACATTCCGCCGCACAATCTCGGCGAGATCGTCGCGGCCTGCATCGCGCTCATCGAGAATCCGCAGATCACGCTCGGCGAACTGATGCAGATCGTGCCCGGCCCCGATTTTCCCACCGCGGGATTCATCAACGGTGCGCAGGAGATCGTCTCGGCGTACAAGACCGGACGCGGCCGTCTGCACGTCCGCGCGCGCGCGCACTTCGAGGACGTCGGCAAGGGCGACCGGCAGGCCATCATCATCACCGAGCTGCCCTACCAGGTTAACAAGGCACGGCTCATCGAGCGCATCGCCGATCTGGTGCGCGAGAAGCTCATCGAGGGCATCGCCTCGGACGGCCTGCGCGACGAATCCGACAAGGACGGCATGCGGGTGGTCATCGAGCTGAAGCGGGGCGAGGTGCCCGAGATCCTGCTCAACAATCTCTACTCGCAGACCACCATGGAGACGGTGTTCGGCATCAACATGGTGGCCCTGGTCGACGGCCAGCCGCGGCTGTTGTCGCTCAAGGAGATGCTCGACGCGTTCCTGCGGCACCGGCGCGAAGTCGTCACCCGGCGCACGGTGTACGAGCTGCGCAAGGCGCGCGAGCGTGGCCACATTCTCGAGGGGCTCGCCATCGCGCTGGCCAACATCGACGAGATCATCGCCGCGATCAAGGCCTCCGCGTCACCCGCCGAGGCCAAGGTGGCCCTGGTGTCGCGAGCGTGGCATGCCGGGGCCGTTCCGCAGATGCTCGAGCGCGCCGGTGCGATCAGCACCCGGCCGGAGGGGGAGGCCGTCACCCTGGGAATCGTGGCCGGCGGTTACCGCCTGACCGAGATCCAGGCCCAGGCAGTCCTCGACATGCGCCTGAACCGCCTGACCGGGTTGGAGCAGGACAAGATCGTCGCGGAGTTCCAGGCGCTCCTAGTCACCATCCGCGACCTGAACGACATCCTCGCGCGGCCGGAACGCCTGCTCGCGGTGATCCGTGGCGAACTCGAGTACATCCGCGACACCTTTTCGGACAAGCGCCGGACCGAGATCATCACCACTCACGAAGACCTGACGATGGAGGATTTGATCTCGCCGGAGGACGTGGTGGTGACGCTGTCGCACAGCGGTTATGCAAAATCGCAGCCCATCTCGAGCTACCAGGCGCAGCGGCGCGGCGGCCGTGGCAAGGCGGCGACCAGCGTCAAGGACGAGGATTTCATCGACAAGCTGTTCGTGGCCAACACGCACGACACCCTGCTGTGCTTTTCCGATCATGGAAAACTCTACTGGCTCAAGGTGTATCAGCTGCCGCAGGCGAGCCGCGGTTCGCGCGGCAAACCCATCGTCAATCTGTTGCCGCTGCAGGAGGGCGAGCGCATCAGCGCCATGCTCTCGATCAGGGAGTTCGAGGAGGGCAAATTCGTCTTCATGGCGACCAGCCTGGGCACGGTCAAGAAAACCTCGCTGGCCTCGTTCTCCCGGCCGCGGGCAAACGGCATCATTGCCGTGGTGCTCGAGGAGGGTGACAAGCTGGTGGGCGTCGCGATCACCGACGGCAGCAAGGACATTCTGTTGTTCACCAGCGGCGGCAAGGCCATCCGTTTCGTCGAAGACGAGGTGAGACCGATGGGGCGGGAGGCGGCCGGCGTGCGAGGCGTGCGTTTGAGCGACGATCAGCGGGTAAACGCGTTGATCGTCGCCGAACAGGGCTACATCTTGACGGCATCCGAGAACGGCTACGGCAAGCTCACGCCGCTCGAGGACTACCCCACCCATGGCCGCGGCGGGCAGGGCGTGATCGCGCTGCAGGTCACCGACCGCAACGGCCGGATGATCGGCGCGCTGCAGGTCGGTACGGACGATGAAATCATGCTCATGAGCCAGAGCGGGGCGCTGGTGCGGACCCCCGTCAAGGACATCTCGGTGGTGGGGCGCAACACGCAGGGCGTGCGCTTGATCCGCTTGGAGGAAGGCGACCAGTTGTCGGGGTTGGAGCGCATCGACGGCCTGGGCGCGGAGGTTGATGCGGCGGCGGAGGGTGGCGACCCCCTGGCCGAACTCGGCCCCGCGGCGGAGCTC
>CAZZYJ010000123.1:0-2040 GCA_964658215.1 uncultured Steroidobacteraceae bacterium | reverse complement strand
CGCATAGGTGTCGTCGGTCTGCCGGTAGCGGTCGACGGAGCCCGACCCCGCGGCGGAGGGCGATGTCGCCGCCGACGCGGAGCCGTCGACGTGAGCGGGCTGCTGCGGGTTGCCAATTTTTCCGCAGGCCCTGCGGCGCTGCCGCCCGCGGTGCTGGAGCAGGCGCGCGAAGAACTGCTCGACTGGAATCATGGCGGCACCTCGGTGATGGAAGTGAGTCATCGTGGCAAGGCGTTCATCGAGGTGGCGGCGCAGGCGGAGGCGGACCTGCGCGAGTTGTTGTCCGTGCCGGCCGGTTACCGGGTTCTATTCTTGCAGGGTGGTGCCTCGGCGCAGTTCGCCTTGATACCCATGAATCTCGCCACCGCGGAGTCCCGTCTCGATTACCTCGACACCGGGCATTGGTCGCGCAAGGCCATCGTGGAGGCCCGTCGCTACAGCCACGTACGGGTGGCGGCGGACGCGGGCGGCGGCTATCGGCGCGTGCCGCCGCAGGACGAACTCGAGCTCGATCCCGCCGCCACCTATCTGCACTACACGCCGAACGAGACGATCGGCGGCGTCGAGTTCGGGTACGTTCCCCGCAGCGGCGACGTGCCGCTGGTGGCGGACATGTCCTCGACCCTCTTGTCGCGTCCCCTCGACGTCGCCAAGTTCGGGCTGATCTACGCCGGCGCGCAGAAGAACATCGGTCCGTCCGGGCTGGTGTTGGTCATCGTGCGCGAGGAGCTCATCGGACATGCGCGGCCGGGTACGCCCCTGGTGTTCGATTACAAGGCCGTGGCGGATCACGACTCCATGTTGAACACGCCGCCGACGTTCGCGTGGTACATGGCGGGACTGGTCTTCAAGTGGCTGAAGAAGACGGGCGGCCTCGCGGCGATGGGGGAACGCAACCGGCTCAAGGCCGAGCGCCTGTACGCCGCCATCGACGGCTCGCACCTCTACAGGAACGACGTCGCCAGGGACTCGCGCTCGTGGATGAACGTGACCTTCACCCTCGAGCGCGGCGGTCTGGATGCCGATTTCCTCGCCGGGGCGGCGGCGGCCGGATTGATGGGGTTGAAGGGGCATCGCGTGCTCGGCGGCATGCGGGCGAGTCTCTACAACGCGGTTCCGCTCGAAGCCGTGGACGCTCTCATCGCGTTCATGCGCGAGTTCGAACGCACACGGTCGTGACGAGGTCGTCCGCATGAACTCCGGGGACAAGGACGGCGCGGGCGGCGCGCGGGCGCCGGTCTTCAAGGACGTGCCGGGGACGCCGCCCGAGGACGCGGCGGGGCGGCGCGTGGACCTCGGCACCATCCGCGCCAGCATCGACTCGATCGATGCCAAGATCCACGCCCTGCTGAACGAGCGGGCGCGGTTCGCGCAGCAGGTCGGCATCTCCAAGAGCGCCTCGGGAAAGGCTGTGGATTTCTACCGTCCGGAACGCGAGGCGGAAGTCCTGCGCATGGCGCTCGAGCGCAACCGCGGCCCCTTGCGCAACGAGGAGATCGTGCGCCTGTTCCGCGAGATCATGTCCGCGTGTCTCGCCCAGCAGGAACCCTTGAAGGTGGCCTTCCTCGGCCCGGAAGGGACGTTCACGCAGGCCGCCGTGATCAAGCATTTCGGGTCGTCGGTGCGCGGCCTGCCGCTCGCCGCCATCGACGAGGTGTTCCACGAAGTCGAGGGTGGGGTCGCCGATTTCGGGGTGGTGCCCATCGAGAACTCGAGCGAGGGCACGGTCAACCACACGCTCGACATGTTCCTCGGTTCCTCGCTCAAGATCTGCGGCGAAGTCGAACTGCGCATTCATCATTGTCTGATGGGCCGCATGACGGGCCTCGCCGACGTGCAGCGCATCTGCGCGCATGCCCAGGCCCTGGCTCAATGCCGCGGCTGGCTGGACGAAAACCTGCCCGACGTCGAGCGGGTCGCGGTGTCGAGCAATGCCGAGGGCGCGCGGCGCGCGCGCGACGAGCGCGGCTCGGCGGACGACCGCTGTCTTCGCGCCCAGGAGTTCTTGTCTGCCGAAGGCGGCATCATGGAAATCATTCC
>CAZZYJ010000122.1:0-9749 GCA_964658215.1 uncultured Steroidobacteraceae bacterium | reverse complement strand
GTCGGTGTGATGACACGCAGCAGGTCGATGCGCCGCCGGTCGGCGCGCACCACGCGAAACTCCAGCTCGCCGATCTGGATGGTTTCGCCGCGACGCGGCAGGCGGCCGAATTCCTGCATGATCAAACCGCCTATGGTGTCGTAGTCCGCGTCGGAAAACGCGGTGCTGAAAAACTCGTTGAAGTCGGCGACGGGGGTCAACGCATGGACCGTGAATTCCCGGCTGCCCTCCCGCCGTATCGGCTGGTCGTCCTCGACGTCGTGCTCGTCGTCGATCTCGCCCACGATCTGCTCGATGACGTCTTCGATGGTGACGAGGCCGCAGACACCGCCGTATTCGTCGACGACCATGGCGATGTGATTGTGGCTCAGCCGAAATTCCTTGAGGAGCACGTTCAGCCGCTTGCTCTCGGGAACGAACACCACCGGCCGCATGTACTCGCGAATCTCGAAGGGCTCCTCGCCGGCGGTCTGCAGCCGCAACAAATCCTTTGCGAGCAGTATGCCGAGGATCTGGTCGCGGTCCTCGCCGATCACCGGGAAGCGCGAATGGCCCGACTCGACCACCAGCCCCACCAGCGTCTTCGCCGGTTCGTCACGTTCGACGAACACCATCTGCGAGCGGGGCACCATGATGTCGCGCACCTGCATGTCCGCCACGGCCAGCACGCCCTCCAGCATCACCAGCGCATCACCGTCGAACAAGCCGCGTTCGCTCGCCTCGCGCAGATCCTCGATCAGCTCGGCGAGATCGCGCGGCTCGCCGGACATCGACTGCGTGATGCGCTTGAGCCAGCGTCCGGTGCTTCCTGTGCTCTGGTCAGACATGTTTCAGCAGGATACTCGATCAGGCATACGGGTCCGAAAACCCAAGCCGATCAAGGATTTGAACCTCCCGGGCGGCCATGACCCGGGCGTCGGCGTCGCCTTCGTGGTCGAAACCCTGCAGATGCAGCACCCCGTGCACCGTCATGTGCGCCCAGTGCGACTCGCGTGATTTTCCCTGTACCCGCGCCTCGCGCGCGACGACCGGAGCGCAGATCACGAGTTCGCCCCAGTAACTGCGCCCGTCCGGGCCCGCCCCCGCGCCCGCGAAGGACAACACGTTGGTGGGCCTGTCCTTGCGCCGGTAGTGCAGGTTCAGACTGCGGCTGCGCGCCGCCCCCACCACCCGCACCGACACCACGTCGGCGCGCGCCACCGAGCCGAAGGCCGCGCACGCCCACACCCGGAACTGCGCGCGCCGTGGCACCCACGGCTGCCGGGCCGCGTAGGTCACGTCGAGTTCGAGCCGCCGCGTCACGCGCCGGACGCGCCCTCGTCGGGCGTCCGTGCTTCGTAGGCCTGTACGATCCGCTGCACCAACGGATGCCGGACCACGTCGCGCGAGGTGAACAGGGTGAAGGCGATGCCCTGCACGCCGCGCAGGATGTGCATGACGGTACGCAGGCCGGACTGCTTGGAACTGGGCAGGTCGATCTGGGTGATGTCGCCGGTGACCACGGCCTTGGAGCCGAAACCGATGCGGGTCAGGAACATCTTCATCTGTTCGTTGGTGGTGTTCTGCGCCTCGTCTAGGATCACGAAGGAATCGTTGATGGAGCGGCCGCGCATGAACGCGAGCGGAGCGACCTCGATGACGTTGCGCTCGATGAGCTTGGCGACGCGCTCGAAGCCCATCATCTCGTACAGCGCGTCGTACATCGGCCGCAGGTACGGATCGACCTTCTGCGCAAGATCGCCCGGCAGGAAGCCCAGGCGCTCGCCCGCCTCCACCGCCGGCCGGACCAGCACGATGCGGCGCACCTGCTCCGACTGCAGCGCTTCGACCGCACAGGCCACGGCAAGATACGTCTTGCCGGTCCCGGCCGGTCCGATGCCGAAAGTCAGATCGTGCGTGTGCACGTTCTTCAGGTATTCGGTCTGATTCGAACCGCGGGCGCGTACCGCACCGCGGGCCGTGCGCACTTTCAGTTCGTCGTCCGCCGCGCCCGGCGCCGCCTCCGGAGCGGCGGCGTCCATGTCGAGTTCCTGCAGGGCGATGTGCACCCGCTCGGAATCCACCGGTTCGCGCTGCGCGCGTGCGTACAGATCCTGCAGCACCGCCTCGGCACGTTTGATGGCCGCCGGCAGCCCGATGATCTGAAACCGGTTGCCGCGCCGTCTGACCTCGACCCCGAGACGGGACTCGATTTGATGCAGATGCTGGTCGAGCGGACCGCACAGTTCGACCAGGCGGATGTTGTCCGCCGGCGCGAGCAGCAGATCGCGCGTCATGGGCACCGAACTCAAGTACGGACTTCCTGCACGAGTCGTCCCCGCAGGGAGTTCGGCATGGCTTCGGTGACGATGACGTCGGCGAACCGATTGAAGAGCGAGCCGGGATCCTCGGTGGGCCCGTCGAAATTGACCCAGCGGTTGTTGTCGGTGCGGCCGGCGAACTGTGCCGGGTTGCGCTTCGCCGGACGTTCCACCAGTATCCGCTGCCGGCTGCCCACCATGCGCGCGGAGATGGCGCCTGCCTGCGTGTTGAGGCGCTGCTGCAGGAGCTCCAGACGGTGCTGCTTGACGTCGTGCGGCACTTCGTCGGGCAGCGCCGCGGCGGGCGTGCCGGGGCGGCGGCTGTACAGAAAGCTGAACGATTGATCGAAGCCCACGTCCGCCACCAGGTCCAGCGTGGCCATGAAATCCGCGTCGGTCTCGCCGGGGAACCCCACGATGAGATCCGTCGAGATGCAGATGTCCGGCCGCACGCCCTTCAACTTGCGCAGTTTCTGTTTGTACTCGAGCACCGTATGTCCCCGTTTCATGGCCGCCAGTATCCGGTCCGAACCGCTCTGCACGGGAAGATGCAGGAAATTATTGAGCTTCGGCACGTTCGCATAGGCTTCGATCAGGCTGTCGTTGAAGTCGAGCGGATGGGACGTGGTGAAGCGGATGCGCTCCACGCCCGGCACGACGGCCACGAAATGGATCAGCGTCGCGAGGTCCGCCTGCGCACCGCCCGCGAGGAGACCTGCATACGCATTGACGTTCTGGCCGAGCAGCGTGACTTCGCTCACCCCCTGCGCCGCCAGGGTGCGTACCTCGTGCATCACCTGCTCGAAGGGCCGGCTGAGTTCCTCGCCCCGCGTGTAGGGCACCACGCAAAAGGAGCAGTACTTGCTGCAGCCCTCCATGATGGACACGAAGGCCGTCGCGCCGTCGGCACGCGCCTCCGGCAGCCGGTCGAATTTTTCGATTTCCGGGAAGCTCACGTCGATCTGCGAACGACCCGAGGCTTTCAGTCCTTCGAGCATCTGCGGCAGGCGATGCAACGTCTGCGGGCCGAACACGAGATCGACGAACGGCGCCCGCGCGGTGATGCCCTCGCCCTCCTGGCTCGCGACGCAGCCGCCCACGCCGATCACCACGTGCGGCCGCTGCTGTTTGAGGACGCGCCACTGACCGAGCAGGGAGAACACTTTTTCCTGCGCCTTTTCCCGCACCGAACAGGTGTTGACCAGCAGCACGTCGGCGAGCGCGGGATCCTCCGTTCGGGTCATGCCATGGGCGGCCTCGAGCACGTCCTGCATCTTGCGGGAATCGTACTCGTTCATCTGGCAGCCGAACGTTTTTATGTATAAAAGACCGGGCATCGTCGCCATAGGCTCACGTCGAAAAGGCCGTTAAGATACTAGCTATCATGGCAATACGCGAAGTTCTGCGAATGGGCGACCCGCGCCTCCTGGCGATCGCCGAGCCCATCGGGGCGTTCGGGACGTCGGAACTCGAGAGCCTGCTGACGGACATGCGCGACACCATGCAGGCCTTGAACGGCGCCGGTCTCGCGGCCCCGCAAATCGGCGTCGGGCTGCGGGTGGTGATCTTCGGCATGGAGACGAATCCGCGCTATCCCGACGAGGATGCGGTGCCGCACACCGTCCTCATCAACCCGGTGCTGACCGCGGTGGACGAGACCTTGGAGGAGGGGTGGGAGGGGTGCCTGTCGGTGCCGGGCATGCGCGGCCTCGTGCCGCGCTACAAATACCTGCGTTACACCGGGCTGGACGAGCGCGGCCGACCCATCGATCGCACCGTCAAGGACTTCCATGCCCGCGTGGTGCAGCACGAGGTCGATCATCTGGACGGCATCCTGTATCCGCGCCGCATCCGCGATCTGACTCAGTTCGGGTTCAGCGACGCCCTGTTTCCAGGACAGAACCTGGCCGACGACTAGACGTCCGCGCGGCCTTCCGGCGCGCCCCTGCCGAGCCTGTCGGGCAGCACCTGACCCTGCTCGGTGAACGACAACGACACCGAATTCAGGCAGTGCCGTTCGCCCGTCGGTCGCGGCCCGTCGGGGAAAACATGCCCGAGATGGCTGCCGCAGCGCGCGCAGACCTCCTCGACACGCACCATGCCGTAGCTCAAATCACGGATGCGCTTGATGTGCGCTTCGGCATACGGCTTGAAGAAGCTGGGCCAGCCCGTGCCCGACTCGAACTTGGCATCCGAGCGGAACAGCGGCAGGCCGCAAAAACGACAGGTGTACACGCCCGTTTTCTTGTTATCGAGGAAAACCCCGCAGAAAGCCGCCTCCGTGCCGTGTTCCAACAGCACGCGGCGCTCGTCGGCGCTCAAAGTCGCCGTGATGTCACGCCGTTGCGTGTCGGTAGGAGGGGTGGTGTCGAACTGGGTCATGGCGGTCCTCGAGGCTACGGTGCTGTTCATGAGCGCACCATGGGGATGCTCGGGCGGAAATTCCAGTGCGGCGATGCGGCGCTACTGCAGGCCGGGTCTCTCCTGGGCCGCAAAATCGGGCTGGGCCAGCACCTGGCCGGTGTCGAGTATCCGGGCCTGTAGGAATGAGCCGCCGTGGGTGCCGTCGCGCAGGGGATTGAGCTGCAGTTCCACCTTGTCGCCCGCCTTCAGCGATTTGCGGTTCCACCCCGTGCGGGTCAGATTGCCCGGACTGGTCAGTTCCAGCGACCACACCTGGGGCGCGCCACCGGCGCCGTCGGCCGGGGGCTGCGTGTACACCCACAGCACGACGTGCGGATTGGTCCACTGGAACTCCTTCACGGTGCCTTTCAGGGCGACCACCTTGGTATGGTCGAACATGGCAAAGGAGTGATGCGCGAGGGCGGGCAGCGCGATCGCCACGCCCGCGCCGAGCAGAAGGGCCGCGCGTTTTGACATCGTATGCTCTCCGGAATCGTGGGTGAGATTCGTCAGCCGGCGCTACCTGGCCGGATACTGCAGCGGGTTGCCGCCGTCGCTCTGCGGCAGCGGCACGAACACGTAATTGCCCTCGGCATCCACCTGTTCCGAGAAACTTCCCTGTAGACACACCCCCTCGACCAGGTCGTATTTGCGGGCACGCTGGCGGAAGTAGGCGCGCGTGGTCTTCCACGGCGCGCTGAGCACGTGCGGCGCCGTGATCTCGAGGTCGTCGTGCAGGAGGTCGGGGCCGGCCAGATGGATACGTTCGACCACGTGGACGTCGCCGTTGCCGGGCACCCCCACCGCTTCGCTCACGGCGATGTACGCCTCGGGCAGGATGCCGACGGTGTCGACCACGAGGGTCTGCCCCTCCCAGTGCCCGATCGAATGGCCGTGGAAGGAAGGATCCGGGTCCGCCGGATGCGGGCGTCCGTCCGTGTAGATGCGTCGCAGGCGGTTGCCGTCGGATTCGCCGAGCAGGGTGACGCGGCCGGGCGTGAAGAGGAATTCCAGCGCGTTGTGCGAGATCAGCATCCAGCTCGGCATGGACTCGGGCAGGCAATCGACGAACAGTCCCTTGGGCTTTCCCGCCTTTTCGAGCGCGAGCAGACGCGTGATCTGCGCGCGGGCCGCATCATTCCAGGGGGGAGGGTTCGAGCGGGCCTGCGCACCCTGATCCGAGATGTTCGGATTCCAGACGCCGCTCCAGTCGGGCAGCTTGCCGAGCGCCGCCCAGTCGGCGGGACGCGGGGCCGGATTCACCACCGACTCGGCCGCCGTGGCCACACCCGTGGCGACCAGCGCGCCGAGCAACGCGACCTGCGCCCATTTCATCGGCGGAACATGCCCATCAGAACGGGATGTCGTCGTCGAAATCTTCCTTGCCCGCGCCCGCCGGTGCCGGTGACTGGTCGTAGTCCTCGTGCGCGGGTGCCGAATTGCCGGCCCGCGCCGCGCCGCCGCGCTCGCCGCCGCCGCCCATGGCGCCGGCGCCGCCCGCACGTCCCCCCAGCATCTGCATGTTGTCGCCGATGATTTCGGTGGTGTAGCGGTCGTTGCCCTGCTTGTCCTGCCACTTGCGGGTACGCAGCTTGCCCTCGACGTACACCTGGGACCCCTTGCGCAGATACTCGGCGCCGATTTCGCCCAGCCGGCCGAACAGCGCGATGCTGTGCCACTCGGTACGCTCCTGCATGGCGCCCGACGCCTTGTCCTTCCAGGACTCGTTGGTGGCGATCCGTATGTTGGTGACCGTCATACCGCTCGGCATGGACCGGGTTTCCGGATCCGCGCCGAGAGTCCCCACCAGAATGACCTTGTTGACACCGCGCGCCATGGCGTTCCCCTGAAAATGTCGATCGCCGCATTGTACACGGGCAGGGCGGGGGCCCACGATCGCCTTGGCCTGCGCAGACCTCGAGATTTGGCCGGGCGCCGCCTTCGCCGGGGCTTGACACCGGGCGTATAGTGATTGGTTACATGCAAAATATCCGCATCCGGGGCGCCCGGACCCACAACCTGAAGAACATCGACCTCGATCTGCCGCGCGACCGGCTCATCGTGCTAACCGGTCTGTCGGGTTCCGGCAAGTCTTCGCTCGCCTTCGATACGATCTACGCCGAAGGCCAGCGCCGCTACGTGGAATCGCTCTCCACCTATGCGCGCCAGTTCCTGTCCATGATGGAAAAGCCCGACGTGGACACCATCGAGGGACTGTCGCCGGCGATCTCCATCGAGCAGAAGTCCACCTCGCACAATCCGCGCTCGACGGTGGGCACGGTGACCGAGATCTACGATTACCTGCGGCTGCTGTATGCGCGCGCCGGCACGCCCCGCTGTCCGGATCATCACATCGACCTGGCGGCGCAGACGGTGAGTCAGATGGTCGACGCCATCCTTGCGCAGGCCGAGGGCACGGCGTTGATGCTGCTGGCGCCCGCCATCGCGGAGCGCAAGGGCGAACATGCGGAGCTGCTGGAGGAACTGCAGGCCGGCGGCTTCGTGCGGGCGCGCATCGACGGCAAGGTGGTCGAACTGGATCAAGCCCGCAAGCTCGACGTGCGCCGCAAACACACCGTCGAGGCCGTCGTCGACCGCTTCAAGGTGCGCCCCGACCTGGGACAGCGTCTGGCGGAGTCCTTCGAGACCGCCCTGCGACTCGGCGACGGGGTGGCGCGCGTCGCCTACATGGACGACGACACCCGCACCGAACTCGTGTTCTCCAACAAGTTCGCCTGCCCCATCTGCAACTACTCGCTGAGTGAACTCGAACCGCGGCTGTTCTCGTTCAACAGCCCGATCGGCGCCTGCCCCACCTGCGACGGGCTGGGCACGCAGGACTTCTTCGATCCTTTGAAAATCGTCGCCAATCCGCATCTGTCGCTCGCGGGCGGCGCGGTACGCGGCTGGGACCGGCGCAACGCCTATTATTTCCAGCTCATCCAGTCGCTGGCGCGCCATACCCGGTTCGACATCGAAGCGCCCTTCGAGTCCCTGCCCGGCAAGATCAGACACCTCGTCCTGTTCGGCAGCGACGAGGAACAGATCGAATTCAAATACCTCGACGGCAAGGGTGGCACCACCCGGCGCAAACACGCCTTCGAGGGCATCGTCAAGAATCTCGAGCGGCGTTTCAAGGAGACCGAATCCGCCACGGTGCGCGAGGAGCTGGCGAAGTATCGATCCGCACGCGCCTGCCCCGACTGCGGGGGTACCCGCTTGAACCGCGCCGCCCGCAACGTCTTCGTCGACGGCCGCAGCGTGCCGGAGGTGGCCCAGCTCTCCGTGGCGCGCGCCATCGACTTCTTCGCCACCCTCACGCTCAAGGGCTGGCGGGGCGAGATCGCCGTGAAGATCGTCAAGGAGATCGGCGACCGCCTGGGTTTCCTCGGCAACGTCGGGCTCGGCTATCTCACCCTGAACCGCGCCGCCGATACCTTGTCGGGCGGCGAAGCCCAGCGCATCCGTCTCGCGAGCCAGATCGGCTCCGGGCTGGTGGGCGTCATGTACATCCTGGACGAACCGTCGATCGGCCTGCATCAGCGCGACAACCAGCGCCTGCTCGACACGCTGGTGAACCTGCGCGATCTCGGCAACACCGTCATCGTCGTCGAGCACGACGAGGACGCCATACGCCAGGCCGACTACGTGGTCGACTTGGGTCCGGGCGCCGGGGTGCACGGCGGCAGTATCGTGGCGCAGGGCACGGCGGCCGAGGTGATGGCACATCCGGATTCCATCACCGGCCAGTACCTGAGCGGCCGGCGCCGCATCGAGGTGCCGCACACGCGCCGCGCGCCGGACCCGCGACGCATGCTGAAGGTCAGCGGCGCGACCGCGAACAATCTGAAGAACGTCACCGCGGAATTTCCCCTCGGCCTCATGACCTGCGTGACCGGCGTTTCCGGTTCCGGGAAATCCACGCTGGTGAACGACACGCTGTTTCGTGCCGTGGCCACGTCGCTCAATCACGCGGCGGCCGGCACCGCGCATTTCGACCGCATCGAGGGACTGGACTACATCGATCGCGTCATCGAGATCGACCAGAGTCCGATCGGGCGCACGCCGCGCTCGAACCCCGCCACCTACACCGGCCTGTTCGCCCCCATCCGCGAGATCTTCTGCGCCGTGCCCGAGTCGCGGGCGCGCGGCTACGAAGCGGGCCGTTTCAGCTTCAACGTCAAGGGCGGCCGCTGCGAAGCCTGCCAGGGCGACGGCGTGATCAAGGTGGAGATGCATTTTCTGGCGGACGTGTACGTGCCGTGCGACGTCTGTCACGGCAAACGCTACAACCGCGAGACCCTGGAGATCCGCTTCAAGGGCCGCAACATCCAGGAAGTGCTCGAGATGACCATCGAGGACGCACTGCCCTTCTTCGCGGCCATCCCCACCGTCGAGCCCAAGCTGCGGACCCTGCTCGACGTGGGTCTCTCCTACGTGCGTCTGGGGCAGAGCGCCACCACGCTGTCGGGCGGTGAAGCGCAGCGCGTGAAGCTCGCCAAGGAGCTGTCCAAGCGCGCGACCGGCCGGACGTTGTACATCCTCGACGAGCCGACCACGGGCCTGCATTTCGCCGACATCGCGCAGCTCCTCGCCGTGTTGCACCGGCTGCGCGACGAGGGCAATACCATCATCGTCATCGAACACAATCTCGACGTGATCAAGACGGCCGACTGGGTGGTGGACCTCGGACCGGAGGGCGGCGACGGCGGCGGTCGCATCCTCGCGGTCGGCACGCCGGAACAGATCGCCGCGAACGAGTCTTCGTTCACCGGCCGCTATCTGCGTGCGACGCTGGCGCAGCACGCAGCGCAGGCGGCGCGACCGGCGGAGGCGTCGGCGCCTGGGTCAATCGAGCGACGGGCGGAGCCACCGGCGCAGGCGGAGCCTGGGCGATCTGAACCGGCCTCTCCGGCTGAGTTGCGGTGTCTGCCGCCGGACGGTCGAGACCGACATCCAGCCTGCCGCTGGCGACTCCGTTGCGGGCTGCGCAATCCGGGAGAGTCAGCGCGCCCACGCTGACGCCGTTCACGTAGCAGGGAAGGG
>CAZZYJ010000121.1:0-9758 GCA_964658215.1 uncultured Steroidobacteraceae bacterium | reverse complement strand
CGCGGGATTACGTGCTGGGGGCTGCGCAAGTGCAAGGGGATTTCAGCCTGGGCGAGTTGGCGGTGCGGTTCGGACTCGAACTGCGCGGCGATCCCGACCTGCGTGTGGCGCACGTCGCCACCTTGTCGCAGGCCGCACCGGGGACCTTGAGCTTCCTCGCCAATTCGCGCTATCACAAACACCTGGCAACGACGCGGGCGACCGCGGTCGTGCTCGCCGCCGCCGATGCGCCAGCCTGTCCGGTGGCTGCGTTCGTCGACCCGCAACCCTACCTCGCCTACGCACGCATCGCGGTGTTGTTGCATCCGGCCTCGGACGCGGTGCCGGGCGTGCATCCGACGGCGGTGGTGGCGGCCGGGGCCGTCATCGCCGAATCCGCCTCGGTGGGCCCGCTGTGCGTCGTCGAGGAGGGCGTCTCCCTCGGTGAACGCGCGCAGATCGGGCCGGGATGTATCCTGTTCGCCGGCGCGCACGTGGGTGCGGACACGCGGCTGGTCGCGCGGGTCACGCTGTGCGCCGGGGCCCGGATCGGCGAACGGTGTATCTTGCACGCCGGGGTGGTGCTGGGGGCCGACGGTTTCGGTTTCGCCCCCGACGGCGGGACCTGGTTGAAGGTGCCGCAGGTGGGCGGCGTGCGCGTCGGCGACGACGTCGAGATCGGTGCGAACACCACGGTGGATCGCGGCGCCATCGAGGATACGGTGATCGAGCGGGGAGCCAAGCTGGACAATCAGATCCAGGTCGGTCACAACGTCGTGATCGGTGCGCATACGGCCATCGCGGCGTGTACGGGCATCTCCGGCAGCACGACCCTCGGTGAACGTTGCATGATCGGCGGCATGGTCGGATTCGCCGGACACCTGACCATCGCCGACGACGTGATGATCACGGGCTGCAGCCTGGTGAGTGCCTCGATCCGGACGTCCGGCAGTTATTCGAGCGGCATGCCGGCCGTGGCGACGCCACGCTGGCGGCGGATGGTGGCGCATTTACGACGATTTGCGGACAAGGAGAAACAATGACGGAACCCCTGAGGATGGATATCGAGGCGATCATGCGGCAGTTGCCGCATCGGTATCCGTTCTTGCTGGTCGACCGGGTGCTGGCCTGCGAGGGCGGCAAGTACATCCACGCCCTCAAGAACGTGACCTTCAACGAGCCGTTCTTTCCCGGCCACTTTCCGCATCGCCCGGTGATGCCGGGCGTCATGATCATCGAGGCGCTGGCACAGGCCGCCGGCATCCTCGCGTTCGTCACCGCAGGCGTCATTCCCGACACGGAGACGCGGTTTTATTTCGTCGCCATCGACCACGCGCGCTTCCGCAAGCCCGTGCAGCCCGGCGATCAGCTGAGCCTCAAGGTCACCTTCAAGCGGGCCTTCAAGGGCATCTGGAAGTTCAACTGCATCGCGGAAGTGGACAATCTCGAGGTGGCGTCGGCGGAGATCATGGTGGCGCCGGAGACCAAGACCGACGCGCCCAAGACCGAAGCGGGCGCCACCGCGGGTCCCGCGGCAGAAGCGGCGGGTGCCGGCGGAGCGTCCACGGCCGCGCCGGGAGAGGCGGGATGATCGACCCGCGCGCGGTGATATCGCCGCAGGCGCAAATCGCGGCGGATGTCGAGATCGGACCCTTCTCCATCATCGGTCCGGACGTCGCGATCGGGCCGGGGTGCTGGATCGGTCCGCACGTGGTCATCAACGGACACACGCGCCTCGGCGCCGGCAACAGGATCCATCAGTTCGCCTCGCTGGGCGATGCGCCGCAGGACAAGAAATACCGGGGCGAACCCACGCGCCTGGAGATCGGCGACCGCAACGTGATCCGTGAGTGCGCCACCGTCAACCGCGGCACCGCGCACGGCAGGGGCGTCACCCGCATCGGCCACGACAATCTCCTCATGGCCTATTCGCACGTCGCGCATGACTGCCAGCTCGGCAACGAGATCGTGCTGTCGAACGTGGCGACGCTCGGCGGTCACGTCGAGATCGGCGATTACGCCATCCTCGGCGGTTTGTCCGCCGTCCATCAGTTCACCAAGGTGGGCGCCTACTGCTTCATCGCCAACAACGCCGCCGTGACGCGCGACGTGCCGCCGTACGTGATGGCCGTCGGTCAGCCGGCCGAACCGCACAGCGTGAACTCGGTGGGATTGAAGCGGCGCGGCTTCACCGATCAGCAGATCCTCAACGTGCGTCGCGCCTACCGCGTGTTGTATCGATCCAAGCTCAAGCTGAAGGCCGCCCTCGAGGAACTCGAGAAGGCGGCGGTCAGCCAGGAGGAAATCCGTCCCTTCGTGGAATTCATCAAGCACAGCTCGCGCAGCATCGTTCGGTAGGAGCCTGTCTGAGCATTTCGCGTGAGCCGCGTGGGCAGGCAGGGTCCACCGCCATTCCGGCGCCGCTGCGGGTGGGTCTGGTGGCCGGCGAGGCGTCGGGCGATACGCTCGGCGCCGATCTGATCCTGGCGTTGCGGCGCCTGGCGCCGGGCGCGCAATTCTTCGGCATCGCGGGTCCGAAGATGCAGGGTGCCGGGTGCGCGGCCTGGGAGCCGTCCGACTCGCTGGCCGTGATGGGCCTGTTCGAGATACTGCGCGATCTGCCGCGCCTGTTCAAACTGCGGGCCCGCGTTCGCGCGCGGCTGCTGGCGGCGCCGCCCGACGTGTTCGTCGGCATCGACGCGCCGGAGTTCAACCTGCGCCTGAGCGCGGATCTGCACGCGGCGGGCATCCCCACGGTGCAGTACGTCAGTCCCCAGGTCTGGGCCTGGCGTCAGAGCCGCGTGCAGAGCATCCACGAATCGGTGGATCTGATCCTCTGCCTGCTGCCCTTCGAGAAGAAGTTCTACGACGCGCAGAGCATGCCCGCCGAGTTCGTCGGCCATCCGCTGGCCGATGCCATTCCCCTGGTCCCGGATCGCGCCGCGGCACGCAGGGCCTTGCGCCTCCCGGATGCGGCCGAGGTCGTCGCCTTGCTGCCGGGCAGCCGGCGCGGCGAGGTGAGCCGGCTCGCGCCGGATTTCGCGAAGACGCTCGGCTGGCTCGCGGCGCGGCGGCCCGGACTGCGATTCATCGCGCCCATGGCCTCGCCGGCCGCCCGGGCGCTGTTCGCCCAGGCGCTGCAACGCCACGCCCCGCAGGTGCCGGTGACGCTGCTCGACGGTCAGGCGCACGCGGCGCTGACGGCGGCCGACGTCGTGCTGGTCGCCTCCGGTACCGCGAGCCTGGAGGCCGCCCTGTGCAAACGGCCCATGGTGGTGGTGTACCGGCTGGCGGCGCTGACGGCCTGGCTGCTGCGCCGCCTGAAACTGGTCAAATCCCGCTTCTTCGCGCAACCGAATCTGCTTGCGGATCGGCGTGTGGTCGGCGAGTATTTTCAGGCGGACATCGTTCCCGAGGCGATCGGCGCGGAGCTCTTGATGTGGCTGGACGACGCGCCGCGGCGCGAACAACTCGAACGGGAATTTCTGCGCATCCACGCGGAGCTCAAACGCGATGCGGGCACGCGTGCCGCGCGGGCCATCCTCGATCTGCTGGCCGCGCGTCGGCCGGCAGGGGCGCCATGAAGACGCGCATCGCCGGCGTCGACGAAGCGGGGCGGGGACCGCTGGCGGGGCCCGTGGTCGCCGCCGCCGTGATCCTGCGTCCCGGCCGCGCCATTCCGGGGATCGCCGATTCGAAGGTGCTGTCCGCGGCCACGCGCGAACGATTGAGCCTGCTCATCAAACGGCGGGCCCTGTGCTTCGGCATCGGCTGGGCCGATCCGGCCGAGATCGACGCGCTCAACATCCTGCATGCCACCTTCCTCGCCATGCGCCGCGCCGTGCTCGCCATGGCCCTGTGTCCGGACGTGCTGCTGGTCGACGGCAACCGACTGCCGCAGCTCGGCGGCCTCGGCGCCTCGAGCGCGCGCGCCATCATCGGCGGCGACGCCTCGGAGACGGCCATCGGCGCGGCGTCCATTCTCGCCAAGACGGCGAGAGATCGTTATATGAATCAGATGGATGCGACGTATCCTCAATATGCTTTCGCAAGCCACAAGGGCTACGCCACTGCGCTGCACCGGCGCCGTCTGCGGGAACATGGCCCCTGTGTGCTGCACCGCCGCAGCTTTGCCCCGGTGGAGCTCGCGGAGCTCGGCCCGGGCCTGCGGACCTTCGCGACCGCCGGTCCCGCACCGGGCGCCGACGAGGCGCTCGACCCCGAACTGCTCGAATACGAACTCCTCGACCCGGAAGAGTTGCTCTACGAGGAGCGCGCGTGACGCCCTTCGTGCACCTGCGCCTGCACACCGAGTACTCGCTGCTCGACGGCATCGTGCGCGTACCCGAACTCATGGCCGCCGTGGCGGGCGCGGGGATGCCCGCCGTCGCCCTCACCGACCAGAGCAACCTCTTCGCGATGGTGAAGTTCTACAAAGAAGCCCAGGGCGCCGGCGTCAAACCCCTGATCGGCGTCGATGCCTGGATACGCGAAGTGGGCGAGCGGGCGCCGCCCTCGCGCATCGTCTTCCTGTGCCAGAACCTGGTCGGCTACCGTCACCTCACCCAGCTCGTGACCCGTTCGTTTCTCGAGGGCCAGCAGCGCGGCGGTCCGCTGCTCGATCGCGGCTGGCTGGATGCCGAGACGCTCGGCGGCCTCATCGTCCTGTCGGGCGGTCCGCAGGGCGACATAGGCCAGGCCTTCGGCCGCGGCCGGGACGAGGACGCCGCCCGCTGCCTGTCCCGGTGGCAGGCGCTGTGCGGCGACCGGTTCTATCTCGAAGCGCAGCGCACGGGACGCGCCGGCGACGAAGCCTACACGGAGGCCATCCTCGAGCTCGCGCAACGCCAGGGGGTGCCCGCCGTGGCCACCAACGACGTGCGCTTCCTCACCCGCGCGGAGTTCGAGGCACACGAGGCGCGGGTGTGCATCCACGATGGTGCCCAGCTGGTCGACCCGGCCCGTCCCCGGCGCTATTCGGAAGAGCAGTACTTGAAGGATTTCAAGGAGATGTCGGAGCTGTTCGCGGACGCACCCGAACTTCTGACCAATACCGTCGAGATCGCCAAACGGTGTTCGCTCGAGATCAAGCTGGGCGCCTCGATGCTGCCCGCCTATCCGGTTCCCGCAGGCAGCACCACGGAGCACTTCCTGAGCGAGGAGGCGCAGCGCGGCATGGCGGCCCGGCTGGAGGAAGCCCGGACCCTGCGCGGCACCGTGCTCGGCGGCCCCGAATACGCCGGGCGCCTCGCGCTCGAACTCGGCGTCATCTGCAGCATGGGATTCGCCGGTTACTTTCTGATCGTCGCCGACTTCATCCGCTGGGCACGCGAGAACGGCGTGCCCGTGGGACCCGGGCGCGGCTCCGGCGCCGGCTCGTTGGTGGCGTTCGCGCTGCGCATCACCGACCTCGACCCCATCGAGCACGACCTGCTGTTCGAACGGTTCCTGAATCCGGAACGCGTCTCCATGCCCGACTTCGACGTCGATTTCTGCATGGAAGGCCGCGACCGCGTCATCGAATACGTCGCCAACAAGTACGGCCGCGAGCGCGTGTCGCAGATCATCACCTACGGCACCCTGGCCGCGAAGGCCGTGGTCCGCGACGTGGGCCGCGTGCTCGGGCACAACTACGGCTACGTCGACAAGATCGCCAAGCTCATCCCCTTCGAGATCGGCATCACGCTCGACAAGGCGCTGCTGCAGGAGGAGGAGCTGCGGCGCCTGTACGGCAGCGACAAGGACGTGCGCGAACTGATCGACCTCGCCCGCAGCCTCGAGGGTCTCGCGCGCAATGCCGGCACCCATGCCGGCGGCGTCGTGATCGCCCCGTCCGTGCTCACCGACTTCACGCCGCTGTACTGCGAGGAGGGCAGCACCACCCCGGTGACGCAGTTCGACAAGGACGACGTCGAGGCCGCCGGCCTGGTCAAGTTCGACTTTTTGGGACTGCGCACGCTCACCATCATCGACTGGGCGGTGCGCGACATCGACGCCGACCGCGCCCGCGCCGGCGAGGGACCGCTGATCATGAGCGCGCTGCCCATGGACGACGCCGCCACCTACCAGCTCCTGAAGAGCACCAAAACCACCGCCGTGTTCCAGCTCGAATCGCGCGGCATGAAGGACCTCATCCGCCGGCTGCAGCCCGACCGCTTCGGCGACATCGTGGCCCTGGTCGCGCTGTTCCGCCCGGGTCCGCTGCAGTCCGGCATGGTGGACGACTTCATCGCCCGCAAGCACGATACGACGGGTGCGGCCGTCGATTACCTGCACCCCGACCTGAAACCGGTGCTCGAAGCCACCTACGGCGTGATCCTCTACCAGGAGCAGGTCATGCAGATCGCGCAGATCCTGGCCGGCTACACGCTGGGCGGCGCCGATCTGCTGCGCCGGGCCATGGGCAAGAAGAAGCCGGAGGAAATGGCCAAGCAGCGCTCCGTGTTCGTGAGCGGCGCGGTCGCCCGCGGCGTGCCCGAGGGCCAGGCCACGATGATCTTCGACCTGATGGAGAAGTTCGCCGGCTACGGCTTCAACAAGTCGCACTCGGCCGCCTACGCCCTGTTGTCCTATCAAACCGCCTGGCTCAAGGCCCACCATCCCGCCGCCTTCATGGCCGCCGTGCTGTCCTCCGACATGGACAAGACCGACAAGGTGGTCACGCTGCGCGACGAATGCGCCAGCATGCGCCTCGGCGTCGAGCCGCCCGACGTCAACGAATCGATGTTCGCCTTCCGCGTCGCAGGCCCGCGCAGCATCCGCTACGGCATGGGCGCCATCAAGGGCGTCGGCGCCTCGGCGGTGGAGGCCATCATCGAGGAGCGCGCGGCGCACGGGCCGTACCTAAGCCTGCCGGACTTGTGCAGTCGCGTGGATCTGCAGCGGGTCAACCGGCGGGTGTTCGAGGCCTTGATACGCTCGGGCAGCCTGGACCGGATCGGCGCCAACCGGGCCACGCTCACCGCGCAGCTCGACCGCGCGGTACACCTGGGCGAGCAGAACTCACGGGCCATGAGCGTCGGCCAGGTCGATCTCTTCGGCCTGTCCGCCGCGGAGGACGCCGCCCAGCCCGAGTGGAGCGATGCGCAGCGCCTGACGGGCGAGCGCGAGACGCTCGGTTTGTTCCTGACGGGCCACCCCATCACCCCCTACGAACGCGACCTCAAATTCTTAGGGTGTGCGCGGCTGGTCGACGTGGGCGGGCCGAAGCCCGCCGCCGCGGCCGGCGGTGAGCGCGTCTGGAGCGCCGGCCGGGCGGCCACCGTCGGCGGCCTGGTATGGGAGATCCGCCGCCGGCCGAACCGCGTGACGCTCATCCTGGACGACGGCAGCGCGCGCCTGGAAGTGACCCTGTTCGAGGAAATCTTTCATCAGCACCGCGACATCATCGTCAAGGATGCCATCCTCATCATCGACGGCACGCTGCGCTTCGACGATTTCATCGAGGGCTGGCGGCTGCAGGCCAAGTCCATCATGGACATCGACCGCGCCCGCGAGCGCTTCGCGCGGCGGCTCTGGGTGCGCTGGCCGGCGAGCTTCGACGGTCCGCACGGCATGAGCCGCTTCGAAGAGCTGTTGAAGCCGTATCTGCACGGACCCTGCGGCATGAGCGTGGTGGTGAACCGGCCGGATTACTGCGGACGGGTCAATCTGGCCGACGCCTGGTCGGTGCGCCCGACGCGCGAGCTGTTGGATAAACTATCGGGGTTGGTGGGGCCGGACGGCTGGTACTTGGTCTATGGCCCGCGAAACGAAACTCGGGGCGAGGAAACTTCTTCATGGCGATGAATTTCTTGGAATTTGAACAACCGATAGCGGAGCTCGAGGCCAAAATCGAGGAACTGAAGTTCCTGGGCACCGACGCCAGCATGAACATCTCGGAGGAGATCAAGCGGCTGCAGTCGAAGAGCCGCACCCTGACCAGCAGCATTTTCGCCAATCTGTCGCCCTGGCAGATCACCCAGTTGGCGCGCCATCCGCAGCGTCCGTACACGCTCGACTACGTCGCCATGCTCTTCACGGACTGGCAGGAACTGCACGGCGATCGCATGTACGGCGACGACCTGGCCATCGTCGGCGGACTTGCGCGTCTGGAGGGCTCGCCGGTGATGGTGATCGGCCAGCAGAAGGGCCGCGACACCAAGGAGCGGGTGCGCCGCAATTACGGCATGCCGAAGCCCGAGGGCTATCGCAAGGCGCTGCGCCTGATGCGCATGGCCGAGCGGTTCCGCATCCCCATCATCACCTTGATCGACACGCCGGGCGCGTACCCGGGCATCGGCTCGGAGGAGCGCGGCCAGAGCGAGGCCATCGCCCGCAATCTGTTCGAGATGTCGAACCTCGCGGCGCCGGTGCTGAGCGTGGTGATCGGCGAGGGCGGCTCGGGCGGCGCACTCGCCATCGGGGTCTGCGACCATCTCGTGATGCTGCAGTTCAGCGTGTACGGCGTCATCTCGCCGGAGAGCTGCGCGTCCATCCTCTGGAAGAGCACCGACAAGAAGGAGATCGCCGCCGATGCCATGGGCGGCACCGCGGAGCGTCTGATGAAACTCGGTCTCGTCGACGAGGTGTTGAAGGAACCCCACGGCGGTGCCCACCGTGATCCGCTGGCGATGGCGGAAACCCTCAAACAGAGCCTGCTGAAGAACCTGACGGCCCTGTGCAATCAGCCCGTCACCACCCTGCTCGACGCCCGGCAGGCGCGCCTGCGCAGCTTCGGCGTGTTCCGCGAGGTTTGAGCGTCCGGTGCCGTTCAGCGCCGCCGTGCTGCTCGCCGCCCTCGAGGCGCACCTGCCGGCACGCTGCACCGGGCTGGTGGTGGGCGTGAGCGGAGGGCGCGACTCCGCCGGCCTGCTGCTCGCGACTGCGCAATTGCAGAGTCTGCGCGGGGCGGGGCCGGGCCCGGGGGACCTGCCGGTACGGGCGGTGCACGTGGATCACGGCCTGCAGCCGGCGGCGGCGCAATTCCGGGAGGCGTGTGCGCGGGCGTGCGCGCAGGCGGGTGTCGCGTTGACGATGCTCGCGGTGACGGTGGACACGGCGGGCGGGGTGTCGGTGGAGGCGGCGGCACGCGATGCGCGCTACGCGGGCTTCGCGGCGCAGCTGCGGGCGGGCGAGTGCCTGTTGACGGCGCACCACGCGGACGATCAGGCGGAAACGGTGCTGCTGCAGTGGCTGCGCGGCGCGGGGGTGCGGGGTGCCTCGGCGATGCCGGCCTGCCGCAGCCTGGGGAGCGGGTTTCACGTGCGGCCGTTGCTCGAGGTGACGCGGCGTGACCTCGGCGACTTCGCGGCGGCCGCCGGCCTCGTCGCGAGCGCCGACCCGATGAACGCGGACCTGCGTTTCGATCGCGCCTATCTGCGCGCCGAGGTGTGGCCGGCGTTGACGCGCCGCTGGCCGGGCGCCGCGACGGCGCTGGCGCGCGCGGCACGGCATGCCGCCGAGGCGCAGCAGTTTCTGGAGCGGGCGGGCGCGGCGGCGCTCGGCCGGCTGCAGGACGGCGAGGCGCTGAGCGTGACGGGGCTGCGTGCCTTGCCGCCCGCGGAGCAGCGCAACGTGCTGCGGTTCTGGATCGCGCAGCGCGGCGGCGCACCGCCGCCGCTCGCGCGGCTCAACGAGGGCCTGCGCCAGATCCTCGCGGCGGCTGCCGATCACCAACCGACCCTGCGCTGGGGCACGCACGCGTTGCGGCGTCATCGCGACCGGCTGTATTTCACGGCGGCGGTGTTGCCGGCGGTGGCGGACGGCGAGTGGCGCGTCGGCGCCGCGCCGCGCACGCG
>CAZZYJ010000120.1:0-9826 GCA_964658215.1 uncultured Steroidobacteraceae bacterium | reverse complement strand
GCAGCGGCGGACGGCGTGGCGTCCGCGGGCGGCGCGGCGCAGTTCCGCGCGCTGTACAAGGAACTGGTCGAGACCAACACCACCTTGTCGGCCGGCAGCTGTACGCTCGCCGCAGAACGCATGGCGGCGCGGCTCAAGGCCGCGGGCTTCAGCGACGCCGAACTGCACCCCTTCGTCGCGCCGGAGCATCCGCGGGAAGGCGGTCTGGTCGCCGTCCTCGCCGGGCGTGATCCGAAACTCAAAGCCGTGCTGTTGCTCGCGCATCTGGACGTGGTGGAGGCCAAGCGTGAGGACTGGACGCGCGATCCTTTCTCCCTCGTCGAGGAGAACGGTAATTTTTACGCGCGCGGTGCCGTCGACGACAAGGCGCAGGCCGCCATCTGGCTCGACATTCTCATCCGCCTGCGGCAGGAGAAATTCACGCCGCGCCGCACGCTCAAGCTGGCACTCACCTGCGGCGAGGAGACCTCCGGTGCGTTCAACGGCGCAGAATGGTTGGTGAACAACGAACGCCCGCTGATCGACGCCGGCCTCGCACTCAACGAAGGCGCGGCGGGCGAGGCTCAGGCGGACGGGCGGCACATCGCGCTGGACGTGCAGGCCGGCGAAAAAACCTCGCAGAACTTCCGCCTCGAAGTCACCAATCCGGGCGGACACAGCTCGCGCCCCATGAAGGACAACGCGATCTACCGCCTCGCCGCGGCGCTGCTGCGCATCCAGGCCTACGAATTCCCCGCCCGCTTCACGGACGGCAACCGCGGATATTTCACCGGCATGGCCAAAATCCAGGCGGCCAAGGGTGACACCGACACGGCGGACGCCATGAACGCCCTGGTCCGCGACCCGGACGACGCACGCGCCATCGCCCTGGTCTCCGCCAAGGATCCCTCGTGGAACGCGACCCTGCGCACCACCTGCGTCGCCACCCTGCTCGACGCCGGTCATGCCACCAATGCGCTGCCGCAGCGCGCGCGTGCCAACATCAACTGCCGCATCTTCCCGGGCGAAGCCACACAGGCCGTCCAGGCGAAACTCGAAGAACTGGTCGCGGACCCGCACGTCGCAGTCACCGTGCTCGAGACGCGCGGACCGAGTTCGCCACCGCCGCCGTTGACGGCGCAGGTGCTCGGACCCGTGCAAAAATTGGCGGCCCGCTTCTGGCCGGGCGTGCCGGTGCTGCCCATCCTGCAGCCGGGCGCGACCGACGGGCAGTTCTTGAACGCGGCCGGCATTCCCACCTACGGTATCGAACCCGTGTTCGTCGGACCCGATCTCGGCAACATTCACGGCCTGAACGAGTACGTCAACGTGAAATCGCTGCTCGAAGGGCGCGATTTCAGCTATCAGCTGGTCAAGCTCTACGCCGATCAACACTGATCGGCGTCCGCGCGTATCGATGCCGCGATCCGCTCAGCGGTGATTGCACATGGAGCTTTGTCATCGCCTCCGCCATGATGTCACCGCGACGACGCACGGAGCGAAACGACTTGCAGCAGACGATGACGAATCGAACCAGGCGGATCCTACGACTGACGCGCGGGCGTTGGCGCCTGCTCGCGGCCGCCGCCGCATTCATGCTCGCCTCGTGCCGGGAGGAAGGGGTCCTCGATCCGCACGGCCCCATCTCGAGCGCCGAGCGGCTCATCCTCATCAACGCCACCGCCATCATGCTGGTGGTGGTGGTGCCGGTCATCGTGCTGACGCTCGGCTTCGCCTGGTGGTACCGTGCGTCGAACAAGCGGGCAACCTACAGTCCCAACTGGAATCATTCCGGCCAGATCGAACTCGTGGTGTGGTCCATCCCGGCCATGGTCGTCCTCCTGCTCGCCGGCGTCGAGTGGATAGGTTCGCACGACCTCGATCCCGGCCGGAAGATCGACTCGCCGGTCAAGCCGGTGCGCATCCAAGCCGTCTCGCTCGACTGGAAATGGCTCTTCATCTATCCGGACCTGCACCTCGCGACCGTCAATGAACTCGTCGTACCCGCGGGCGCGCCCCTCGAATTGACGCTCACGTCGGCGAGCGTGATGAACGCGTTCTTCGTGCCGCAGCTGGGCAGTCAGATCTATACCATGCCCGGAATGAGCACCCACCTGAATCTGCTGGCGTCCGGCAACGGCGACTATGCCGGGCTGTCGTCACATTTCTCCGGCGACGGCTTTTCCAACATGCACTTCACGGTGCATGCGGTCTCGGGTGCCGATTTCGAGGCGTGGATCGCGCACAACCGCGGCACGGGCCGGACGCTCGACGAAGACACCTATGCCAAACTCGCCGACAACGGCAGCAACCCGCCCCGGCAGCCCTACGGCGACGTGGCGCCGATGATGTTCGAACACATTCTGCACACGGCGGCGCCCATGGGCGCACCCATGGCCGCACGGTCCGCCAAGGAAGATTAATTTGGGCAAGCTCACCTGGGCCGCGATTCCTCTCGGCCAGCCGATTCCGATGTTGGCCTCGTTGTTCGTCACCTTCGGCGTGCTGGGCACGCTGCTGCTGGTCACCGTCAAGGGCTGGTGGCCGTACCTCTGGCGCGAATGGCTCACCAGCGTCGACCACAAGCGCATCGGCGTCATGTACGTGCTGCTGGCACTCGTGCTGCTGCTGCGCGGTTTCACCGACGCCATCATGATGCGCTCGCAGCAGGCCGTCGCCGCGGGCGCCGCGGTGGGCTATCTGCCCCCCGAGCACTACGACCAGATCTTCTCCGCCCACGGCACCATCATGATCTTCTTCATGGCCATGCCGTTCATGGTCGGCCTGATGAACTTCGTCGTGCCGCTGCAGCTCGGCGTGCGCGACGTGGCGTTTCCCGTCCTCAACGCGGTGAGCTTCTGGCTGACCGCCTCCGGCGCGCTGCTGGTCAACGTCTCGCTGCTGGTGGGTGAGTTCGCCCGCACCGGCTGGCTCGCCTATCCGCCGCTCTCCGAATTGCAGTTCTCCCCCGGCGTCGGCGTCGACTACTACCTGTGGGCGCTGCAGATCTCCGGCGTGGGAACGCTGCTCGCGGGCATCAACCTCGTCACCACCATACTCAAGGTGCGGGCACCGGGCATGCTGTACATGCGCATGCCCATCTTCTGCTGGACCGCGCTCGCATCGAACCTGCTCATCGTGGCCGCCTTCCCCATCCTCACCGCGACCTTCGGCATGCTGCTGCTCGACCGCTATGCCGGCATGCATTTCTTCACCAACGACGGCGGCGGCAACGCCATGCTGTACTTCAATTTGATCTGGGCCTGGGGCCACCCCGAGGTCTACATCTTGATCCTGCCGGCGTTCGGCATCTTCTCCGAAGTGATCGCCACCTTTTCGGGCAAGCCCCTGTTCGGCTACCGCTCCATGGTGCTCGCGACCATGGCCATCTTCATCCTCTCGTTCATGGTCTGGCTGCATCATTTCTTCACCATGGGTGCCGGCGCGAACGTCAACGCCTTCTTCGGCCTGATGACCATGATCATCGCCGTCCCCACCGGCGTGAAGATATTCAACTGGCTGTTCACGTTGTTCCAGGGCCGCATACGTTTCGAGGTCCCCGTGTTGTGGTCGCTCGGCTTCATGGTGACCTTCGTCATCGGCGGCATGACGGGTGTGCTGATGGCGGTGCCGCCCGCGGATTTCATGCTGCACAACAGCCTGTTCCTGGTCGCCCACTTCCACAACGTCATCATCGGCGGCGTGTTCTTCGGCGGCATGGCCGGCTACAACTACTGGTTCCCCAAGGCGTTCGGCTTCACGCTCGACCGACGTCTCGGCGTGATCAGCTTCTGGTGCTGGTTGATCGGCTTCTACCTCGCGTTCATGCCGCTGTACGCCCTGGGGCTGCTCGGCATGACACGTCGCCTGCAGCACTACACCGACTTGACCTGGCAGCCCTACCTGATCGTCGCCGGCATCGGCGCCGGGGTGATCCTGTGCGGCATCGTCGCCACCATCGCCCAGCTGGTCGTCAGCATCCGCAGCCGCGAGAGCCGGCGCGACCTGTCGGGCGATCCCTGGAATGGCCGCACCCTGGAGTGGTCCACGGCGTCGCCGCCCCCGGAATATAATTTCGCGGTGCTGCCGAAAGTCGAGTCGGCCGATGCCTTTTGGTACATGAAACAGCACGGCACGCTCGGACCCCTCGATCGGTATGAGGCCATCGAGATGCCCGCGCGCAGCTGGAACGGCTTCATCACCGCCTTCTTTGCGGTCGTCACCGGCTTTGCCATGATCTGGCACATCTGGTGGATGGCGGTGGTCGGCCTCGCGTGCGCGATGCTCACCCTGCTGGCGTTCGGTTGGATCGAGCGCAAGGAACAGGAGATCAGCGGCGAGGAACTCGCTGCCATCGAGCGGGCACGTCCGCAGCGGGCGAGGCCCGCATGAACAGCGACGCCCTCGAGGTCGAATTCGCGACACGCGCCACGCAGATGACGGCGGCGGATGGCGCCGGACCGGCGCCGGTAGGAATCGTCGTCGCCTACGGCTTTTGGATCTTCCTGCTGAGCGACATCATCATGTTCTCGGCGTTGTTCGCCACCTACGCCGTGTTGTCCAGGAACACCGCCGGCGGTCCCGCCGGCGCCGACCTGTTCGAGTTGCGCGGGGTGGCCGTCGAGACCCTGTGCTTGCTGGTGTCGAGCTACACCTGCGGTCTCGGCCTGCTGGCGGTGGAGAAACGCCGCATGACGTACTTCTACCTGGGCTTCGCCGCGACCTTCGTGCTGGGTGCCGCCTTTCTGGGCCTGGAGATCGCCGAATTCGCACGCATGGTCGGCGAGGGCGCCGGTCCCTCGCGCAGTGCCTTTCTGTCCGCGTTCTTCAGTCTGGTCGGCCTGCACGGCGTGCACATCACCATCGGCTTGTTGTGGCTCGCGTTCATCACGGCGCAGGTGGCCGTGCGTGGCCCGATGGATTTCGTGCTGCGCAGGCTGCGCTGTTTCAGTCTCTTCTGGCACGCGCTCGACATCATCTGGATCGCGCTGCTCAGTCTCGTCTACCTGATGAGCGCAACATGAACTCCGGCGAGGACAGGACGATGAGAAATCGAAATGGGACAGTCACGAGCGGCGACAGGGCGCCGGGCAGCGATGAGCACAAGCCGTCGGGCAGCATCCTGAGTTACACCGTGGGCTTCGTCCTCGCCCTGCTGCTCACGGGCGTGTCCTTCCTGGTGTCGCAGAGCCACCTTCTGTGGGAACCCGGCCTGCCGGTGGGTCTCGCGGTGCTCGCGATCGCCCAGATGGGCGTCCATCTGGTGTTCTTTTTCCATCTGAGCAGCGGTCCCGACAACACCAACAACGTGCTGGCGCTCGCCTTCGGCGTGCTCATCGTCGCGCTGGTGGTCAGCGGCTCGTTGTGGATCATGGCCAACCTCAACACCAACATGATGCCCATGTCGACCATCCAGGAGATGCAGCGGTAACATGGGCATGTTCTCTTTGACGCGGCGCCGGCCGCCGCTCGATCCATGACGCTGCATGCCTTGTTTCCCACCTTCGTCTACACCTCGGCGCTGCAGCGCCAGGGCGTCCTGGCATTCAACCGGCAGTTGCTGAAGGAGTGCCTGCAACTGCGCGAGGACGACGGCGCCGGACGGCGCTGGTCGGCCGCGAACTATGCGGGCGGTTATACCTCGTACGGCTCGGCCCATCGCCTGCAGCAGGTTTCGCCCACCTTCGAGACGCTGCGGCGCAAACTCGGCCGGCACGTCGCCGCCTTCGCCAGCGCGGTGGAATGGGACTTGGGCGGACGCGAACTCAGCATGACGGACTGCTGGATCAACATCATGGGGCGCAGTGCCGTGCATGGGCTGCATCTGCATCCGCTGTCGACGTTGAGCGGCACGTACTACGTCCAGGTGCCCCGGGGCAGCCAGGGCATCAAGCTCGAGGATCCGCGGCTCGACCGTTACATGGCCTGTCCGCCGCGCAAGGCCGGCGCGACGGCCGCTGCCCGGCCCTGGATCACCCTGCCCGCCGCCGCCGGGCAGCTCGTGCTCTTCGAGAGCTGGCTGCGTCACGAGGTCGCACCGAACCCGTTGCAGGCCGAGCGCATCAGCGTCAGTTTCAACTACAGCTGGTTTTGAACCTTCGCGGCGCGCCCGCCCGGGGCTGTTAGACTGCCCCGCATGCAAGACACCCGTTCCGTCAGAACCTCGGACGCCACCATGGCTGTGTTCCTCGATCTCGAGAACATCGCCCTGGGCGCGCGCGATGCGAAGTATCCGAGTTTCGACATCGAGAAGGTGCTCGAGAGACTCCTGCTCAAGGGTCACATCGTCGTCAAGAAAGCGTACTGCGACTTCGACCGCTACAAGGACTTCAAGCGCGGACTGCACGAGGCGGCTTTCGAACTGATCGAGATCCCGCACGTGCGTCAGTCGGGCAAGAACTCGGCGGACATCCGCATGGTCGTCGATGCGCTGGACCTGTGCTACACCAAGGGCCACGTCGACACCTTCGTCATCCTGAGTGGCGACTCGGATTTCTCTCCCCTGGTGAGCAAGCTGCGCGAGAACGCCAAGACCGTGATCGGCGTCGGCGTCAAGAACTCCACCTCCGACCTGTTCTTGAACAACTGCGACGAATTCATCTACTACGACGACCTGGTGCGCAAGGAGCCTTCCAAGGCGCGCCGCAGCGCCGTGCTCGCCCGCACCGCCTCGCCCGCCGCCGACAATGCACCGGCCGAGAACCGCGCGCCGGATCTCGCCGATGCGCTCGAACTCGTGGTCGAAACCCTGGACGCCGTGCTCGAGGAGCGGGGCGGCAACGATGCCATCTGGGGATCCATGATCAAACAGGCCATCAAGCGCCGGCACCCGGGCTTCAACGAGCGAGCCTACGGGTTCCGCTCGTTCAACGACCTGCTGGCCGATGCACAGAAACGCGGCCTGCTGACGCTGCAGGCGGATGAGAAATCCGGCGGCTACACCGTGCGCCTGCCGGAGCGCAGCCCCGCCCGCTGAACCGCTGACCCGCTGAACCCTTGAAGTGGGGGTGAACGCCCTCACTCTTTTGCCATGAACGCACAGCGCAGAAAGTCCTGGATGTGGGCCGAGGCTTGCGCCCTGGTCGACCAGGCCGAACGTCGACAACGCAGTTTCTTCGAATTACTGGCCGTGCCTGCGGCCGTGCCGGTGTGGGAGCCGCCCGTCAACGTGTTCGCCGTCGACGGCGAGTTGCACGTCGTGGTCGCCCTGCCGGGTGCGGGCGCCGACGACGTGCTCGTCCAGATCACGGAATCCGGATTGGTGATCGAGGCCGCCGTGTCGACGCCCTTCGCCGTCTCCGCCCGGGTGTTGCGCATGGAGATTCCGCACGGACGCATGCGTCGGCGCATCGATCTGCCGGCGGGCCGCTATGTACTGCTCGAAAACCGGCTCGAACGCGGTTACCTGATGCTGCGCCTCACGGGGTCGAACCTATGAATACCGATGAATCCGCCGTGAATGCCGTCGAGTCACCTCCGTCCGCGCCGGCTGCCGAGGACGTGCTCATCATCCTGCCGGTGCAGGATTTCGTGCTCTTTCCCGGCGTCGTGCTGCCCGTCGCCATCAAGGGCGCGCCCGCGCTCGCGGCGGCCCAGGAGGCCGTGCGCACGCAGCGCCGCGTCGGCCTGTTGCTGCAGAACGATCCCGCCGCCGCCGAAACGGTGGCGGGCACCCTGCATCGCATCGGCACCGCCGCCTCCATCGTGCGTTTCGTCACGGCCGCGGACGGCTCCCATCACCTCATCGTGCAGGGCGAGCAGCGCTTCACCGTGCTCGACTACGTGAGTCACGAGCCGTTCATCGTCGCCCGCATCGAGCCCTATCACGAGAGCACCGTGGCCGACCGCGACATCGAAGCGCGCGGCATCACGCTGCGTGAGCGCGCGTTGGAGGCCCTGCAGCTCCTGCCGCAAACCCCGGCGGAGCTCGCCAATGCCATCCGCAGCATCGGCTCGGTGGCGACGCTCGCCGACGTGGTGGTGAGTTTCATGGACCTCAAATCCGCCGACAAGCAGCTCATCCTCGGCACCTTCGACCTGAAGGCGCGCCTGGACCGCGTGCTCGCCCTCCTCAATCAGCGCATCGAGGTGCTGAAGGTGTCGCGGCAGATCGACGAACGCACGCGCGAGGCCTTCGACGGCCGCCAGAAGGAAGCCGTGCTGCGCGAGCGGCTGCGCCAGATCCAGAAGGAGCTGGGTGATACCGAGAACTCCGGCGCCGAAATCGAGGAATTGAAGAAGGCCATCGAGGAGGCTGCCATGCCGCCGGAGGCGGCGGAGCAGGCGCAGCGCGAACTCACCCGCCTCGAACGCATGCCGGAGGGCGCGGCCGAGTACTCGATGACGCGCAACTATCTCGACTGGCTGATCGCGATGCCGTGGTCGAAGATCGATCCCGAGCAGCACGACATCGAGCGCGCACGCGCCATCCTCGACGAGGACCATTACGGGCTCGACAAGGTCAAGCGGCGCATACTCGAGTTCCTGGCCGTGCGCAAGCTCAACCCCCAGGGGCGCAGTCCCATCCTCTGCTTCGTCGGTCCCCCCGGTGTGGGCAAGACCTCGCTCGGTCAGAGCATCGCCAAGGCACTCGGCCTCACGTTCAAACGCGTGAGCCTGGGGGGCGTCCACGACGAAGCGGAGATCCGCGGGCACCGGCGTACCTACCTCGGCTCCTTGCCGGGCAACATCGCCCAGGCCCTGCGCAAGGCCGGCCGGCGCAACCCGGTGCTCATGCTGGACGAGGTCGACAAGCTGTCCGCGAGTCATCAGGGCGACCCGTTCTCGGCGCTGCTCGAGGTGCTCGATCCGGAACAGAACGACACCTTCCGCGACAACTACCTGGCGCTCCCCTTCGACCTGTCCAAGGTGCTCTTCATCGGCACCGCAAACGTGCTGGATGCCATCCCCGCACCGCTGCGCGACCGCATGGAAGTGATCGAACTGAGCGGTTATTCCGAGGAGGAGAAGCTGCAGATCGCCCGGCGCTACCTGCTCGCGCGGCAGCTCGCGGCCAACGGGCTGAGCGCGGACCAGGTCCGGGTGAGCGACCCCGCGCTGCGCCGCCTCATCGTCGACTACACCCGGGAAGCCGGCGTACGCGGTCTGGAACGTCAGATTGGCGCCCTGCTGCGCAATGCCGCGGTCAGCATCGCATCGGGCCGGGTCGCGAGCGTCGCCATCGATGCGGACGACGTCCCCGGCGTGCTCGGCGCGGCGCGCTTCGAGAACGACGTCGCGCTGCGCACCAGCGTGCCCGGCGTCGCCACGGGGCTCGCCTGGACGCCGGCGGGCGGGGACATCCTGTTCATCGAAGCGAGCCGCGTGAAGGGCAACGGCAAGCTGATCCTGACCGGGCAGCTGGGCGAGGTGATGAAGGAAAGCGCCCAGGCCGCCGTGACCCTGGTCAAGACCCAGGCCGACCGGCTCGGTATCGATCCTGCGTTGCTGGAGAACTGTGATCTGCACATCCACGTCCCGGCGGGCGCCATTCCGAAGGACGGCCCGAGTGCCGGCGTGGCGATGGCCACGTCGCTCGCCTCGCTGCTCACCCGGCGTACCGTGCGCGCCGACGTCGCCATGACGGGCGAGATCAGTCTGCGCGGCGTGGTGCTCCCGGTCGGCGGCATCAAGGAGAAGGTCGTCGCCGCGGCCCGTGCCGGGATCCGCACGGTGATCCTGCCCGCGCGCAACCGCCGCGACCTCGAGGACATCCCCGAGACCGTGCGGGCCCGCCTTGAATTCGTCTGGGCCGAAAAGATCGAGGACGTGCTGGCGCGGGCGTTGGATCCCCTGCCGGAGCAGCGCGCGGCGGGACAGCGGTCCGCAGCACCAGGTCATGCGGCGG
>CAZZYJ010000119.1:0-9833 GCA_964658215.1 uncultured Steroidobacteraceae bacterium | reverse complement strand
CACCACCGTGCAGCTCATCGCCGACTACGAACGCAATCGCACCGTCGGCCTCACCACGACGCGCCCCGTCACCGGCGAGGGAAGCTTGTTCGGCCCCGTCACGCCCAGCCCCGCGGGCTGGGACATCAACGAGGACGCCCTGCCCACCGAGACCTCGCGTTCCTACGGCCTCACCGCCCGCCTGGAGCAGGGCCTCGGTTTCGCCACCCTCACCAGTCTCACAGGCTACCGCAACGCGTCGTCCACCAATCCCGCGCTCGATGCTGACGGCACGCCGCTGCCGCTGATCACCGTGGTCTACGATCCGTCGAACTGGCAGGTCAGCGAGGAGCTGCAGCTGGCCTCGCCCACGGGAGGCACCGTCGAATGGACCGGCGGGTTATATTATTACCACGCCCAGGATGCCCTCGACCTGGTCGAGAGCTACGGACCCATCCTGCAGCCTGCCACGGGATTTCTGGGCCAGAGCAGCCTCGCTCGACAAAAAACCGACTCCTACTCGGCGTACGCCCAGGGCAGTTACGCGCTCACCGAGGCCACCCGCCTGACGCTCGGCGGCCGCTACACGCGCGAGCATCGCAGCCTGCATCAGGAGCAGTCCTTCACGCTGTTGGACGGTGCCGACGTCACCGGCACCGACTTCAGCCCCGGCACCGCGCCGCGCGAGATCAGCACCGAGAACAATGTCGTCACCTGGCGCGCCGCCCTCGATCAAAAACTGTCGCAGGACGTGCTCGCCTACGTCTCCGCCAGCCGCGGCTTCAAGAGCGGCGGCTTCAACTTGAGCTCCTTCACCAATCCCGCCTTCAAACCCGAAACCCTCACTGCGTACGAGGCCGGCGTGAAGAGCACGCTGCTCGATCGCCGCCTGCGCCTGAACGCCGAGGTGTTCCACTACGACTACCAGAACATCCAAGTCAGCCAGATCGCCGGCACCTTCAACGTGCTCTACAACGGACCCAGCGCCCGCGTGAACGGCGTCGACGCCGACGCCGACCTCAAGATCACCGAGCGGTTCTCGCTGAGCGCAGGCACCGAGTGGTTGCACGCGGTGTTCGGCCCCTTCCCGAACGCCGTGCTGTCCGCCGCACTGCCCCTGGGTGGCTACTCGCAGACCGCCGGCAGCGCCACCGGCAACCATCTGCCCCAGGCCCCCGATTTTTCCGCCTCGCTCACGCCCGAATACCGCCTGCCCACCGCGCACGGCCGTTACGAGTTCGCCAGCACCTACTCGTACAACGCCGGCTATTTCACCGAGCCCGACAACCGCCTGCGCCAGCCCGCCTACAGCCTGCTGAGCGCCTCGGTGCTCTACACCGCGCCCCGCGAGCATTTCACCGTGCGCCTCTGGGGCCGCAATCTCACCAATACCCAGGTCGCCGAATTTCTGCAGACCAGCACCCTGAGCACGCTGGTGCGGCTGAACGCCCCGCGCACCTACGGCGTCACGTTCGGCTACAAGTATTGAGAGCCAGACGGGATCCCCTAGAAAGCCCCCCAACCGTAAGAGCAGCAAAATTCGCGTTTATTGAGAAATTTGACTTTCCAGGTCCGCAGCCGACACAATAGCCGGGCTGGGGGAAGGGTCGGATCAAACAAACAGAGGGGACACCTCGCGTGGGAGTTTTTGCTCGTCAGGGGACCGGATGGGGTGCGCTCGTGGTGGCCCTTGCCGTCACGCCGTGGCCCGCCATCGCCGCCGCCGCGCCGGCTGCGGCGACCGCCGCTTCCTCCATCACGGGCAGCGCCGGCGCCGCATCGGCCGCCGCCCCCGCCGTCACCGCCGCACCCCGCGCAGCGCCGCCCGCGGCCTCGATGCCCGACGATTTCACCGGCGTCTGGCACCGCGACTACAACGCGAGCAATTTCATCTCGCGTACCGAGAACCCCTCCACCAGCAAGGTATTCACGCTCGCGGACGGCACCCCGATTCCATTGAAGCCGGCCGCCGAGAAGGTGTACCGGGAGCGGGTGGCCATGGGCGAGACGTCGAACGTGTTCGCCAACACCACCGCGAAGTGCCTGCCGCTCGGCACGCCGCAGAACATGATGGGCGCGCCGCCGTACCTGCTCCGCTTCGTGCAGACGCCTGACTTCATCGCCATCCTGCTCGAGGAAGGCTGGGAATTTCGCGCCATCTACATGAACGGCAAACATCCGGACGAGCTGCTGCCGAGCTTCATGGGCCACTCCATCGGCCGCTGGGAAGGCAAGACCCTGCTGATCGAGACCGTGGCCCTGCGCGAGGAAACCACCTTGAACTTCACCGGCCTGCCGCACAGCGCCGCGCTCAAGGTGATCGAGCGCCTCTCGCGCACCGACCCCGACACGCTGGTCGATCTCATCGAAATCGACGACCCCGTCCTGTACTACAAACCGTTCACGTTCAAATCGGTGTTCCGGCGCAGCAACGACGCACAGATCGAATACATCTGTGAAGACGGCCGTATCCAAGTGACCCCGGAGGGGCGCCAGTCCTACCACGCACCACAATGATCAGATAAAAACACTTCAGGGAGTTGGCAATGAGAATAAACAAAACGATGGCCCGGCACACCGCCGGCGGATGTCTCGCGGGCGTGATGAGCGCAGCGTCCTTCTGGGGCGGCGCGGCCCAGGCCGCGGGTGCAGTCGCTGACGCCGGCTCGACCACGTTGGACGAGGTCGTCGTCACGGCCACCAAGCGCAGCGAGAACATCCAAAACGTCCCCTTGTCCGTATCCGTCGTCTCCCAGGCGGCGCTGCAGGCCGAGAACTTGTCGAACACTTCCGACCTCAAGCGCTTGGTGCCCGGCCTGCAATTCAATCCCGCGAGCACCGCCGGCAACAGCACCTTCAGCATGCGCGGCGTGTACACCAGCGCCAACGGCTACGGGCTCGAACAATCCGTGGGCGTCGCCTTCGACGGCGTACCGATCGCGCGCCCCATCGGCGCGGTGGCGGACCTCGTCGACATCCAGCGCGTGGAAGCGCTCAAAGGGCCGCAGGGGATGCTGTTCGGCAAGAACGCCTCGGCCGGCCTCATCAACATCGTCACCAACCTGCCCGAACTCGGCAAGACCGAGACCATTCTGCGCGCCTCGTTCGGCTCGTTGAACGACCGGCAATACACCGGCACCGTCAACCTGCCGCTGACCGAGGATTCGGCCATCCGTCTGAGCGCCTGGAAGTTCTCGCACGACGGTCCCATCCACGAGGTCAACACGGGCCAGGACATGGGTGATCAGAACAGCGGCGGCGCGCGCTTCAAGGCCCGCTGGAAACCGGTGGACGCACTCGATCTGAATTTCACCGGCGAATGGACCAGCCATGACGAGAACGGCCCCGCCTACACGCTGCGCGCGTTTGCGCCAGACAAGTTCACGGCAGCCAATGCGGGTGCCGCCATCGAGGCCTGGGAACTCGCCCACGGCACCGTGCCCTCCGCCGAGAATCACACCGCGCGCGGTCTCGCCCTGCCGTACTACGACAAGGGCAACACCGGCGCCTACACCGGACAGGCCGACTATTCGATCGGCGACGGCACGCTCACCACCCTGGTCTCCTACCGCGACATCAAGAACGACAACCCGTTCGATCCGTACCCCACCGACAATCCGTACAACCAGCAGACCAAGAACCAGGACACGGTGCACTACGACCAGCTCACCGAGGAGATCCACTACACCTCGCCCGCGGCCGCGCGCCTGCGCTACGTGGTCGGCGTGTTCAACTTCCGCCTCAAGCTGCACGAGGACTTCGGCATCGGTTTCAACCTGCCCGCGCCCGTGAACGACGACTTCGAGGCCAGCCTCAAGAACGAGAACTACGCGGGCTTCGGCGAGGCCACGTTCGACATCACGTCGAAACTGCACTTCATCGCCGGCGTGCGCCAGTCCACCGACAAGGTGAACGAATCGATGAACCGGAGCTTTCTGACGCCCGCCCCCGCCGCGAGCTTCCTCACCGCGCCCGGCGCCTCGTTCGGGCCCTACGCCACCTCCGTCGGCACCTCGTACAACGACACGTCCTGGCGCACCGGACTGCAGTACCAGTTCACGCCCGACGCCATGCTGTATGCCACTGCCTCACGCGGCTACAAGGGCCCGGGCGTCGCCTTCGGCGTGAGCACCACGGCCGCCTCGCTCGCGCTCGCCAACCACGGCATCGTCAAGCCCGAGATCGTCCACGCCTACGAGGTGGGTTTAAAGTCGCAGTGGTTCGACCGCCGCGTCACCGCGAACCTCGCCGTGTTCAACGAGATCTTCGACAACTTCCAGACGTCGGTGCGCGTGCCCGGCCCGGGACTGGTGTTCGTCACCCAGAACGCGCGTCAGCTGACCACCTCGGGCGTCGACCTCGACGCGAGCTGGCTCGTCACGCCGGAGTTGAGCCTCACGGGCAGCGTCAACTACGACAATGCGCGTTACACCGATTTCAAGAACTCCAGCTGCTTCTCGGGCGAGACCGCCGCCCAGGGCTGCGTCGGCGGGGTGCAGAATCTCGACGGCAAACCCCTGCTCAATGCGCCGAAGGCCACCTTGAACGTCACCGCCCGCTACGAGCATCCACTCACCGCCCAATGGCGTGGCTACGTCCAGGCCAACGACGCCTACCGCAGCCGGGTGCAGTTCAACCAGGACGATCCCGACGCGTCGCAGGGCGGCTACAATCTCTTCAACGTCACGCTCGGTGTGGACAGCGCCGACGGCCGCTGGAACGCCTCCTTGTACGGCAACAACGTGCTCGACAAACACTACGTCGATTACATCATCTCGAACGCGAGCGGCGCGTTCTACACCAACCGCATCAGCTACGGCGATCTGCAGACGTTCGGCGTCGCCGTCGGCGCCCGGTTTTGAAGGGCTAAGGGTGGGTCGGCCGCCGGAGGTGGCGGCCGACAACTCGGCCAGGCCCGCCATCCTCGGCGGTCGGCACTCTTGATGGCACTGGCCCGGAGGTCGAGATCATGCCGTCAAATCTCTAAGAAACCTTGGCAAGCCCCAGCGCAATGGAGGCAAGGGAGATAGCATTGCGTAGTGCATGAGCTGCGAAAACCAAAAGAAACGGTCTACCGCCCCCCAATTTGGACGAAAATATCCCCTTGTGGAATCTACGATCCCAGCCCAGGAGTGAGCCCGGGGATGAGCATCAATAAAAGAGCGCGTAAGGCACGAGAACCAAAAACGAGGCGACCACGACGAGCGCAACGAAGGGGATCGGGCTCAGATCTCTCAACCACACGCTCAGTCGATCTTTCAATGTTAAGGACCCATTTCTTGGTTCGCGAACGATAGCCAGAAGCAAAGGTCTCGATATATTGAGCGGCGCGCGCTTGGACGATACTGTACGCCGCGGCAGGCACGCCAAAAGCGGAAGTCACGCAACCAGATCGAGTACTGCGCGCTGCACGCGCTTTTCAATCTGTTTCGCCTCTTTGGCGAGGTTGATCTGCATCGCGATGGCAGCGACGTCGAGCAGCGACTGTTCGATGCGATAGCCGTCCCGAGCTTTGAGCCACTGCAATACGGGCGCCAGGTGCCAGAGCGCAGCGCTCCCCTCGTGAAGTGGAGCAGGAAAGCTGAGGGGGTGCGCCAACATGAGTTTTCGCATGTTCTGTCGGCTGACGCACACAAGTTCTGCGACATCGGTCAGTCCGACGAAATCCGGAGCGACTTCGAGAAGCGTGGCTTCCGGAACGGCTTTCTTCACATCCGTGAGAGCGGCGAGGATAGCTTGCTCTGCAGACGCCGAGTCACGCGTGAAGTTCAAAGCGATTCGACCGGGCTGACCTGTACCCACCACCGCATCGTCGCAGCCGGCGTCAGCCAGACGTTCGATAAACTCGTCTATATCCGTATCATCGACGGCAAGCTTGAATTTCAACGTGAATTCGTAATCCATCGCTCACTCCGATTTCTGTTTGATCTTCGCAGCATCCGCTCGCTGCTTGTGTTTCTTGCAGTTGTCCACCACCCGCTTCAACTGCCGTGAATGACTACCAGCGTTTCTGGGTGTACTCCAAACGCTTGTGATGCAAAATTCACCGCAGCGGCAGTCCTTATCGTTATAAGGACAATAAATCTTGCCCCAGGCATGGCTACCGCCTATTTTGATTCGCCAGCCGTTTCTCTCGGCGTGTCGAACGGCATCGTCGATTTCCTTATTCGGATGCTTTGGACGCTGCATAGGTGCGTGTGAGAGCGTACGCAATCGATTTAAGGTTGTCAAGTGACAACCTATATTCGGGACTTCGCCCTGATGATGACGACGCGACGCCTCGTTGCTCCTAAACCGCTCGGTGACATCCTGCATGATGCTCTGCGAACGCTTCGGCTGGCCCCTCTCTACATTCACCGCTCGCGGCGCATGCGCTCCAGCTCATCGCAGCGTGTAGGCCACGTTCACGTAAACGAACCGTCCGCGCGGATCGCCGTAGGCCAGATCGTAGCCGCCGACGAAGTTGTTTGCGGAGGCTGCGTAATTGGCATACGGCGGATTCTTGTCGAACACATTCCTGGCTCCCGCCGTGAACTTGAACGACCTCAGTCCGGTGTACGACACTTGCGCATCCACGGTGTCGTAGGCGGAAACCTCGCGTCCCGCCTGCGTCACGCTCGACGGGATGTCGTGGTATTTTTTCTGCCAGTTCTGGGTGACCGACGCATCCCAGGCGCCGATGTCGTACACGGCCGTGGCGTTGTAGCGGAAGCGCGAGACCAGTCCGCCGATCTGATTCAAGCCCTGATCGAGCTGGCCCGACCAGCTGCCGTTCGCGTTCTGGGTGGCGTACTTGTAGAAGTAGGTGCCGTTGCCGAGCAGGGTCAGGTGCCCGGCATCGCGCAAATCCAAGCCGTACTTCGCATCCACGTCGAGACCGCTCACCGACGATTTGAACAGGTTGGCGTTGGTCTGGCTGATCGATACGATTTGTCCCTGCGCGTTGCGCGTGATCAAGTTCGCGAACTGGGTTGCGGTCTGCGCATTTTGCAGTATCGTGCTGTAGCCCAGGCCGCCGACCACGATCTGGTTCCTGAGGTAGATCCAAAACGAATCCAGATCGATCGTGAGATTACGCACCGGCTGCAACACCGTGCCAAGCGTCAACGTCGTTGATTTCTCCGGCTTCAAGTTCGGGTTACCGCCGGTGACGGTGGTGAACTGGGCGCTGCACGCGGCATTGTTCGCGTTGAAGGTCGGGCATTGAATCGGATCCCGGGTGCCGTTCGAGGTCACGCTGGTGGCCTGCGAGGCGTACAGGTCGGTGAGCGAGGGAGCCCGGAAGCCGGTCCCTGCCGAGGCGCGGATGAGCCCCCACGTCGCGGGCTGCCAGCGCAGCGACCCCTTGGGGTTGACGGTGCTGCCGATGCGCTGATAATGGTCGTAACGTACCGCCGCGTCGGCGTCGAGGCCGGTCGCGAGCGGCGCGTTGAACTCCAGGAACGCCGACTCGATGTTGCGCGATGCCGATTCCGGCAGCTCATTGCCACCCTGCCCGGCGATGTCGCCGGTTTGTACCGCCGCCGCGGGGTTGAACGCATAGGATTCGCGCCGAAGTTCCGCACCGACCGCCGCCTTCAGAGGTCCTGCGGGCAGGTCCACGAGGGTGTGACCCGCAGTGCCGTTGAGGCTGACGATGGAGGTGCGGCTGGAGAAATCCTCGCCCACGAATTCGGCGGCCTTGGCCGCCGCCAGGGCCGCAGGGTCGGTGGTCGGACCGAACGGGTTGATCACGCCGGAGTCGAGCAGCGGCATGATCTTCGAGTACAAAGGATATCCCGCGAGCAGGTTCTCCTTCACCTGTACCTCGCTGAAGAGCAGCGCGGTATCGTAATCCCAGCCCGCCGCGCTGCCCTTGACCCCCGCCACCAGCCGCGACGTGTCGGCGATATCCTCGGTCTGCCGCAGGCCGTTCGCCGCATCACGATAAATGATGTTGAGCGGCTGGCCGGCCACGCCGTTCGCGGCCGCGAACGCCGTCGGATAATACGGGCTCGTCGGCGGCAACAAGAACGCGCCGGTTCCCGCCGTGACCGCCGGATTGTGATAGTTCGGATACTGGGTCGCGAGCAGGTTCCCCAGGTAGGCATAGTAGGGATTGCCGGGCAGGATGGAATTTGAGTACGCGAGCGGCACGGGTTGCACCGTCGTCGTCGTCTTCACCTCCGAGAAGCCTCCTTCACCGTACAGCGTGGCGGCGTCCGAGAGCACCAGGCTCGCATTCAGCAGAGCGCTCAACCGGGTCTGTTCCGGATCGAGCGAGTCGTCGGACGAGTTGTCGAAGCGGCATCTGCCGGAATAATTGACGTCGTTGATCGAGGCCGGACCGCAATTCGGAGCACTCGGATTGACCGTCTTGCCGCCCGGCAGCGCCACGTTGGCCGGAAAACTGAAGCTGGAGGTCACATCATTGCCGTATTGCGGAGCGTAGCGCGAGGCGAACGCCCTGTCTTTGCCGGCCAGTGCCGTCATGTGCTCGAAATTGAGCCCCAGTCCCACGTTGTAGCGATCGGTCCTCAGATCGCCCACACCACCATAGAGGGAGACGTGCTCCTCCTGGGCCCCGCCGCCGCGAGTCGGCGTACCGGCGCCGGCAGCGACCTGCAGCCCCTGGTAATCCGAGCGCAGGATGAAGTTCACCACACCGGCAATCGCGTCACTGCCGTAGACGGCGGACGCGCCGTCCTTGAGGATCTCGACCCGCTCGATCGCCGCCACGGGGATGGCGCTGATGTCGACCGAGGAGCCCGCCGCGCCGGAGGATCCGCCGCCATAGACGGCCGATCGGCGGCCGTTGATGAGCACCAGCGTACGTGCGCTGCCGAGACCGCGCAGCGAGAGGGTGGAAATAGATCCCGTCTGAAAACCGCTTGCCTGCGCGGCGACGGTGGTACCGGCACTCGCCGCAGCACTGATTTGACGGAACAGTTCTTCGACCGTGGTCGCGCCGGTTCGCGCGATGTCCTCCTGCCGCAATACCTGAACCGGCAGCGCGGTTTCCGCGTTGAGGCCCTTGATCGAGGTGCCGGTGACGACGACCTCGGCGAGCGCCGACGATTCGTCCGCCGGGGAACTCTGGCCCTGACCGTGCACGGCAGCGGCTGTCGCCAGACTCAAGATCGAAACCACGAGCGCACACAAGCTCAGCGGCAGGCCGCTGCTGTATTTCGGCATTGACATCCCTCGACGCGGTTTGACTATTTATCCGGCTATCGCTCCCCGATCATAAATACGGGGTGCCCTTTCTTCAATGGCGCCTCCAGCTGCGCGTATCCGCTTGTCGGTTTATTTTCTGGGTGGGTGGCGACCGGCAACACGCACACAGACGCAGCGCCGTTGCGGGACCTGATGCTGCGAATTACAGCCGGGCCGCTGCGGCCGAGCCAGGTACTATGCGAAAGAGGGAACACCTCGATCGGGAGACGTGCCGTTAACAGACAGCGTATTTGCGGGCCGACGGGCCGCTGGGTGGCGTGCCTCGCGTGCGTGGTGGCGCTCGGCCTGGGCTCGATCGCGGTGGTCGAGGCGAAGCCCGTCACGGTGGCGGAGCTGCTCGCGGACTCGCCGCCCGCGGACTGGCGGGTGCCGGACCCCGACGACCTCCTGTATCTCGAGCTGCCGCGCGGGCGGGTGGTGATCGAGCTTGCGAGCCGGGCCATCCCGCAGCATGTCGCGAATCTTCGGCTGCTGGCGCGCGCGCATTACTTCGACGGTCTCGCCATCATCCGGGCCCAGGACAACTACGTAGTGCAATGGGACGATGAAAGCCATCGCCGGCCCCTGCCCGCCGGCGTGCGTCCTGCGATCGAGTTCACCGTCGATGCGCGCGCCGCTGCGCGCTTCGAACCGCTGCC
>CAZZYJ010000118.1:0-9872 GCA_964658215.1 uncultured Steroidobacteraceae bacterium | reverse complement strand
CAGGTCCGGCATCTGCCCGCCCGCGAGCCCGAGCTCGAAACCTGCCCCCGTCGGGGTGATGGCGGCTAGCGTGGCGCCATAGGCCACCAGCGCGCCGCCGCGTTGCGCATCGCCCAACAGGGACACCATGTAGGCATGCCCGTCGAGGATGCCGGTCGAGGGCGACCACAGCGCGCCGGCACAGGCAAGGTTCGGCTCCAGACGGCTCGCGTGCACGGCGTCCAGTCGCTCGAGAAGAACGCCGCTGGCGCGCGCCGTGGCCGCGAGCGCGTCGAGCTGCGGGAGCTGGTCCGCGACGGCGGCAACGATGAGTTTGCCGCAGCGGCGGTGTGCGAGGCCGCGCGCCTCGAGGTAGCGGTACAGCAGCTCCCGGCCGGCCACGCAGGTCGCCGCCTTGAGCGACCCCGGCGCGTAGTGGATCCCCGCATGGATCACCTCGCTGTTGTGCGAACTGCTCTGCGTGCCGAAACTGCGCTCGCGTTCGAGGACGACGACCTCGCGGTTTTGCAGCGCCAGAGCGCGGGCGACGGCAAGACCGATCACGCCCGCACCGATGACGACACACTCGACTTCGTGCATACCCGATTTCCCACGGCGGCTCGCTTCACCGCAAGCATAACGCTAAAATCCTCCCCCCAGGGCGGCCGCCCCCGCGATAATGAGCCCTGAAGATCCATGCCCGTAGACCCCAATACTGAACTGCAGGACGAAGCGGCGCGGATTCGCGCGAGCGGCGTGCTCGGCGACACCCGCCTTCTGCAGTTGTTCGATTACCTGGTCGAGAATTCACTCGCCGGGCGCGCACCGAAGGAGATCGCGATTGCCATGGGCGTGTTCGGCAAGGACGCCCGCTTCGACGTCTCGCAGGACGCCCTGGTGCGCGTCTACATTCACAAACTGCGGCGTGTCCTCGCCGATTTCTACAAGGACCGGGGTGGCCAAGGCACGATCCTGCACATCCCGCGGGGCGAGTACCGCCTCGTGGCGACTGGTACGGTGCCGGCGGCGGAATCTGCACCGCAGAGCGTCGTCGCGACGCCGCGCGCTTCGTTGCGGCGGCCGGCGGTGTTCGCGGCGATGGCGTGCGCGGCGCTGTTGGGACTGTGCGCGGGACTGTGGCTGCGCGCACCGAGATCCGAGCTCGATCAGGTGCGCGGCAACGCGTTGTGGTCGTGGGTGCGCGAGAGCGACCGTCCCATCGTCATCGCCGTCGGCGACTATTACCTGGTCGGCGAAACCGATGCGTCCATGGAGGTGAAGCGCCTGATCCGCGAGTATTCGGTGAATTCGAAGAGCGACCTCGACCGCTATCTCAAGGGACATCCGGAGGAGGCGGACCGCTACATCGACGTGGGTCTGCGCTACATGCCCACGGCGGTGGCGTTCGCCCTGCGCGACGTGATGCCGCTGTTGTCGGGAAGCGATCGGCAGATCGGCGTCACCATGATGTCGGACCTGACGCCCGGCATGCTGAGGTCCGCCGACATCGTCTACATCGGCTATCTGAGCGGCATGGGCATCCTCAAGGACCTCGTATTCGCGGCGTCGCGCTTCGCCGTGGGCGACTCGTACGACGAACTCGTCGACCTGCCGTCGAAGAAACATTTCGTCAGCCAGACCGCCAGTCAGAACCTCGGCGAACCGAAGACCTCGGGCGAGGCATCCCCCTATCGCGATTATGGATTCTTTTCGACGTTTCGCGGGCCCGAGGGCAACGTCGTGATGGTGATCTCCGGCACGCGCGACGAGGGTGTGCGGGAGACCGCGGAGCTGTTCACGAACCGCGCGCGGCTGCGCGAACTCGATGGCCGGGCGGACCTGCGCGCCCCCTTCGAGGCGCTGTTGGAAGTCGCCGCCCTCGACGGCGTGAACTTGAACGGGCGGCTGCTGTTGTCCTCCAAGCGCACGCCGCCGCCCGCCAACTAGATTTTTTGCACGATCAGCGCGTCGAGCACGAGGCCGCGCTCGGGATACGCCCGGAAAGGATTGATCTCGATCTCGGTCACCGCAGGGTTCGCCACGATGATGGCGGACAGGGCGAGCATGGCCTCGATGATGGCCGCCCGGCTCACCGCGGGTGCGCCGCGCCAGCCGTCGAGCAGGGCGTGGCCGCGCAGCTCGCCGAGCATCTCCTCGGCATCCGCCGACGTGATGGGAGCCAGCCGCCGGCTGACGTCCTTCACCGCCTCGGCGAGCGTACCGCCGAGGCCCACCAGCACCACGGGGCCGAAACTGCGGTCGCGCACGGCGCCGACGATGAGCTCGAGTCCGGGCGGCGCCATCTCCTCGAGCAGGTACGGGCGCGCGGGCCCGGGAATGGCGTCGATGCGATCGAGCGCGCGCGCGAGTTCCTGCGGCGTGCGCACGTTGACGTGCACGCCGCCGACCGCGGTCTTGTGCAAAATGGCCTCGTCCACCACCTTGACCACCATGGCTTTGCCGTGGGCGGCGAGCGCGGCGGCCGCCTCCGCCCGGCTGCCGCACACCCTGCGCGTCGGTGTCTGCAGTCCCGCGCGCTCGAGCAACGCCTTGGCGGCCACTTCGTCGAGGGCTGCGGCGGGCACGGCGAAGCCGGCGGGCAGCCGGGCCGTGTTGGCGGCCGACGGCGCGGGACGGGCGCGCAACCGGGCGTCCTCCACCAGCGCGATCACGGCACCCACCAGGCGCTCGGGCGAGCCGTAGGCCGGCACGCTCTGTGCGCGCGTGGCTGTGAGCACCTGCTCGAACAGACCGGCGGCGCCCATGCCGCAGTACAGGAACGGCTTGTGCGTCTTGGCGGCGGCCCGGCCCAGCACCGCGGGCACGTCGAGCACGTCGGGCTCGTTCAGCGCCGAGACGCAGACCAGATCGATCCCGGGGTCCTCCGCCACGGCGTCGAGCACCGCCCCGAACTGCGGCGAAGGCCGGCCCGTGTCCACCGGGTTCTTCATGAAGGTGAGCGGCGGCAGCAGGGTGCAGACCCTGCCGAAGGCGGTCTCGCCGAGCGCCGGCAGGCTGACCCCGGCGGCGCGCAGATTGTCGATGATGAGCAGCCCGGGACCCGCCTGGCCGGTGACGAGCGCGACCCCGGGGTTCGGCTGCGGCGCGAGCCTCACCAGCGACAAGGCCGCGCACGCGTCGACCAGGGCCTCGGTGGTGTCGACCACCACCGCACCCGCCTGGCGCAATGCGCAGACCTTGAGCTCATAGCCACCGAGCAGCGCGCCCGTGTGCGACTGCGCGAACTCGCCGCTGTCGGCGCGGCCGACGGTGAGCACCACCACGGGCTTGACCGGCGTCACGCGGCGCAGCGTGTCGTACAGCAGCCGCCCGTCCATGACGCCTTCCAGATGCAGACCGATCACCCGCGTCGCCGCATCCTCGAGGAGGAACTCCAGCACGTCGGCAGCAGTCACGTCGGCGGCATTGCCGAGGCCCACCGCCATGCTGACGCCGGCGCCGGCGCGTGCGAGCAGGAACGACAACGTCAGATTCACGCCGCCGGATTGCGCGATGATGGCCACCGAGCCGGCGCCGATGGTGTCCGTGCCGGGCGCGAAGGTCGCGTAGCAGCCGCGCGCGGGATCGAAGAACCCCGAGGTGTTCGGCCCGAGCAGGCGCACGCCGCCGGCGCGCGCCTCCGCCAGCATCCGCGCCTGCAGCGCCGCGCCCTGCTCCCCCGTTTCGGCGAAACCGCCGCCGATGATCAAGGCGCCGCCGGCATGGGCCGCGGCGGCCTCGCGCATGACGGCGGGCGTCACGGAGGCCGGCACGGCCATGGCCACCAGGTCCGGTGAACGCGGCAGCGAGGCGAGATTCGGATAGGCCTTGAGACCCTGAATCTCGGCCGCCGTGGGGTTGATGGGATACACGTCGCCCTTGAATTCGCGCAGTGCATGCACCAGCTGCGATCCGGCCTTCTCGAAGGAGGTCGAGGCGCCGACGATGGCGATGGAGGCGGGCCGGAACAAACGGCGGATCTGACTGCTCCTGGAGTTCTCGTTCATTGCGGTTGCGCGCGGGGCGGGGGGTCAGGCGGCGCTTTGCGCGGGCGCCGGGACCGCCCTGCGTGCGGCGCGCAGCGGCGCGAGGCCGATGATCTCGCGCGCCTCCGCGGCGCTCGCCGGCTCCATGCCCATCTCGCGCACGATGCGCACCATGCGTTCGACCAGCTGGATGTTGGTGGCGGGCACGCCCTTCTCGTAGAACAGGTTGTCCTCGAGCCCGACGCGCACGTGGCCGCCGAGGAGCAGGGTGTTGACGGCCGCCGGCAGCTGCGCGGGACCGATGCCGCTGGTGCAGAACGTCGTGTTCTCCGGCAGCAGGTCGACCATCATCTGCAGGATCTTCGGCGTGTAGGGCAGCGCGCCCTGGAACGCGCGGTCGCAGTTCAACACGATGTTGAAGAACGGATGCTGATCGTAGCCTGCCTTGATCAGTGCGGTGGCGTCCTGCAGGATGTGCGCGGGATTGAACACCTCCCACTCGGGCTTGATGCCCTTCTGCTGCATCTTCTGCGCGAGTTCCAGGCAGCGCGACGGCGCCGTGTTGAGCAGCAGTTCCTGGCCGCCGAAACTCGCGACGATGGTGTGCGAGTCGAGCGTGCACATCTCGGCGCCGGCCTCCAGCCCCTTCAGCCGCTCCTCCCAGAGGATTTCCCAGTAGCCGTTCGCCGCCTTGCGCGTCATGTCGCCGTCGACCCCGCCGCCGGTGGAGTTGTTGATGACGATGTCGCAGCCGTTGGCGCGGATCAGGCTGTTGATCTCGCCGTAGATGGCGGCATCGCACGTCGCGCCGTCGTCGGGGCGGCGCGCATGCACCGCGACCACGCTCGCGCCCGCGTCGTAACAGCGGTGCACGTCGGCGGCGATCTCGCGCGGCTGCGTCGGCAGGTGGGGGTTCTGGGATTTCTTCGCCATGCCGCCCGTGGGCGCGATCGTTACGATGACTTTACGGCTTGCCATGTGCAACTCCTTGGTCGGTTGATTTCTCGTCGGGCGTCGGCCCGCACGGCGTCAGGCCGCACGGGAGGAAAAATTGGAATGTTCCAACGCGGTGCCCACGCGGGCGGCATGCAGGAGGAACTCGGGCTCGTAGTAGCTCGCGAAGAAGCTCGCGAGCGAGCGCCGCTCGCGGCTCGCGGCATCCGCCGCGGTGCACGCCGCGGCCATGCGCAGCCACATCCAGGCCATGGCGACGCGGCCGGCGAGATCCATGTAGGCCTTGGCACCGAACAACGTGCCCGGCTCGCCGCCCGGCCCGCACTCGATGAGCCTGACCGAGACACCTTCGAGTATCTCGAGACCCCGCTGCACGGCGCCGCGGACGTCAGCAAGATCCGCGCGGTCGGCGAACGCCAGCAGGTCGGCGCGCACGTCCGCCACGAAGAGATGATACGGCCGCCCGCCGCCGCGCTGCAGCTTGCGCGTCACGAGGTCGATGGCGTGGATGCCGTTCGTGCCCTCGTAGATGGGCAGCACGCGCACGTCGCGCAGGAACTGCTCCGCGCCGGCATCGCGCACGAAGCCGTGGCCGCCGCGGACCTGGATGCCGAGATTGGCGATGTCGACCGCATTGTCGGAGAGCGTCGCCTTGCACAAGGGCAGCAGCCAGTCGAGCCGCGCACGGGCGTCCTCGCGCGCGGCCGGCGTGCCGGCGCGGCGCGCCAGATCGATGTTGCGGGCGGCTTCGAGTATCAGCGCCCTGCCGCCGTCGGTCAGCGCGCGCATGATGAGCAGCATGCGCTGCACGTCGGGATGCTGGCCGATGTACACCGTCGCGGGACCGCCCGGGGTGCGGCCCTGCCGGCGTTCGGCGGCGTAGGCGATGGCATGCGCCGTCGCGGACGCGCTGACGCCCACCGCGTTGAGCGCGACCTCGATGCGCAGCTCGTTCATCATGGTGAAGAGATTCGCGAGCCCGGCGCCCTCGGCGCCTATCAGCACCCCTTCGGCACCGGCGAAATCCAGCACGCAGGTGGGCGAGCCGTGCAGGCCCATCTTTTCCTCGAGCCGCGACACCGCCACGCCGTTGCGTCCGAGCAGTTCGCCGCCCGCGGTGAAATGACGGCTCGGCACCAGGAACAAGCTCAAGCCCTTGACCCCGGGCGCGCCGCCCTCGGCGCGGGCGAGCACCACGTGCAGGATTTGTTCGGTGAGGTCGTGATCGCCCCCGGAGATGAAGATCTTCGAGCCGGTCAGGGTATATCGGCCGTCGGCGCGCGGCGTGGCCTTGGTGGTGATCAAACCCACGTCCGATCCCGCCTGGGCTTCCGTGATGGCGATGGTGGCGGTCCACTCGCCGCTCGCGAGCCGCGGCACGCACAACGCGGCGAGGTCGGGCTCGGCATGTGCGAGCAACACCGACCCCGCGCCACGAGCCGAGACGGCGACCATGGCGAAGCCTAGGTCAGCCCCGCCCAGCATGGTGGCGAGACACGCCTGCAGAACGAACGGCATGCCCTGCCCGCCGTGCGTCTGCGGCATGCTCAAGGACGGCCAGCCGTTCTCGCACCACGCCCGGTACGCCTCACGCCAGCCGGGCGGCGTGACCACCCGGCCCGCTTCGAGCCGCGAACCCACCCGGTCGGACGCGTCGCTCAACGGCGCGATGTCGCTGTCGATGAATTCACCCGCGGCGGTCAGCAGCTGATCCACGGTGTCGCGATCGAGACCCTCGACGCCGCTCAGGGCGAGCACGTCGTGTGTCCCGATCACGTTCCAGAGCAGCCACTGAAACTCCTGCACGGCCGGATCGAATCTATTCATGAGGATTTCTCCACGGGCAATGCGCCGTCGCGGCTGCCTTCGGCGCTCGCGGCACGGCGGGTCAAGAACTCCTGCATGCCGTCGTGCGCGTGCGAGGAGGCGTGCGACAAACTGGCCGCCAGGCTTTCCGTGAACAGCCCGTCGCTCGCCCCCATGTCGGCGATGCGCGGCAGCGCGTTGACGATCAGATAATTCACCAGGGGCGCGTTGGCGGCGACCGCATGTGCCGTCTCGAGCGCGGCGGCATCGGCCGTGCCGTCGGGCACCAGACGGTGGATGAGCCCGATGCGCTCGCCCTGGTCGGCATCGACCGGCCGGCCGGTGAGCATGAGCTCGGTCATGCGGCTGACGCCGATGAGCCGGCTGATGCGCACGCTGCCGCCGCCGCCGATGAAGAGGCCGCGCCTTCCCTCGGGCAGCTGGAAATAAGTGGTTCGATCGGCGATGCGCACGTGGGCGGTGGCCGCGAGCTCGAAACCGCCGCCGATCACGCCGCCGTGCAGGGAGGCGATGAGCGGCGGCCCGAACTGCAGGCGTTCCTTGATGGCGTGCCAGCGCCGGGACACCTGATGCACGTCGAGCGGACCGCGGTCCTTCTGTTCCGACAGATCGAGCCCGGCGCAGAAATGCGGCCCGTTCGCGTCGAGGAGGATGGCCCGCACGGACTTGTCGAGGCCCGCCAGCAGCTCCTCGAGCCGCGACGCCAGCGCATCGTTCAGAGCGTTGCGCTTGGCGGGACGGTTCAAGGTCAGGTGCAGCACGGGGCCGTCCTGTCTCACCAGCAACACGTCGGGGATCTGCGTCATGAATGAGACTCCGCTGCGGCGCCGCGCCGGATGAGGTCGACCAGTTGTTCGTCGCGCCAGCGGATCCACTCGCCGATCGAGCGGTCGCCGGCGATCTCGGCCGTGCCGGCGATGATCTTGGCGCACACGTCGGGCGTGAGGTGGATGTCGCCGAGATCGGCCCACCAGCGCTCGTAGGCGTCGGCGGCGAGCTCCAACGTATGCGTCGCGCCGCCGGGGCCACCGGCGAGATGGAAGGTCAGCAGGCCGCCCATCAACGCCCAGCGCAGGCCGAGACCGTAACGCACGGCATCGTCGATCTCCTGCGCCGACGCGACGTCCTCCACGAGGCAGTGGAAGGCTTCGCGCAACAACGCCGCCTGCAGCCGGTTGGCGAGGTGCCCCGGAACTTCGCGCCGCAGCACGATAGGCCGCTTGCCGAGCTTCAGCATGAAGGACTTGGTCCACTGCACCGCCGCAGGATCGGTGGCGGCGCCGCCCACGATCTCGACCAGCGGCACGATGTGCGGCGGATTGAACGGATGGGCCACGACGATCCGCCCCGGGTGACGACACTGCGCCTGCAGCAGCGTGGGACCGATGCCACCGGTGCTCGACAAGATCAGGCAGTCGGGCGCCGTCGCCGCGTCGAGTTCGGCCATGAGCCGGCGCTTGAGCGGCGGATCCTCCGGCGCATTTTCCTGCACGAGATCGGCCGCACGCGCGGCCTCGGCGGGCGATGCCGCGAAGGTCAGCCGCGACAGGGGCGCCACGGCGTCGGCGGCGGGGTGCAGCCGGCGCAGCGAATCCCAGGCCGCGGCGATGAATTCGCGCATGCCCTCCTCGAAGCCGGGACTGGGATCGGTGGCGACCACCCGGTAGCCGCAGGCCAGGTACAGGGCGGCCCAGCTGCGGCCCACCGAGCCGGCACCGATCATGGCGACCACCTCGATGCGCTCGAGCGGACGGTAGGACATGCCGGACGCGCCCCCGCTCATGCTGCGTGCCTGACCGCCGCGCCCGGCAGGGTCAGCAGCGCGGTGGCGAGCGCGGCGGCGATGAACACGCACGCCACCGCCGTGTACAGCACCGCGGTGGCGTTGTAGCCCGCCGACAGCAGGATGCCTGCGGCGTAGGGCGCGGTCACGGCACCCACGCGTCCCACCGACACCATTGCGCCGAGGCCCGTTCCGCGACACAGGGTCGGGTAGTAATCCGCGGCGAGTGAATACAACACGAGCTGGCTGCCGAGCATGGACAGGCCGGCAAAGCCTGCGAACAGCAACATGACGGCATAGGCGTTGAACGCCGCGAGTCCCGCCAGCGCGAGCAACAGCACGAGATAGCAGCCGAGGATGGCTCGCTTCTGGTACCCCCGGTCGACGAGGGTGCCGAACACCAGCACACCGGCGGCACCGCCCAGGTTGAGCGTCATCGCCACCATGGCACCCTGCGGACCGCTCAGACCCTTGCCCAACATCAGGGACGGAATCCAGTTCAGGAGCAGGTAGACGACGAACAGCGTAAACGCGCAGCTCACCCACAGCAGCACGGTGGCGGCCAGTCTGCCCTCGCCGAACAACACCTCGCCCACGCGCGCCACGGGCCGCGAACCCGACAGCTGGGTGCGCGCCGCGCGGAAGGCCGCGGACTCGGGCAGGAAGGCGATCAGCAGCGGCGCGAGCAGCAGCGGACCGATGCCTCCCACGTAGAAGATCACCCGCCAGTCGACCTGGGCGCCCAACACACTCATGAGCAGGGACAACAGCGCCGCGCCGACGGGGTTGCCGCAATACACCAGCCCGATCGCCGCCGCACGGCGACCCGGGCTGCTCGCCTCGCTCGCCATGGCGATGAGGATGGGGAAGGCACCGCCGATGCCGAGGCCCACCAGCAGCCGCAACGTCAGCAGGACGTTCAGCTCGCGGGCGACCGTGGTGGCGAGCGAAAACAGGCCGAGGGTGAGCATGGACATCACCAGCACCCGCTTGCGGCCGATGCGGTCCGCCAATCGCCCGCCGAGAAACGATCCGAGCATCAGACCCAGCAGGCTCGCGCTCAGCGCGAGCCCGATCTGCGCCGGGTGCAGGCCGAGCTCCCGGGCGATGCGCGGCGCGGCGAGGCCGAGCGAGACGTTGTCCGCGCCCTCGAAGATGGCCGTCACCAGACACAGAAGGAACACGAGGCCCGGGGGCGACGCGTCAGCGAGTCGTTTCAAAGCAAACCTCGGCCTATGTTTTCGATCATTTCGCCCTCGCCCGCCGGCCGCCGAACCCGTCGCGGGTACCCACGCGCGCCGGCCGCGCACCCGCCGCGGGTACCCACGCGCGCCGGCCGCGCA
>CAZZYJ010000117.1:4401-9879 GCA_964658215.1 uncultured Steroidobacteraceae bacterium | reverse complement strand
CAGATATTCGCTCGACCATTCGTGGTCGAACCACGCTTCGCCGTCCACCGCGCTCGATCTGCCCGCGCGCAGGAGGGTGCCGGCCACCTTCATGTGCGGCAGGCTGTAGTAGTAGCTGGCGGCAGTTGGGGCAGGCCCTTTGCGGCTCAAGCCCGAGGCGCCGTTCAACAGGGCGGGCTGGGTGTCGACCAAGGTCAGATGCAGGGCGAATTCGTCCGCCGTGACGTCCGTGCGGTAGCCCTCGGCGCCGTGCCGGGCCAGCGACCACTGGTCGATCCAGACCTCGGTGTCGGACTCGGAGGCCTGCGCGAGTCCGAGGCCGGCGCGCCGGATGCGCTGGTCCTGCCACAGCCTGCCGCGTTTGGGATCGCTGATCGCGCAATGCGCGACCAGCAGCTGCCGCGGTGCGAAAGCGCTCGGATTGGCCGGATCTCCGGGCGGTCGGGTGCGGAAGAACGTGACCTGGAAGCCGAGCGATTCGCCCGCCGGCGTCGTCAACCAGCCGGTGACATACCACCATTCGGTGCGAAACTGTGGGTGGCTGCCGTAGTCGCGCGGAAACACGAGGCTGCGTCCCGGCGTGACGGCGGCGTACTCGGTGGCGGTCGCCGCGGCGGTGTTCGTCACGGTGGCGGTCGCGGTGGCGGTGGCCGCGCTCGCCGTGGAGGATGTTGCCGCGGATGATGTCGCGGCGGCGGCGATGGCGGCCCACACCGCGGCGGCGAGCAACCACAGGATCTTCACCAATCCTCCCGTACGGCGCGCACCGCGTCCTGGCTCATGGCGGCCCGGCCGCTCCACACCGCCGTCAGCGCGGCCGCCGCGATGAGCGTGATGCTGAGCAGTCCGAGCTGCCAGGCCGGCACCGCGAGGTCGATGCTCCAGTTGAAGGATTGCCGGTTGATCACGTACACGAGCACCAGGCTGAGCGTCGCGCCCAGTGCCAGCCCGTAGAGCACGCCGAACACGCTCATGAGCAGACCTTCGCTCGCGAGCATGCCGAGCACCTGTTTGCGCAACATGCCGATGTGCCGCAACATCCCGAATTCCGAACGGCGGGCCAGCGCCGTCGAACTGGCGGCGAAACTCACGCCGGTGAGACCGATGACGACGGCGATGGCTTCGAGCGCATAGGTGATGGCGAAGGCTCGGTCGAATATCTGCAGCGAGCGCTCGCGCAGGGTGGTGCTGGTCATGATTTCGAGCGAATCGCCGCGTGGGAAACGGCTGCGCAGCGCCGCTTCGACCGCCGTGGCGGTGAGCGAGCCGTCGAGCCACACGGACGCCTCGGTGGCGCTGAGATCGCCCGTCATGCGGGCATAGTCGGGCAATGCGACGACCGCCGCACCGAAGGCGCGTGCGTAGTCCCGCCATACGCCGACGATGCGAAACTCGGGGGTGTGACCGCCGAGTGGCAGGCGCAGGGTGCCGCCGAGCGGATAGCCGTACAAATCCTGAAAGGCTTCGGAAATCCACACGGGCGGCAGCGGATCCCCCGGCGCCGCCTTCATGCTCTTCACCAGCGGCAGCTCCTGCGCCGTGCGCGCGGTCGTCGTGCCGCGCGCGATGAGCGTGATGGCCGGACGCGCCGGATCGAGCAGCATCTGCCGGACGCGCCGAAACTCGATGCGCGACACGCCGGGTACGGTGGCGATGCGCGCCTGGTCGGCGCTGTTCCAATAAGCCGTGTCGTTGCCCAGGGGTTCGCGTAGCTGCACGTCCGCCGGCAGCAATTTGCCGAGCCAATGATCGAACGACACCCGGAACGAGTACACCATGATGGCCATCGCCACCATCAGGCTGAAGCTCACGATGATGGAGGCCAGGCTCAGCGTGGACAAGCCGACGTTCTCGCGCATCTGAGCGATGGCAGTATCGAGGACGACGCGCGTCGTACGGGGAGTGAGCTTCAGGATCCAGACCGTCAGCGACGGCACCATGAGCACGGCCCCAAACAGCAGGGCGCCGACCGCGGCATAGCCGAAGACGGGCAATCCGCCGATGGGCGGCAGCCAGGCCAGCCCGGCGCCCGCCATCAACAGCACCGCGCCGAGGCGCCAGCTCGTGCCGGCGGCCGCGGCGTAATCGCCGTCACCGCCCTTGAGCGACTTCGCCGTCGGTTGATGCGCCGCGTCGCGCGCGGGCACCCAGGCGCCGACGCTCGCCACGCCGGTGCCGATCAAAAAGAACGCGAGCAGCGGCGGCAGCGCCGAATGCAGCGACGCGCCGACGGTGCGCAGCTGACCGTTGCCGAGATCGCCCGTCAGCAGGCGCAGCATGACGGCGGCGAAGACGATGCCGAGGAGTATCCCGACCAGAGAGCCGGCCGCGCCGAGCGCCACGCCTTCGCCGATCAAGGCGCGCTGCAATTCTCCGCGCGTGACGCCCAGCGCACGCAGCAGGGCGAGCGAGCGGCGCCTGCGCAGGACCGACAGCGACTGGGTGGAGAACACCAGGAACGCACCGGTCCACAGCGACACCAGGGCCAGCATGTTGAGGTTAACGCGGTAGGCGCGCGTCACGGTGACGGCGCGGTCACGCTCCACCTGCGGCGCCACGGCGAGCACGCCGGGGGGCAGCCGCCCGGCGAGTTCCCGGCGATAGGCCTCCACCGGCGTTCCCGCCCGCAAGCGCAGGTCGATGCGATTCAGACGACCCACCGCGTCGAAGGCCCACTGCGCAGAGGCGATGTCCATGACCCCGAGAGCCTGGCTGTACGTGGCTTCGGACAGGATGCCGAGCACGTGCAGGGTCTTGGGCATGCTGCCCACCTGGACGTCGAAGTGGTCGCCGCGCCCGACGTGCAACTGCTGCGCGGCGCTGCCGCTCAGGTAGATGCCGTCGCTCTGGAACAGATCGAAGATGCCCTGCGCGATGTCGCCGAGCAGCGCGGGCTGCAGCGCGGCGGCCACGAACGGGTCGAGTCCCAACACCTTGAGCGTGTCGCGCCGGCCCGGCAGTGCGACCTCCAGTTCGAGCACCGGACTCGCGGCGGCCACGGCGGGGTCGCGCGCCAGACGGGGGTAGAGGCTCTCTGCAAATCCTTCGCGGGGACCGCGCACGACGACGTCGGATTCGCCTACCAGCCGTTTGGTGGCGAGTCCGAACTCGTTGAGCGCGGCGCCGTTGACCAAATACACCGACGCGCCGAGCGCCACGCCGAGCGCGATGGCGAGCAGCGTCACCGCCAAGCGCACGGGCTGTTCGCGCAGCTGGGCCACCAAGAGGATGCGCCACACGGTGAAGGCAGCCGCCCGGCCGTCGCGGCCCGGCGTCAGCGCAGCCCTCATGCATGCTCCGGCAACGGTGCGAGGCCCTGCGCGTCGAGCCTCAGGATGCGGTCGGCGGTGTCGGCCGCGGTGCGCGAGTGCGTGATCAAGATGCCCGCCGCGTCGTTCGCCTTGATCTGCTCGCGCAGCAACGCGAGGATTTGTGCCGCACTGCGCGGATCCAGGTTGCCGGTGGGTTCGTCCGCGAGGAGCAGCCGGGGCCGGTGCACCAATGCCCGTGCGATGGCGACGCGCTGCACCTCGCCTCCCGACAACTCCCGTGCATAGCGCCGCGCCAATGCGCCGATGCCGACCGCATCGAGCATTTCCGCGGTGCGTCGCGAACGCTGCGGATCGGGGACGCCCAACAATTCCAGGGGCAGGGCGACATTCTGTTCGACGGACAGATACGGCAGCACGTGAAATGCCTGGAAGACGAAGCCCACCGCGCGGCGGCGCAGGAGCGTGGCGGCGTCGTCGTCCAAGGCCCCCAGATCGATGCCCTCGAGCAGCACTCGCCCGGTGTCGGGGGAGTCGAGTCCGGCGAGCAGGTTCAGCAGGGTCGATTTTCCCACGCCGGACTCGCCCATCACGGCGACGTACTCGCCGGCGCGCAGATCGAGGGTCAGCCGCTCGAAGAGAGGCGGACGGTCGGCGGCATGTCGCTTGCCGAGATCCTCGAGGCGCAGTACGTGAATATCAGCCACCGCTCGCCGGCAGTCTCATGCGGCGTCCGTGCCGATCACTGCCTTGACCTCCAGGAAATCGTGCAGGCCGAATTCCCCGTACTCCCGCCCGTTGCCCGACATCTTGAACCCGCCGAACGGGGTCTTCATGTCCCCGGACGCTCCGTTCACGGCCACCTGACCCGCGCGGATCCGGTTGCCCACCCGGCGGGCGCGCGTCAGATCCTTGGACCATACATAGGCGGCGAGACCGTATGGCGTATCGTTGGCGATCCGCAGGGCATCTTCTTCCGACTCGTAGGGCAGGATGCACAGCACCGGCCCGAAGATTTCTTCGCGCGCGATCGTCATGTCGTTGCGCACGTCGGAAAATATGGTGGGCTTCACGAAATAACCGACGTCCAGTCCCTCGGGGCGACCCAGGCCACCGGTGACGACGCGGGCGCCTTCCTCGATGCCCTTTTCGATCAAGCGTTCGACCCGTTCGAACTGCAGCTTGGAGACGACGGGCCCGACGGCGGTGGCGGCGACGGTGGGATCACCCACCACGACGGTGGCGGCCACCCGTTTCGCGATGACCTCCACCTCCGCCAGGCGCCCCGCGGGCACCAGCATGCGGGTGGGCGCATTGCACGACTGACCGGAATTCTGGAAGACGTGCAGCACGCCCTGCTTCACGGCCTCGTCGAAATCGGCATCGTCCAGCAGCACGTTGGGAGATTTACCGCCGAGTTCCTGATGGACGCGCTTGACCGAGGCGGCGGCGCCGCGCGCCACCTCCGTGCCGGCGCGCGTCGAGCCCGTGAAGGACACCATGTCCACGTCGCGATGCGTGGCGAGCGGGGCGCCCACATCCACGCCGTCGCCGTTGATCATGTTGAACACACCGGCCGGGACGCCGGCCTCGTGCATGACCCTTGCCCAGAGGATGGCGCTGAACGGCGAATACTCGGAGGGTTTGAGCACCATCGTGCAGCCGGCGGCGAGCGCCGGCACGACTTTCGCCGCCACCTGATTCATGGGCCAGTTCCACGGAGTGATGAGCGCGCACACGCCCACCGGTTCCTGCAGCAGGCGGGTGTTGCCGCGCCGCTCCTCGAACTTGAACGTCTTCAGCACATCGAGCATCGCTTCGATGTGGCCCACGCCGATGCGCGTCTGAGAGCCGCGGGCCAGCGTCACCGGGGCGCCCATCTCCGTCGAGATGGCGTGGGCGATGGCTTCGTAGTGGGCCCGATACGCGACGAGCACCCGTTCCAGCAGGGCGAGACGGTCGGCCGGGGTGGTGCGCGAATACGCATCGAAGGCGCGCCGCGCGGCCGCGACCGCACGCTCGACATCGCCGGCGCCACCGAGGGAAATCAATCCCGCCACCGCCTCGGTGGCGGGATTGATGACCTCGAAGTCCTTGGCGACGACCGGGTCGACCCACGCCCCGTCTATGTAGAACTGCCGGTTGTCGTACATCATCGCCTCCTCGCAAACCCCGAATTTTACGCGTCTTCGAGCCGCGGTGGCGCGCA
>CAZZYJ010000117.1:0-4391 GCA_964658215.1 uncultured Steroidobacteraceae bacterium | reverse complement strand
TTTCTGCGCGCCGCGCGTGGGGTGGAGAGAGCGTGTGCCGTCCGGACGATCCCGGCGCCGACTAGACGACCCGGCACGCCTCCTCGAAGGACAGCCGTGGATTGCGCGGCTGCAGCGCCTCGGTCGTGCCGACGCCCAGGGCGCAGATCAGGTTGGACTTGACCGACGTTTCCGCGAAGAACGCGGCGTCGAGCTTCTCGGGATTGAAGCCCGACATGGGCCCGCAGTCCAGACCGAGCGAGCGGGCCGCCATGATCAGATACCCCGCCTGCAGGGAGGCATTGCGCAGCATGTGCGTTCTGGCGAGGGCGGGATCCTTGAACAAGTCCGCCGCCTGCGGTCGCTGCGGAAACAGGAAGGGGACTTTCTCGTAGAACTTCTCGTCCATGCCGATCACGACGGTGACCGGCGCCTGTTCGACCTTGATCACGTTGCCGGAACTCACGCATTGCGCGAGCGTCGCCCTGGCGGTGGCGCCGGCGACGAACACGAAGCGTGCGGGACAGCAATTGACCGACGTGGGGCCGAGCTTCACGAGGTCGTAGAGCGCCCTCAGCGTGGTCTCGGGCACCGGCTCGTTCGACCACCGGTTGTACGAGCGGGCGGTGCGGAAGAGCGTGTCGAGGGAGGCCGGGGAGAGTGCTTGTTTCATGGCGCGAGTATAGTCGAAGTCCGCGCCGCGGCCCGGCACCCTGCCGGGAGCTACGCGACCGCCGCCGTCATGGGCCCGAGGTCGGCGAGTAGTTCGTCCGCCGAGGCATAGCGGTCCGTCAGGCGTTTCGCCATGAGACGGTCCAGCAGCGCCTGTTGGCGGCCGGCTTGGGGCGGCAGCTTCGGCACCGGCGCACCGGCATGCTGGGCCATGATGGCCATGGCGCTGCGTCCCGTATAGGGCCGCGCGCCGGTCAGCATTTCGTGGAAGATGACGCCCAGGCTGTAGAGGTCGGTGCGGGCATCGACCTCGAAGCCCTGCGACTGCTCCGGGCTGATGTAGTACGGCGAACCCAGCACCTGGCCTGCGCCGGTGGTGCCGGCATCGTCGAGGGTGCGGCGTGCCAGTCCGAAGTCGATGAGCACGGGCGAATCGTCCTCGCGCAGCATCACGTTCGCGGGTTTGAGGTCGCCGTGCGTGATGCCGAAACTGTGAATGACGCGCAGCGCCTCTGCGATCGCACGCAGGTAGTACAGGCTCTCATCGATGCTGAGGGGTTGGCGCAGCCGCTCGCGCAACGCGCCGCCCGGGATGTACTCCAACGCCAGGTACTGGTGATCCGGCAGCATCCCATGCTCGTAGATGTCGGCGATGGCGCGGTGTGAGATGCTGGAAATGATGTCGTATTCGCGTCGCAAGCGTTCGGCGTCCTCCAGTTCGCGCGGCGAAGAGCCGCGGCTCATGATCTTGAGCGCAACGTCGCGCCCGAGGCGTTCGCTGCGCGCCAGAAATACCGACGAGAAGTTGCTGCTCGAAATTTCCCGCCTGAGGACGTAGCCGGGCACCTCCCGCGGCGGTGCCTGCCCGGCACCGGCCTTGGTGTCCGTCGGCGCAGGGTCGCCGGGCGTGCGCCTGGCCAGGACGTCCCCGACGAGTTTCGACAGCGTGCCGCGGGTCATGCGCGTCGTGGGCAGGTAATCCTTGGCGCCGCATTGCAGGGCGCGCACGGCGGCCCGTTCGTTGCCGTGTTCGGCGATGACGACGCAATGCAGGGACGGCTGAATGCGCAGCAGCCGCGTTACGACGTCGAGGCCGCTCGCGGCGGAGCTCTCGGCGGCGAAGTCGACCGGCACGACCACCACCATCGGCATGCCGGCGCGCAGGAGGGGGGCGAGGGACCCGGGCAGGGGAACCTGCACCGGAATCACCTGGGCCCTGGACCCGAGGCTGGCGGGCGAGGAATCCAACCCGGGGATACGTTTGGGGTCGCCGCCCACCACCCATATAATCGGCCCGGTCGCATCTGCCATGCTGCCTAGATTAGCCGTTCACGCACCGGCTGTAATCCTGCGGATTTCACAGTTCGGGCGCGGGAAGGGTGTTACCTTCAAAATTGAGCGGATAAGGCTGGAAATGTGCAACCAGATCCCCAGTAAGCGGTCCTGGGTTGCAATTCGATAATCGTTTTTTCGAGGAGTCGTTCCATGGGAAGCATCAGAACTTGGTCGCTGGCCGCGGTGGCGGGCGTGTTCGTGGTCGTCGTCGCGCACGAGCGTTCCCATGCCGACGCGCCGAGCGCGCCGCCCCCGCTGGCCGCGCCGGTGCCCACGTCCGCGGCACCCGCTTCCGCGCGGGTCACCGGGTTGCCTGATTTTTCCGGGCTGGTCGCCGAAAGCGGTGCCGCGGTGGTCAACATCAGCGTGACCGAAAAGGCCCGCAAACAACCCGCGGCGGGCGCCCCGGGCGAGGAGGGCGAGGGCGGCGGCGACGATCCGTTGTCGCAGTTTTTTCACCGCTTCCAGATGCCGGCGCCGGAGCGCCAGCAGCCGGCCCATGGCATCGGGTCCGGATTCATCGTCAGCGCCGACGGCTACGTGCTGACCAACGCGCACGTGGTCGCGGATGCGTCCGAGGTCACCGTCAAACTCACCGACCGGCGCGAGTTCGCGGCCAAAGTGGTGGGCGTCGACAAGCGCAGCGACGTGGCGCTGATCAAGATCGCCGCCACCGGGTTGCCGTTCGTGCACTTCGGCGACCCCTCGAAGGTCCGTCCCGGCCAGTGGGCCATCGCCATCGGCTCGCCGTTCGGTTTCGAGAACAGCGTGACGGCGGGCGTGGTCAGTGCGCTCGGCCGCACCCTGCCGGACGACAGCGGCAGCTCGTATGTCAATTTCATCCAGACGGATGCTGCGGTCAACCCGGGCAACTCGGGCGGTCCCCTGTTCAATCTCGACGGTCAGGTGATCGGCATCAATTCACAGATCTACAGCCGTACCGGCGGCTACATGGGCATGTCCTTCGCCATCCCCATCGACGTTGCGCTCAACGTGAAGGACCAGTTGTTGAAGAACGGCAAGGTGAGCCGCAGCCGCATCGGCGTGGCGGTGCAGGACATCGGCCAGCAACTGGCGCAATCCTTCGGTCTGAGCACCCCGCACGGCGCCTTGGTCAGTGCGGTGGAACCCGACAGCCCCGGGGAGCGGGCCGGCCTCAAGCCGGGGGACATCATCACCAGCGTCAACGGGCTTAACATCGAGCATTCTTCGGATCTGCCGGTGGTGATCTCGCAATTGACGCCGGGCACCGAGGCGAAAATAGGCGTCTGGCACGACAAGAAACCCTCCGTGGTGACGGTGAAGACCGTGCTACTCGAGGATTCGCCGCCGCCGAACGCGCGTAACAAGGGTGCCGAAGATCTGGGCGGCAAGCTCGGTCTGGCGGTCCGCTCGCTCAAACCCGAGGAACAGCAGGAACTGCACACCAAGGGGCGTCTGGTGGTGCAGGACGTGACCGGCCCGGCGGCGGCGGCGGGCGTGCAGACGGGCGACGTGGTGCTCGGCGTCAATGGTGCCAACGTGGCCAACGTGGCCGACCTGAAACGTGAGGTGGCCCGGGCCGGGCACAACGTCGCGCTGTTGATACAGCGCGATCAGGCGCAGATCTACATCCCGGTGGACGTGGGCTAGACCCGGTCGACGTCGGCCGGGTGTACATACCGCCCGTATTGCTATCTAATCGCGCCGATGCAAACGGCCGCCCCGTTATTTTCCGCTCAGGAGGCCGCCGGCGCGAAGCCGGCGCCCTTTCTGCCCACCAGCCGCGCCGAGATGGAGTCGCTCGGCTGGGACCGTTGCGACGTGATCGTGGTGACGGGCGATGCGTACGTGGATCATCCGAGCTTCGGCATGGCCATCATCGGGCGCGTGCTCGAAGCCCATGGCTTCAAGGTGGGCATCATCGCGCAGCCGGACTGGCGGGGCACGCAGGATTTCGAGGTGCTGGGCGCGCCGCGGCTGTTCTTCGGCGTGACCGGCGGCAACATGGATTCCATGGTGAACCGCTACACGTCGGACCGGCGCGTGCGCAGCGACGACGCCTATACGCCGGGCGGCCGCGGCGGGCAGCGTCCCGACCGCAGCGTCATCGTGTATTCGCAGCGCTTGCGTGAGGCGTTCAAGTCCACTCCCATCGTGATCGGCGGCATCGAGGCCAGCCTGCGCCGCATCGCGCATTTCGATTACTGGTCGGAACACGTGCGCCGCTCCATCCTGGTGGATTCGAAGGCCGATTTATTGGTGTATGGGAACGCCGAGCGGCAGATCGGCGCGATCGCCCGGCGCCTGCGTGACGGCTGCGCCATCGAAGAGATCACGGATCTGCGCGGCACGGCCTTTTTGCGCCGCGGCGTGCCGGCGGACTGGGTGGAGATCGATTCCACCGAACTCGATACGCCGGGGCC
>CAZZYJ010000116.1:0-9939 GCA_964658215.1 uncultured Steroidobacteraceae bacterium | reverse complement strand
CGCGGCGAAGAAGGCACCGTACACGGCGGCGATGAGCGACATCAGCACGACGAAGCTCAGAATAAGCACGAAGGTGGATTTGAGCGGCTGACGCAGCTGCACCAGGTTCGCGTACTGGGTGTAGGAACGCTGCACGGTGTCGGCGAGCTGCGATAGCTGCTGTGGCACCGGATACAACGCGATCAATACGCGCGGTGCCGCGCCGCCGCTGCCGTTGCCCTCCAACTGCGCGGCCGCCCGGATGACGTAGCCGCCGACCGAATCCGTATCCAGGCTCACGTAGGGGCGGCCGCGACGCACCTGCAGGATCATCTCGTCGGTGGCCGGCACCGGCAGCGTGTCCATGGGACGGTCCGAACTGGTCGCGATGATACGGGCCTGGGCCCCCACCACCGTGAATTCCAACGCGGTGCTCTCGCGGCGCTCGCGGTCGAGCGTGCCGATCAATTCGAAATCCGGCAGCGGCGACAGTTCGTGCGCCACCACCTGCGTGTGCTGGAGGAACTCGCGCACGCGTACCTCGAGCGCGGCGTGCGACAGCTCGCGCGTGTCCTTGAGCCCCTGGCTGACCTCGAGTTCGAACCAGCTGTCGATGCCGCGGTTGATGAACTGCAGCGAGAAGTAATAGACGATGAGTATGGGCGCCACCGCGAGCGCGCTGAAGATCGCGACGGTGCGCCCCTTCAGACGCGACCCGGGCACGTGGCGGCGATAGTCGCGCACGAGGCCCGTGAGCTTGACGGCGAGCAGCACGAACAGCGTCAGCAGACCCGCGATGTTGATCAGCAGAATCCAGGGCAGCCAGCCCTCGAACTGCGCCGAGTTCTGCGCCGCCGAACCGAGCAGGAACAACGCCACCAGCCACAGCACCAGCCCCAGGGTGCCGAGCACCGTGGCGCCGTACCTGCGCACTACCGCTGCAGCGTCCACGTGTACCAATCGCTTTCGCGATGCCATTCGTTGACCCAGAACATCAACATGCGCAGCGAGAAGGGCACCGTGCCGTAGTCGACCTTGGCGCGTACGTTGGCTTCGTAGGGGCGGTCCGCGGCGATCAGCGATTTGTCGAGCACGGGCAGATTGTGCACGTCGGACAGCGACTCGAGCGCCGCGTCGAGCGAGCCGGAGGACTCCTGCTGGCCGCTGTTGTCGTTGCGCACGATGTAGCGCGCGCTGACGGCGTTGTACTGCAGGTGATATCGCTGGGACAGCTGGGCGACGCGAGAATTCGGCAGAAACTGGCGCACGTGTTCGATGTCTATGTCCAGCTCGAGAATCAGTGGCACGCCTTCCGCCAGCCCGCGCCGCACGGCGTCGCTCACCGGCATGAGCAGCCGCGCATTGAGCTGGTAGACGTTGTCCTTGAGTTCGAGTTCGGCGGAACGCACCGCGAAGGGTCCCTCCAAACCGTCGGCCGGGCAGCAGGCCGACCAGCCCGCCAGCACGAGGCCCGCACACAGCAGCAGAGCGCACCGGAGCGGGCCGAACCCGAGCAGGCCGCACCGCCGCGCCGCCGCAAGCTCGAGGGACGCCGCTGCCGCGCGCCCGGCGGTCATTGCCTGCTCAGCGCAGCATAATAGAAGCCGTCGGCACCGGCCTCGCCGGGCAGGATCTGGGTGCCGCCCACGGTGTCCGCTTCGCCGAAGCCCGGCCAACCCGGCCAGCTCTGCGCCGCAACGATGCGCGCATCCGGGGTGCCGGCTAGAAACGCGGCCAGCACGTCGCGATTTTCGCTGCGGGTCACCGTACAGGTCGCATACACCAGCCGGCCGCCCGGCGCGAGCATGCGCCAGGCGGAAGTCAGCAGACGCGCCTGCAGCAGCGGCAGCTTGTCGATCTCAGCGGGCGATTTTCGCAGCCGGATGTCCGGATGACGGCGGATGACACCGAGCGCGGAACAGGGTGCGTCGAGCAGGATCCGGTCGAAGGGCGTCCCGTCCCACCAGCCGGCGGGATCCGCCGTGTCGCCCGCGACCAGTTCCGCCTGCAATGCGCCGCGCAGCAGATTTTCCCGCACGCGAGCCAGCCGTTGCGGGTCGATATCCACCGCCAGCAGCCGGGCGAGCCCGGGTTCGCGTTCCGCCATCAACGCAGTCTTGCCTCCCGGTGCGGCGCAGGCGTCCAGCACCCGCAGCCCCGCTGCGAGCTCCAGCGGAAAGGCCACGCATTGCGCGCCGAGATCCTGCACCGACACCAAACCCTCGGCGAAACCGGGCAGCAGATGCACGTCGCAGGGCGTGTCGAGCACGAGGGCGCCGGGCACGCGATCCTCCACGCGGCCGTCCATGCCTGCCGCACGTAACGTGTCGAGGTACGCCGATGCCGTGGTGCGTCGGCCATCGACCCGCAGCCACATCGGCGCCTGGGCATCCCCCGCCGCCAACAACTGTGTCCATCGCACCGGCCAGTCGGCGCGCAGCCGGTCGGCCAGCCAGATGGGGGCACCGTGCCGGGTCGCAGGACTGCGTGCAACCTCCGCATCCACCGCCTTGCGCTCGCGCAGATAACGGCGCAGCACGGCATTGATCAGGCCCCCGGCACGTGTCGCGTCGGTCGCCTTGGCCGTTTTCACCGCGGCGTCGACGACGGCATATTCGGGCGTGCGCGCATCTTCGAGTTCGAACAGCGCCACCGACAGCAGGGCACGGACCAGGGCATCCAGCGAGCGCACCGGTTGCGACAGCAGGCGGCCGAGGACGGCCTCGTGCCGGTAATAGCCGCGCACCGCGCCGTAGCTCAACGACCGCACGGACGGCCCCAGAGTGTCGGGTACCCCCACCAATGCATCCTTTAACGCAGCCTCCAAGGTCACCCCCTCGCGCAGGATGCGGGCCACCGCGTACGCGGCGAGCGAGCGGGCACTGACCGCCGCACCGCTCATGGGCTCGCGAACCTCGCGCCCTCGAGAGGCATGGCCTTCACGAAGTCTGCGGCCGGCATCGCCTTGCGACCGGCGAGCTGCAACCGGCGGATCCGCAGACGGCCCCGGCCGCAGGCCACCTCGATGCCGGACGCCGCCGCGGCCAGTACGGTGCCCGGCACGCCGCGTGCGTCGTCGGCCGCGAGGTCTGCCTCCCAGATGCGAAGTTGCACCCCGTCCAGCCGGGTTTCGGCGACGGGCCAGGGATTGAATGCGCGCACCTTGCGCAGGATGGCCGCCGCGTCCGCGTCCCAATCGATCGCCGCCTCGGCCTTGCTGAATTTCTCTGCATAGGTCACGCCGAGCGCGGGCTGGGGGGTCTCCCGGCTGGTCCCGTCCGCGACGCCGTCGAGCGCGTGGACGAGAAGTTCACCCCCCATCGCCGCGAGCCGGTCGTGCAGCGTCTGACCTGTGTCCTCCGCCGTGATGGCGGTTTCCTGCCTCGTCAGCACGGGCCCAGTGTCGAGGCCGGCCTCCATGCGCATGATGGTGACGCCGGTCCGCGCGTCACCCGCCAGCAGCGCCCGCTGGATGGGGGCGGCCCCCCGCCAACGCGGCAGCAGGGAAGCGTGCACGTTGAAACACCCCAGCCGGGGCGCGGCCAGAACGTGGATCGGTAGGATCAAACCGTAGGCGACCACCACCAGGGCATCGAGGTCGAGGTCGCGCAACGAGGATTCCATCGCCGTTCCCCGGCAGCTGGCGGGCTGCTGAACGTCGAGCCCCAGGGCGAGAGCACGTTGCTTGACCGCGCTCGACTGCAACGCGCGCCCCCGCCCCGCCGGCCGGTCCGGCTGCGTGAACACCGCGCGCACGACGTGCCGGGAACGGGCGAGCGCATCGAGTGCGCAGACGGCGAATGCCGGCGTGCCGGCGAACGCCAGCCTCAAGGACCTTGGAGCGTCGTTCAAGGCTTTACAGGGCCGGTGCGGAAGCGCGGCCATCGCTCCCGGTGGAGCGCTGCCTGCGCTCCTTTTCGAGACGCCTGCGGATCAGCTGACGTTTGAGCTCGGAGAGATAGTCGACGAACAACTTGCCTTGCAGATGATCCATCTCATGCTGGATGCAGACGCCCAACAGGCCCTCGGCGTCCATCTCGAAGGGCTGTCCATCCCGTCCCAGCGCGCGCACGCGGATCTTGGTCGCCCGTTGTATCTTGTCGTAGATGTCCGGCACCGACAGACAGCCCTCCTCGCCCGGGCCGCTTCCCTCGGCATGCAGGATCTGCGGATTGATCAGCACGAGCGGCTCGTCGTGCGCCTCGCTCACGTCGAGCACGAGAACGCGCCGGTGCACGTCGCACTGTGTCGCGGCGAGACCGATGCCCTTCGCGGCATACATGGTTTCCAACAAGTCATCCGCCAGTCGACCTACCGCGTCGTCAACGCGCTCGACCGGCATGGCCGTCTTGCGCAGGCGGGGATCGGGATACTCCAAAATTGCGAGCTTGGTCATGGGAGTTGTGAGATCGATGTCGTGTTTTGGGCCGACGATAGTTGCTAAAGTTCCGCCGCTGCTTGACTTAATGCCAGCTTAGGCAGTGCGTCGAACGCAGGTTCGGGGCGAAAACGGGCGCCATGTCCCAGTCTTGGGCGGCAGATGGGCAGTATACCAGCCAGCCCGGCACCATAAGGCAGTACTCCACGGAGCGAACTATGCAAGGCCACCCTCTAACAGCCCTCTTCGTCGCGGCAGCGCTGGTCGCGGGTTGCCGATCGGAGCGGCCTCTCGCCACTTCGATGCCGATGACGAATCAAGATTCGATCCCCGACGGCGCCGCCGTCGGCGACGGCCGTACCGCCATGGAGGCAGCCACGGCCATGAGCGGGCCGGCTTCCGCCGGTGCCGGGTCCGTGACGACGCCGCGAGCCTTGACCCTCGCGGCCGATGCGCCGGAAAGCTACGTGGTCAAGCGGGGCGATACCCTGTGGGCCATTTCCAAGGTGTTCCTGCGCGATCCGTGGTTCTGGCCGGAAATCTGGCAGGTGAATCCGCAGGTGCAGAATCCGCATCTGATCTACCCGGGGGACACGCTGCGCCTGGTCTACGTCGACGGCAAGCCGCGCGTCACCTTGCAGCGCAGAGGCCTGGAACGGGGCGAGGCAGCCCGGGTCGTCCCGCGCGTCCGCAGTCAGCCGCTCGCCGCCGCGGTCACCACGATTCCGTACGAGACCATTGCGGCATTCATGTCGAAGCCCTCCGTGTTGTCGAGGGAACAAATCAAGGCCGCCCCGTACGTCCTCGGCACGCGGGACAATCATGTCGTGATGGCCGACGGCAACACCGTGTATGCCCGCGGTTTCGCCGGGCCGGTGGAACTGGGAACCCACTACAACGTCGTGCGCGTCGGCGATGCCTTGCGCGACCCCGAGGACGATCACCTGCTGGGCTACAACGGCATCTACACCGGTTCGGGACATGTGACCCGCGACGGTGATCCCGTGACGCTCATCCTGACCGACTCGAGCCGCGAAACCGTCCCCGGCGACAAGCTGTTCGCCGGTGCCGTGGACGTGCCGCTGGACTTCATCCCTCACCCGCCGAACATCAAGATCGACGGCCAGATCATGGCGGTATCCGACGGCGCCAGCATCGTCGGGCAATACCAGGTGGTCGTCATCAACCGGGGTACCCGGGACGGCCTGGCGCCCGGCAACGTGCTCGCGGTGTTCGACTCGGGTGGCGTCGTGCGCGACACGGAAAACGATGGTTTTCTCTCGGGCATGTCACGCGTGTTCACCCGGCACGTCAAACTGCCCGACGAGCGCACGGGCACGTTCATGGTGTTCAAGACCTTCGACCGGATGAGCTACGGCCTGATCATGGAAGCCAAGGACATCATCCACGTCGCAGATCGGGTCGCGAACCCTTGAGGCCGCGCGCGCCGCAGACCGCGCGCGCCGTCAAATCTCGCGATAGACGACAGATCCGCCGGCAGCTTCGGGGTGGGCGCCCGCCCATACTTCGCGGCATGTCCCGCAACGACGATCCATCCGCCTGGCTGACGCTCGCCCGGGTTCCACGGCTCGGCGTCGGGGAGCTCTCGGCGGCCATCGCTCTGCTGGGCAGCGCGGCGGCGGTGGTCCATGCGTCTTCCGCGGCGCGGCAGGCGGCCGGTTTGTCCGTCGCGGCGTGCGCCTATCTGTGCAGCGCCGCCGCGCCGCCGACCCGTCTCGAGAGACGCTGGCTGGACGGCGCGGATCATCACCTGGTTCCGTTCGACGACCCCCGTTTCCCGAGCCGGCTGCGCGAGGCGTCCGGCTGTCCCGTGGCACTGTATGTGGCCGGGAGCCTTGCGCCGCTGGCTCAGGGGCAGATCGCCGTGGTCGGCAGCCGCAATCCGACGCCGCAGGGCCGCGCGACGGCGTGTGAATTCGCCGAAGTGCTGGCAGCGCACGGCCTCGGCATCACCAGCGGCCTGGCCGAAGGCATCGACAGCGCGGCCCACGTGGGTGCGTTGCGCGCGGAAGGCGTCACCGTCGCCGTGCTCGGCAACGGCATCGATCTGGTCTACCCGCGCTGCAACGCGAGCCTGAGCGCCACAATTCAGCGGCGCGGCGCCCTGATCAGCGAATTCCCGCCCGGAACGCCGCCCCGCCGCGGCAATTTTCCGCGCCGCAACCGCGTGATCGCGGGGTTGAGCCTGGGCACCCTGGTGGTGGAGGCGGCCCGGCGCAGCGGCTCCTTGATCACGGCACGGCTCGCCAACGAGCAGGGCCGTGAGGTGTTTGCCATTCCAGGTTCGATCCACAATCCCCTCAGCAGGGGCTGTCACGACTTGATCCGCGCCGGCGCCACCCTGGTCGAAACGCCATATGAGATCCTCAAGGAACTGAACCTTTCCGCCGCGTCGGTCCCGGTCGAGGGCGGCGCTGCGAGCGGTGCGGCCGCGCCGACATGGGCCGCAGGCATGGACAAGGATCGGAAAATCTTGTTAGATGCGGTCGGCTTTGATCCCGCGGACCTCGATGTGTTGGTGGTGCGTACCGGATTCAAACCAGAAGCCGTGTCCTCGATGATGCTGATCCTCGAGTTAGAAGGCCGCGTACAGGCCGCCCCCGGGGGCCGCTACTCCCGAGTCGCCAACAGGAGAGCCGGAGGTGAAAGATAACGTTCTCGATTTGCTCATTTATCTTTTCGAGAATTACATGAGCGCCGATGATGAACCTCGGCCAGATCGCGCCACATTGAAGGTCGAATTGGACAAGGCTGGATTTGCGGAACCCGACATCGAGCGGGCGTTGGAGTGGGTGGACGGGCTGTCCGGGGAACAGCTCGGCAAGGTGGCCGAGGCCACCGCGCGCGCCGTGCGCATTTTCAGCGGCCAGGAGCTGCTGCGGCTCGACACCGACGTGCGCGGCTATCTCATGTACCTGGAGAACGTCCGCATCCTGTCGGGCAACCAGCGCGAGCTCGTCATCGATCGCCTGATGGCGCTCGAGGCGGACGAAATCGACATCGAGCAGGTCAAGTGGGTCGTGCTCATGGTGTTGTTCAGCCAGCCCGGTCAGGAATCGGCCTATGCGCAGATGGAAGACCTGGTCTTCGAAGAGCGCTCCGACGCGCTGCATTAGACGACTTTGAGCATCAACCTCGTCATCGTGGAATCGCCGGCGAAGGCGAAGACCATCAAGAAATACCTGGGCCCCGACTTCGAGGTGCTCGCCTCGTATGGTCATGTGCGCGACCTCGTGCCCAAGGAGGGCGCGGTCGATCCCGAGCACAATTTCTCGATGAAGTACCAGGTGGTCGAGCGCAACCAGAAGCATGTCGACGCCATTTCCCGGGCGCTCAAGAAGGCGAAGTCGTTGTTTCTGGCCACCGACCCCGACCGGGAAGGCGAGGCCATTTCCTGGCATCTGTACGAGCTTCTGAACGCCGCCGGACAGCTCGAGGGCAAGGACGTGCAGCGCGTCGTGTTCTACGAGATCACCAAGGCCTCGGTGCGCGCGGCCATGGCCAAGACCCGCGCCCTGTCGGTGGACCTCGTCAACGCGCAGCAGGCGCGGCGCGCGCTCGACTTCCTGGTGGGGTTCAACCTATCGCCCCTGCTCTGGAAGAAAGTCCGCCCCGGCCTGTCCGCAGGACGCGTGCAGAGTCCCGCATTGCGCATGATCTGCGAACGCGAGGACGAGATCGCCGCGTTCATCGCGCGCGAGTATTGGACCATCGACGCCCAGCTCGAACATTCGCGGCAGACCTTTCCCGGCAAGCTGGTCGAATACGACGGCGCCAAGGTGGAGCAGTTCACCTTCGTGACCGAAGCACAGGCACGTGCCGCCGAGCGCGCGCTGCAGGAGACGTCCCGCGGCGAACTCACCGTCATCGGCATCGACCGCAAACAGCGCCGCCGCAACCCGGCCCCGCCGTTCACGACCTCGACGCTACAGCAGGAAGCCGCGCGTAAATTGAGCTTCAGCGCTCAGAAGACCATGCGGGTCGCACAGCAGCTGTACGAAGGCGTGGACATCGGCGAGGGCGCGGTGGGCTTGATCAGCTACATGCGCACGGATTCGTTGAACCTGGCTCAGGAAGCGGTGGAGCAGATTCGCGACGTGATCGTGAAGCTCTACGGCAAGGAGGGCCTGGCTGACGAAGTCCGTGTCTACAAGACGAAGTCGAAGAACGCGCAGGAAGCCCACGAGGCGATCCGCCCGACCGCGGCGGAGATCGTGCCCGCCGACATAGAAAAGCACCTCGAGCCCGATCAGTTCCGCCTGTATTCGCTGATTTGGAAACGCACCGTCGCCTGCCAGATGGCGCCCGCGATATTCGACACGGTGGCGGTGGAGATGCAGGCGGGAGCCGCCGGGTCGCCGGCCGCGGACGCAGTGCCGGGCGTGCAGCGCACCGTGCTGCGGGCCAACGGTTCCACGTTGGTGAAGCCCGGCTACATCTCCGTGTATCAGGAGGGCATGGACGACGTCGTCCAGGACGACTCCGATCACGTGCTGCCGCCCATGAAGGAGGGGGACCTAGTCAAGCTGGTGGGCGTCATCCCGACCCAGCATTTCACCGAGCCGCCGCCACGCTTCTCCGAGGCGTCGCTGGTGAAGGCATTGGAGGAATACGGCATTGGCCGCCCGTCGACGTATGCATCCATCATCTCGACGCTGCGCGACCGCGAGTACGTAGAAATCGAGAGCCGGCGGTTCACGGCGACCGACATCGGCAAGATCGTCAGCCGGTTCCTGACGCAGTATTTCACCACCTACGTGGATTACGATTTCACGGCACGGATGGAGGATTCCCTGGACGCCGTGGCGAGCGGCGAGCAGGAATGGGTGCCGCTGCTCGACAAATTCTGGAAACCCTTCATCGAACTCGTCACGCACACGGAAACCTCCGTGAGCCGGGAAGAGGTGGCGATGGCGCGCGATCTGGGCGCCGATCCCGTCAGCGGCAAACCCATGACCGTGCGCATGGGCCGCTTCGGACCGTTCGTGCAGATCGGCACCAAGGACGACGAGGACAAACCGCGCTTCGCGGGGCTGCGGCCCGGTCAGAAGATGGATCTCATCACGCATGCCGAGGCCCTGGAGCTGTTCAAGCTGCCCCGCAAGCTCGGCCTCACGGCAAGTGGCGAGGACATCACGACCAACGTCGGACGGTTCGGCCCGTACGTCAAATACGGCGCGAAGTACGTGTCACTGAAGACGGACGATCCTTACGAGATCACGCCGGAACGTGCGCTCGAGGTCATCCGCGAAAAGGAGATCGCCGACGCCAACCGGCTCATCCTGGATTTTCCGGAGGCGAAGATCCAGGTGCTGAACGGCCGCTACGGTCCTTACATCACGGACAAGGAGCGCAATGCCAAGATCCCCAAGGACAAGGAGCCGAAGAGCCTGACATTGGAGGAATGTCAGACGCTGCTCGCCGCGGCGCCCGTGCGCACCTTCGGCAAGTGGGGCCGCAAGAACGGCAAGGGCAAGGCGGCGAAGGCCAAGACCGTGCGTGGCAAGGCCGCCGCGCCCAAAGCCACCATACCCGTACCCAATGCGGCCGTATCCATAGCC
>CAZZYJ010000115.1:0-9956 GCA_964658215.1 uncultured Steroidobacteraceae bacterium | reverse complement strand
AGCGGATTCTTGATCTCGTGCGCGAGTTGGCGGACCATGAGTCGGCTGCCGCCGAGTTGTGCCAGGAGCGCATTCTCGCGCGTCAGCCGTCGATGCTGGGTGATGTCCTCGATTTCGAGCAACAAGCGCGGCGCGTCCTGGCCGATGGCGATCTGGGTCACCGCGCAATCCAGTATACGGTCCACGCCGCCCGCGGCCGGCCAGGCCAGCTCTCGTTGCACGACGCCCTCGCCGCCCGATCGAGCGCGCTCGAACAGAACCAACAGGGTGTCGGCGCCGCGCGCCAGATCCGTGAAGCGCCTGCCCAGGGCCTGATTCTCGCCGAGCCCGAGCAGGGTCTGTGCCGCTGCATTCAGATAGGCGACGCTCAGGTCCTGGTTGAGGACGAACACGCTGGTCACCAGGGCGTCGAGCAGCTCGAAGCCCTCGAGGCGCAGCGCGCGCAATTGCAGCTCAGCGGCCAAGTGAAAAACCCGCCGGGGCGTTCTGGCGGTTCAGGACTTCTTGTGTTGCGGGGACAGTTCGGAAGGTTGGCGTACGTAGAACGTCACGCTCGGCGTAGTCCGCGCGGTTCCCGAGAGCGGGTCGGTCACCGTCGCCGCCACGGCGTAGGTACCCCGCGGCAGGGTCTGCAGCGTGATCGACACGGTATCCGGCCGGTCGTCCAGCATGTGCCCGTTCAATGTCCAGGAGACGACCTGCTGTGCCTTCAGAGCCGGTTCGAGACGAAGCGTGGCGGAGACCACGTCGTCGGTGAAAAAGACCTGTTCGGACTGCGGTGAGGCAAGCGCGAACTCGGTGTACTCCAAGGGTGCCTCCTGCCGGGCCCGCTCGGCGGCCACCGGCGCAGAATTCGGTCCTGCCTGGATGCCGCCGTTCGGAGTCGACGTGACCACGACCGTGGCACCGGGTACGGCGTGATCGGAATAGTGAACCACGCCGGCCGCGTCCGTCCACGTGTAGACGACGGCCGCCTGCCCATACCCTGCGACGAGCAACCAGAATGCCATCGACCAACGCCGTAAGTGCATGACTCGGAAGCATAGTCCTATCGTCCCTCGACCACAAAGCCAGGGTGACGGCGGCGTGACCGCCGTCACCTTTCAGGTCGCGATGGCAGGAAGGCTCAAAGGCTGTAATACATCTCGATCTCGATGGGGTGAGTAGTCATGCGCAGGCGTGTCACTTCCTTCATCTTCAATTCGATGTAGGCGTCGATCAGATCGTCGGTGAAGACGCCGCCGGCCTTGAGGAACTCGCGATCCTTGTCCAGATAGTCGAGCGCCATGTCGAGCGAGTGGCAGACCGTCGGAATCTTCTTGTCTTCCTCGGGCTCCAGATCGTACAGATCCTTGTCCGCAGGATCGCCGGGATGGATCTTGTTCAAGATCCCGTCCAGGCCCGCGAGCAACATCGCGGCAAACGCGAAATAAGGATTCGCGGTGGCATCCGGAAAACGCACTTCGATGCGGCGGCCCTTGGGGTTGGAGATCCAGGGGATGCGGATCGAGGCGGACCGGTTGCGCGCCGAGTAGGCGAGTTTGACGGGCGCCTCGAAGCCGGGCACCAGACGCTTGTACGAGTTGGTGCTGGCGTTGGTGAAGGCGTTCAACGCACGCGCATGCTTGATGATGCCGCCGATGTAATACAGCGCCGTGTCCGACAGGCCGCCGTACTTGTCGCCGGCGAACAGCGGCTTGCCGTCCTTCTGCAGGGACATGTGCACGTGCATGCCACTGCCGTTGTCACCGACGATGGGCTTCGGCATGAACGTCAGGGTCTTGCCATACCCGTGGGCGACGTTCTGCAGGGCGTACTTGAGGATCTGCACCTCGTCCGCCTTCTTGGTCAGCGTGTTCGCCGCGACGTTGATCTCGCCCTGGCCGGCGGTCGCCACCTCATGATGATGGACCTCGAATTTCAGACCCATTTCCTCGCACGCCATGGACATGGCGGTGCGGATGTCCTGTTGTGCGTCCACCGGGGGCACGGGGAAATAACCCCCCTTCACGCCCGGGCGATGTCCCTTGTTGCCGTCTTCGTAGGTCTTGTTGGAGTTCCAGGCACCCTCGTAGGCATCGACCTCGTAGGAGCAGCCGTTCATGCTGGAACTGGAGGTGACGGTGTCGAAGATGAAGAACTCGTTCTCGGGGCCGAACAGCGCGGAATCGGCGACGCCCGTCGACTTGAGATAGGCCTCGGCGCGTTTCGCGAGCGAGCGCGGATCGCGTTCGTAGCCTTGCATGGTCATGGGCTCGATGACGTCGCAGCGCAGGTTGACCGTCGTCTCTTCGTAGAAAGGATCGATCACCGCCGTGGAGGGGTCCGGCATCAGAATCATGTCCGACTCGTTGATGCCCTTCCAGCCGCCGATCGAGGAGCCGTCGAACATTTTTCCATCCTTGAAAAAACCTTCATCGACCAGGCGCGTCGGCACGGTGACATGCTGCTCCTTTCCTATGGTGTCGGTAAAGCGAAGATCGGCGAATTTCGCCTCTTTTTCCTTGATCAACTTTAGAACATCAGCCGGGGTCATTGGCGTCCTCACGGGGTTGGCTAGCGGGTCCGGCGGCGCCGGGGTTCTGGGACGATGCAGCTAATGTGCCAGTGTGAGGGCGTACCGTAATCAAGCACTTGCACCGGGCAGGCCCGGATTGTGGCACCAAAAGCGAACAAAAGCAGTGCGTTGTGCACTGATTTAGTGCGTAATACTTCCCGCTCCATCCGACTGGCGGCCAGCCTTCTGTTCATGATCGATAAGGGTGCGCACTCCTCTTCGCGCCTCATCGGGACCGGCGCGCCTTGGACGGCGTCGCTATACTCGCCGCCGTCATTCACCGTGAGTCCACGATGGCCAAAGCCCTTCCCGCGCCGCCCCGCACCTTCCAGGATCTGATCTTCGTCCTGCAAACCTACTGGTCGGAGCTGGGCTGCATCGTCCTGCAGCCCTACGACATGGAAATGGGGGCCGGGACTTTTCATACGGCGACGTTTCTACGCGCGGTGGGCCCCGAGCCCTGGAGCGCCGCCTACGTCCAGCCCTCGCGCCGGCCCACCGACGGCCGCTACGGCGACAACCCGTTCCGCCTGCAGCACTACTACCAGTTCCAGGTCTGCATGAAACCGTCGCCCGACGATTTCCAGGAGCTGTATCTGGGCTCGTTGCGGGCGCTCGGTTTCGACCTGCTGACCCACGACATCCGTTTCGTCGAGGACAATTGGGAGTCCCCCACGCTGGGCGCCTGGGGGCTCGGCTGGGAGGTGTGGCTGAATGGCATGGAGGTGTCGCAGTTCACCTATTTTCAGCAGGTGGGCGGGCAGGACTGCCGTCCTGTGATGGGCGAGATCACGTATGGCCTCGAGCGGCTCGGCATGTACATCCAGGCGAAGGAGAGCATCTACGACATCGTCTGGACGGACGGCCCCCACGGCGCCATCACCTACGGGGATATCTTCCACCAGAACGAAGTGGAACAGTCCGTGTACAGCTTCGAGAAGGCGGACATCCAGGTGCTGTCCACCCAGTTCGACAACTGCGAGGCGGCCTGTCGTGCCCTGCTCGAGGACAAGCTCGTGCTGCCGGCCTATGAACAGATGGTCAGGGCATCGCACTCTTTCAATCTCCTCGACGCCCGCCATGCCGTGTCGGTGACGGAGCGGCAGCGTTTCATCCTGCGGGTGCGCACCCTCGCCCGGGGCGTGGCCGAGGCATATCGGGCGAGCCGCGAGGCGCTCGGCTTTCCTCTGCTCAGGCCGGCGACCCCGGCAGGGCTACGGGCCGACGGCGTCCCGTCACGGAGTTCGTGATGGATGCGCGCGATCTCTTGTTCGAACTCGGCACCGAGGAACTGCCCCCGCGCACGCTGCAGAGTCTGTCGCGGTCGCTCGAGGAGGGCATCGTCAAGGGGTTGGATCACGCGGGCGTCGTGCACGGTCCCGCGCAACGGTTCGCGACACCGCGGCGTCTGGCGGTACGCGTGCTGCAGTGCGCGCAGGCGGCGCCGGATCGTCAGATGGAGAAACGCGGACCGCCGGTAACCGGTTCGTTCGACGCCGCCGGCCTGCCCACCCCCGCGGCGCTGGCCTTCGCGCGCAATTGCGGCGTGCCGGTCGCCGAACTGCAGCGCCTGACCACCGACAAGGGGGCGTGGCTGGCGTTTCGCGGCGTCGAAGCGGGCGCCTCCACCCTCCGTCTCCTGGGCGACATCGTCAATCAGGCGGTGGCGGCGATGCCGATTGCAAAGCGTATGCGCTGGGGGGCGCATGCCGCGGAGTTCGTGCGGCCCGTGCGCACCGTCCTTCTGTTGTTCGGCGCCGACGTGGTGCCCGTCGACGTGCTGGGTTTGCCCTCGGATCGCGTGACGCTCGGGCATCGATTTCACGCCCCCGGTCCCATTTCGCTGTCGTCGGCGGGCGCATACGAGAGCCGGCTGCGCCGCGCCCGGGTGATCGTCGATTTCGCCGAACGGCGGGACCTCATCCGCAGGGAAGTCATGGCCGCCGCCGCCGCGACGGGCGGCACGGCATTGATCGAGGAGGCGCTGCTCGACGAGGTGACCGGCCTGGTCGAGTGGCCGGTGACCATCACGGGCCGCTTCGAGACGACTTTCCTGTCCCTGCCGCGGGAAGTGGTGATCGCCACCGTCCAGGAGCATCAGCGCTACTTCGTGATCGAGGACATGAGCGGAGAGCTCACGGGCGGCTTCGTGACGGTGAGCAACATCACCAGCCGGGATCCCGCCAAGGTGCGCGAAGGCAACGAGCGCGTGGTGCGCCCACGGCTGAGCGATGCGGCCTTCTTCTGGGATCAGGACAGGAAGATTTCCCTCGATGCGCAGGCTGCGAAACTGGGCGCCGTTACCTTTCAAAGCAAGCTCGGGTCCTACGCCGACAAGACGCGCCGGGTCGTTCAGCTCGCCGAGCTCATCGGTGGCCACATCGGCGCGGGCCCGCAAGTCGGCCGCGCCGCCGCGCTCGCCAAGGCCGATCTGATGACGGCTATGGTGGGCGAGTTCCCGGAACTGCAGGGCACCATGGGCCGCTACTATGCCGAGGCACAGGGCGAGCCGCAGGACGTCTCGCGGGCGATCGAGGAGCATTACCGGCCGCGCTTTGCGGGCGACGCGCTGCCCTCGGGAAAAACCGGTCAGGCCGTGGCGCTGGCCGACAAGATCGACACCCTGGTCGGCATCTTCGCCATCGAACAGCGGCCCACGGGCACCAAGGATCCCTTCGCCCTGCGGCGCGCCGCACTCGGCGTGCTGCGTATCGTGCTCGAAGGCCGCCTGGAATTGAATCTGCCGGAGCTGCTCGACGTCGCCGCGGCACTGCAACCGGTGCCGCGGGCGGGCGTGGCCGCCGAGGTGTACGACTTCATCGCCGAACGGCTGCGCGGACTCCTGCTCGAGCGCGACGACGGCACCACCGCGGAGATGATCGACGCGGTGCTGGCGGGACGGCCGGATTCTCCGCTCGATGCGGACCTGCGCCTCGCGGCACTCAAGGAGTTCGTGCTGCTGCCGGACGCGGGCGTGCTGGCCGCCGTCAACAAACGCATCGTCAACATCCTGCGCAAGGCGGCCCCGCCGGCCGGTCCCGTGCGGCCGGCGGCCTTCACCGAGGAGGCCGAGCACGTACTGCACCGGGCGGTGGCCGAGCTGACGGTCCCCGTCGAGAGTGCGCTCAGGGACAGACGGTACGGTGAGGGACTGCAGCGACTGCTCGGGCTGCGTATTGCCGTGGACGGATTCTTCGAACGGCTCATGGTGATGGACGAAGACCTGGAAAAGCGCAACAACCGGCTCGCCTTGTTACGCGACGCACAACGGCTGCTCGGCGCGGTGGCCGATCTGTCGCGTCTGCCCGGTTGATGGCATGCAGCGGCTGAGCTCCCTGCTGTTCACCATGTACATGATGCTGTCCGCGTGCGTGATCAGCGCACTCATGACGCTGTGTTTCTGGGCGCCCTACAGCTGGCAGTTCGGGATGGCGCGGGCCTGGGCTCGCGCGCTGTTCTGGGTGCTGGAGCGGTCGTGCGGTTTGAAGTTCAGCGTCGAAGGGCTGGAGCGGCTGCCCCCGGGCAGCCACATCGTCATGAGCAATCACACCTCCGCATGGGAGACGATCGCGCCGTTCCTGATGTTTCCGCCGCACGTGTGGGTGCTCAAGCGTCAGCTGCTGTGGATTCCCTTCGTCGGCTGGGGTCTGAAATTGTTGCGCGCCATCGCCATCAATCGAGGCGCGGGCCATCGCGCCGTGAATCAGGTGCTCGAGCAGGGCGGGGCACGGCTCGCCGACGGACTCTGGGTGATCATCTATCCGGAAGGCACCCGGGTATCGCGCGGCGAAACACGCAAATTCGGCGTGAGCGGCGCCCTGCTCGCCACCACCACGGGGAAGCTGGTCATACCGATGTCGCACAACGCCGGAGCGTTCTGGCCGCGTCGCGGCATTCTCAAGAGCCGCGGCACCATACGGGTCGTGATCGGCGAGCCCATCGTCTCGGCCGGCAAGCAACCCCGCGAGCTCAACGAGGAAGTTCGCCACGCCATCGAGGCCGGACTGGCGAGGATCGCCCGCGGCGCTTGAGGAGTCGGACCGTGGAGGACCGGGATGTGACGGGGTTGGCAGAGTCGGCAGACGGCGCGGACCCCCGCGGCGCGGGTCGATAGACTGCCCGCATGCCGAACTTCGCCGTCGCGTGCATTCCAGCCAACGAGACCGCGCGATTGGCGGCCCTCCGACAGCTCGGGCTGCTCGATTCCGAGCCCGGCGAAAAATTCGACCGGATCACCCGGCTCGCCGCCAGGACCCTGGCGCTCCCCATCGTGCTGGTTTCACTGCTCGACGAATCGCGGCAATGGTTCAAGTCACGGGTGGGCTTCGAGGCGTCCGAGACGCCGCGCGACATCTCGTTCTGCAGCCATGCGGTCTACGCGGGGCGTCCCTTCGCCGTTGCCGACGCGACCCTCGACGAGCGTTTCGCCGCCAATCCTCTGGTGACGGGCCCGCCGCACGCACGTGCGTACCTGGGCATTCCGCTGTGCACGCGGGACGGCCACGCCGTCGGCACGCTGTGCGCCATCGACCGCGTACCGCGTACCTTCGATGCGGTCGAGATCGCGGTCCTGGCCGACTTCGCGAAAATCATCGAAGATGCCATTCATGCGCTCGAGCCGGCCGACGCCCCCCTCCCCGATGGCGGCGCCACCGACCCCCTGACGGGCCTCGCCGATCGGCGCGCGTTCACGCAGCGCAGCGAGGAGGCGTCGCGCCATTTCGACAAGACGGGTGCGCGCCACGGACTCATTCTGCTCGATCTCGACAACTTCAAACAGATCAACGACCAGTTCGGCCAGGACGCCGGCGACGAGGTGCTGCGCGCGGTGGGCAGGGTGCTGCGTGGCCAGCTGGGGAACCCCGCCGACGTCGCGGCGCGGCTGGGCGGCGAAGAGTTCGCCATGCTGTGCTTTGGCGAACTGGACGAAGCGTCGCTGTGCGAGATAGCGGAACGCATCCGCAGCCAGCTCAAGAAGGAAGTCATCCAAACCGGGGGCGGCACCCTGCGCTTCGCCGGCACCTTCGGCGTCGCGCTCAGCCATCCGGGCGATCATGACTGGAAGGGCGTCTATGCACGTGCGGATTCCGCGCTGTACGAGGCGAAATCCAGCGGCAAGGACCGGGTGCTGTTCGGCAGCGGCTACACGGGCGGCGCCACCGGCCGGTTCCGCTCGCTGCGGGCCATGCTGGGCTCCTGAGCGCTTAGAGGCGGTCGCCGGATTGAACCCGCCACGTGGCGGCCGCCAACGCATCCAGCGGCTTTCCCAGCGGCAGCACCATAAGATATCCCCCGCGAATTTCAAAGCCCAGCCGACGGGCCGAACGAGCCAGCAGCGGATCCATGCAATACATGAAGAAACGGCGCCCCTCCGCCTCGCTGGCGGCCGCAAGCGACGCCACGGCGGAAAGCGTTTTCGGCGCGGGGCAGCTCAACCATTGCAACCGGTCCGTGCCGCCGACGGTCTCCACCAGCGCCGCCGCGTCATGCGACATCCGCAGCATTCGAACCGCATTTGGTCGCTCGACGAACTGCCGCAGCCATTCCTCACGATCCGCATAGTGAAAACGCACACAGCCGTTTGTTTCGCAGTTTTTTGCTTCGAGTTTCCCCTGCAGTGAGCGGGGGTCCACGACCAGCGGCTGCGGGCGACGGCGCGCGACGAAAGCTCGCCCGCCCGTCGTGAGATAAAAACTCGGTATCGAATATGCGCCCAAGCGCGCCAGTCCGCGCCCGCTGGCGTTGTCACGCGTCACGAAGCCGAGCAGCGCCTCGCAGCCCTCGGCCCGGCCGAGAGTCTGCAGGCTCTGCAGCAATTCCCGATAATGGCCGCGGCCGCGTTCCTGCGGCAATGTCGTGCCCGCCCCCAGCAACCCGACCTCGACCACGCGGCCGTCGCAATCCGTCAGTTGTCGCGGACAGAATGCCACCCCCGCCAGCAAGCGGGTGTCCTCCGCCCGGACGACGAGGTGAGACGACCGGCCGGCGAATGGGCGGCGCTGATACCACTCGTAGTTCCGACGGTCCCACTGATTGGGGAAACCCCGATTGAGAAACTCCAGATACCGGGAGTCATCGAGCCATGGCGGATCGACCTCGGTGCTTATCATGCGGCAAGCCGCACACGGGCGGCGACTTCGGACAAATGCGCCCACCACAACGCGTCGCCATAGCGGGACTGCAGCTCGGCGAACAGGGTGTCGAGATAGTTGCAGTACAAATCGTCCAGCCCGTCCAGCATCACATGACCGCCGCCTGCCTTGAAGATGTGGGCCTTGATGTGCAGCACCCCGCCCAGATCCAGGATCTCAAAGGCACGCTCGACCGACGAGGTGGCCTGAAAGTTACAGGTGACGTGCACTATCTTGCGGCCGACGAGCACGTGCGGGTAGATCAATGAGACGCCCGCGATACCGCTCATGGCGGTCACCGCTCCGGGGTCCACCCGGGTTTGCACGTCCCGCGCGGAGCACAGAAATTCGAAATTCAGGGCGTCGAGCGCAGCGACGAGCGCAGCAGGCGCATTCCATGCCGGCGGCGCATAGCCCCGCACGAAATTGAGCCCGGCGGCATCGAAGATATCCAGTCCCTGCTGCACGATGGCGGCGCACTCGCTCTCGCTCTGATCCTGAAATTCCACCGCGAAGCGGGGTCCCGAATGCGCATGAGTCAGACCATGCAGGACAATCTCACTGCGCCGCAGCCCGTTGAGGTAGGCCACGAGCCGTGGATGCCGGTCCAGTCTGAAGCGGTCGGACTCGTGCAGGCGAGCGGGCGCATGCGAGCGTTCCGTCCCCTGTTCATCCTCGGGCAGCAAGGATTTGAGCCGCCAATTCGGCGTGACACAGAGCGTCACTTTCAGAACCTCGTGGCGCGCCTGTAAACGATCCAATCGGCCCAGCGCGCCGCGTTCCAAGTCGCCTCCCGCCTCGAACGGATCCTGCGACGTGCCCGGATGCACGTCATCGATGCTGAAACACACTGCCGCGATCTTGCCGTCCGGCAACCAGCGCCCGCGCCGCGCCGCCGGTCGCCCGCTCAAGGGACGTAAACCCGGACGGAGCCGCCCTTGAGCTCGTCCGCAAACGTCAGGATGTGATCGAGCAGCCCGCGGTCGATCTCGAAGCCACGCGGCAGGATGACGACGCCGTTCTTGCGCACGAGATCCTCGGCCAGCACCATGCCGGGCTTGAGTTCGCGCGGTGCCGTCGCCACGGCGCAGCTTGGCGCGACACCGCCGCCGCCGGCGTTGTGCATGTTCTTGAGCGTGTCGAGCATTTCCTTGTCGTAGACGTCATTGTCCTTCGCCAGGGCGGCGAAGGCATCGGGCTGGCTGAGGCCACGCGCCTCAAGGGCATCCCATTCGAGCACCAAGCGCAGCAGGAGAGCACCGGGCGGG
>CAZZYJ010000114.1:0-9995 GCA_964658215.1 uncultured Steroidobacteraceae bacterium | reverse complement strand
TGTTGCTGTCCATGCCCGGCTCGCCCATCCTCTATTACGGCGACGAGATCGGCATGGGCGACAACGTTTTCATCGGCGACCGCAACGGCGTGCGCACGCCGATGCAGTGGAGCCCCGACCGCAACGCCGGTTTCTCCCGCGCCGATCCGCAGCGGCTGTACCTGCCGCCCATCATGGACACCATCTACGGCTACCCGTCCACCAACGTCGAGGCGCAGATTCGCGATCCCAGTTCGTTGCTGAGCTGGACCAAGCGCATGCTCGCCGTGCGCAAGACCAGCCAGGCCTTCGGACGCGGCACGCGACGTTTCTTGAAGCCGGGCAACCGGAAAATCCTCGCCTACCTGCGCGAGTACGGCGACGACACCGTGCTGTGCGTCGCCAACCTGTCGCGCTCGGCGCAGCCCGTCGAGCTCGAGCTGTCGGCGTTCAAGGGCCGCGTGCCCGTCGAGATGCTCGGCCGCACCACCTTCCCCCCGGTCGGCGATCTGCCGTATCTGCTGACCATTTCGGCGTACGGCTTCTTCTGGTTCAAGCTCACCGTCGACGCCGACGCGCCCTCCTGGCACGAGCAGATCTTCTCCATCGACGAGCGGCCGGTGCTGGTGTTGTTCGACGGCTGGAGCAGCCTGTTCCGGGACCGCGTGGTGCCCTGGCGCATCGGCATGGCGGAGAAGACACGCACGCAATTCGAGACCGACACCCTGCCGCGGTATCTCGAGACGCAGCGTTGGTATGCGGCCAAGGGCACGCCCATCGAACGCGCCAAGATCGTCGACAGCGTGGTGTGGACCGTGGGCAAGATCAGCTGGGTGCTCACCTTGCTGGAACTGGTCGCGGGCGAGGAGCCGTCGAGCTACTTCCTGCCGCTGGCGCTGGCCTGGGAGGAACGCGACGAGGATCGGGTGCGCAACATTTCCACCGCGGCCATCGCCAAGGTCCGCCAGCAGGCGAACGTCGGGGTGATGGGCGATGCCTTTGCGGACGAGGCGTTCTGCCGCGCCATCGTCGCCGCCATGGCCCGGCGCAACGACCTGCCGACCGCGCAGGGCAAGCTGCAGTTTCGTCCCACGGCGGTGTTCGCGCAGCTCGCCGGCGCCGACTTCGCCGACCTGCCGGCCGCGCGGCCGCAGGGCTCGAGCTCGAACACGGTCGTGGTGATGGGCGAGCGGCTCATCTTGAAGGGCTATCGACGCCTGCGCGCCGGGGCGAGCCCGGAACTCGAGATGGGGCTGTTCCTCACCGAGGTGGTGCATTACAAGAACTGCGCGCCGGTCGCCGGCGTGCTCGAATACCTCGGCAACGACGGTCAGAGCAAGCTGCTGCTCATGCTGCAGGCCTACGTCGCCAATCAGGGCGATGGTTGGACGTACGCGCTCGAGTACCTCAGGCGCCATCTGGAACAGTTCCGCACCGCCCCGGCCAGCGACGCGCTGCCCGCCGACGCGCACGAAGCGTTCCTGATCCTCATCCGGGTGCTGGCGACGCGCACCGCCGAGCTGCACCGCGCGCTCGCCACGCCGACGGGCAACGCCGACTTCGATCCGCAGCCGCTGGCCCGCGCCGACCTCGACGGTTATCGCCAACGTGCCCTCGACGAGGCGCGCGGCGCGCTGGCCCTGCTCAACGGCAACCTGGATCAGCTGCCGGCCGCGGATCGCGACAAGGGCAGCGCGGTCGTGGCCATGCAGGAGCAGCTCATCGCCCGGCTCGACGCCGGTGCCACGGAAGACGCGCAGGGCCGCAAGATCCGCATCCATGGCGACTACCACCTGGGCCAGGTGCTGGTCACCCGCAACGATTTCGTGATCGTCGATTTCGAGGGCGAGCCGGGGCACAGCATCGAACAGCGCCGCGCCAAACAGTCGCCGCTGCGCGACGTCGCCGGCATGCTGCGCTCGTTCAGCTACGTCGAGCACAGTGCGCTGCGCAGCGTGTCGCACGACGAGATCGAACAGGCCAAGCTGGCGCCGCTCGCGCGGGCCTGGGCCGTCGAGGTGCGCAAGGCCTTCCTCGCCGCCTACGACGAGAGCGCCCGGACGGCCTCGCTCTATGGACAGCTGCGGCCGGGCCACGGTCTGCTCGGGCTGTTCGAACTCGAGAAGGCGCTCTACGAGCTGCGCTACGAACTCACCAACCGTCCGGCCTGGGCCGGCATCCCGCTGCAGGGCATCTTGGAATGGAGCGCCGGCTGATGCCATGGGCAGGGCCGGGACTTCGGGTTTTTCGCGGAGATTTGCATGCAAAGCATCGACCTTCTACTTGATACCAGCCGTGAGTTCCTGCACCAGATCGCGGCCTTCCTGCCGCGCCTGGCGCTCGCACTCGGCGTCATCCTGCTCGGCTGGCTGCTCGCCAAGGCCGTCCGCTTCGCCATCGAGAAGGGACTGCGCGCCGTCAATTTCAGTGTCTTGACGGAGCGGGCCGGCACCGATCACTTCCTCCAGCAGGGCGGCCTGCGCGGCGACACCACGACGCTGTTCGGGCTGTTCGCCTTCTGGGTGGTCATCCTCGCCAGCCTGATCATCGCCTTCAACGGCCTCGGCCTGACCTACATCACCGATCTTTTGCAGCGCGTCGAGCTGTTCGCGCCGAAGATACTGGTGTCGATGATCGTGATCGTGCTCGGCTCCTACTTCGCCCGCTTCGTCGGCGGTGCGGTGACCACGTACTGCGCCGACGGGCAGATCCCCGACGCCGACATGCTCGGCAAGGTCGCCCGCTACCTCATCATGACCTTCGTCATCATGATCGCGCTCAGCCAGGTCGAGGTCGGCGGCGACATCGTGCAGCGCACCTTCCTCATCCTCCTGTTCGGCCTCGTGCTCGCCCTCGCGCTCGCCTTCGGGCTGGGCGGCAAGGACTGGGCCGCCGCCATGCTCGAACGCTGGTGGCCGCGGCGCCCCAAGGATGACCGCTATTGAGCGGCCCCGAGCCGGCGGTCGCCTCCGTCGCCGAGCTCGACCCCACTGACCCGTATGCGCGTGAACGGCAGACGTTCCCGAGTCTGACCGAGGAGATGGCAGGGCGCATCGGCCGCTACGGCGCGGTCGAAACGCTCGCCGCCGACACGCAAATTTTCCGGCGCGGCGAACGGACGGTGGATTTTTTCTTCGTGCTCGACGGCTCGTTGGAGATCTACGAACGCGACGATCACGGCGAGACCCACGTCGTCAGCCTGCACGGCCCCCGCCAGTTCACCGGCGAACTCGACCTCTTCAACGATCGGCAGGTGCTCGTCTCCGGGCGCGCCGCCCTCGACAGCCGGGTGGTGCGCATCAAGCGCGCCGACTTCAAGCGGCTGGTCACCGCCGAGCCCGACATCGGCGAAATCATCATGCGCGCCCTCATCCTGCGGCGCGTGGGCCTGGTGCTGCATGCCCAGGGCGGCGTGGTCCTGATCGGCCCGGGACACGGCGCCGAGATGATGCGGCTGCGGCGCTTCCTGACACGCAACAACTACCCCCACCGGTATCTGGACACCGAACTCGATCCCGGGGCGTCGGGCCTGCTGGCGTGTTTCGCGCTGCGCGCGGACGAGCTGCCCGTGGTGATCTCCCCGGAACGGCAGGTCATGCGCAATCCCAGCACGCTGCAGCTGGCCGACAGCCTGGGGCTCACCGAGGTCATCGATCCCGAGCACGTCTACGACGTCGCCATCGTCGGTGCGGGCCCCGCCGGCCTCGCGACCGCGGTGTACGCAGCCTCTGAAGGCCTCGCGACCATCGTCATCGAGGCGTTGTTTCCGGGGGGCCAGGCCGGCACCAGTTCGAAGATCGAAAACTACCTGGGCTTTCCCACCGGCATTTCCGGACAGGCATTGGCGGGCCGCGCCCAGGTGCAGGCCCAGAAGTTCGGCGCCCACCTCGCCATCTCGCGCAACGTCAAGGCGCTGCGCTGTACCGAGCTGCCCTACCAACTCACGCTCGAGGACGAACACCGCGTCCAGGCCCGCGTCGTCGTGGTGGCCACCGGCGCGCGCTACCGGAAACTCGACGTGGCCGATTACGCGCGCTTCGAAGGCGCCGGCATTCACTATGCGGCGGCTGCGCTAGAAGCCAATCTCTGCGGCGCCGAGGAGGTCATCGTCGTGGGCGGCGGCAACTCCGCGGGCCAGGCCGCCATGTATCTGTCGCGCACGTCCGTGCGCGTGCACCTGATCGTGCGCGCCGCCGGCCTCGCCGCCACCATGTCCGACTATCTGGTCCAGCGCATCAGCCAGTCCGCGCGCATCACCCTGCACCCGCACACCGAGATCACCGCGCTGCACGGCGCAGACCGCCTGCGGCAGGTCACCGTGACCCGCCGCGATACCGGCACGAGCGAAACCCTCGCCGTCGGCAACGTCTTCGTGATGATCGGTGCCGATCCGAACACCGAGTGGCTGGACGGCTGCCTCGACCTCGACGCCAAGGGCTTCGTGATCACCGGCGCACCGCCCGACGACGGCGCGCCCGCCTCGCCCTTCGCCTCGAGCAGAGCAGGCGTCTTCGCCGTCGGCGACGTGCGCGCCGGCTCTGTCAAGCGGGTCGCCTCGAGCGTCGGCGAAGGGTCCGTCGTGGTCTCCGCCATTCACCATTATTTGAACCCGGCCGGGGTCTGACGGTCGGCGTCTCGATGGCCGGCCTACGCCGACCGCCCATAGTTGAGCACCAGCGTGGCACACGCGACGAGCCCCACCCCCTCGATCCGCGCCAGCCAGCGATTCATGTCCCGCGCCACGCCCACCCGCAGCGACGCGGCCGCCGCGCGCTGCGCCAGCCATCCATAGCCGAGCAGGATGCAAAACTCGGGCAGCATCGAGGTCGCCGCCAGGATCGACATCTGCACGCCCACCGAACGCTGCGCGTCGATGAACTGCGGCAGCACCGCCAGGAACATCAGCAGCGCCTTGGGATTCGCGAGCTGCAGGCCCAACGCCCCCCCATACACCCGCCGGAGTGCCGCCGCGCCTGCCGATGCCGCACCCACCGACGCCGCGCCCACGAGGGCGGTCGCCGGCGCCGACCGGGCCGCCCACAGCGCCTTGCTGCCGAGCAGGAGCAGGTAGCCCGCCCCCGCCCATTTCGCGATCGCGAAGAATCGGGGACTGCCCGCGAGCAAGGCACCGAGGCTGGTGGCCGACAAGGCGAAATACAGCGCATTGGCGCTCAAGATCCCCAGGGTCGCCGGCAGCGTGCGCCGCAGACCGCGCACGCCCTGCGACACCACGTAGAACACCGCCGGGCCCGGCGACAACGACAGCGCCGTCTCCACGACGAAGAACAGCGCCCACCTCTTGAAGGTCACTGCGCCGTCTCGCCGGCATCCGCCCGGCCCGCCGCCGCTCCGTCCGCGACGTCGGCCGCCGGGGCGCCCGCCGTACTGCCCGCACGGCGAAAAGTCAGGTTCAGCCGCCAGGTCCCCACCTGCGCATGCGCGCCGGGCGCGAGGGGCAGCACGCCATGATGACGCAGCCGCGCGGCGCCGCCCCACACCACCACGTCGCCGTGCCGCAGGGCCACGCGCTGCGCCTTGTCCGCGCGCTCGGCGCCGCCGAACAAGAAGGTCGCCGGCAAGCCCAGGGACACCGAGACGATGGGCGCGTCGAAATCCCGCTCGTCCTTGTCCTGGTGCAGGGCCATGCGCGCGCCCGCCGCATAGCGGTTGATCAGGCACGCATCCGGCACGAAGCGCGCGAAGCCCACCTGCGCCGCGGCCGCAGCCGCCAGTTCCAGGAAGGCCGCCGGCATCACCGGCCACGGTCGGCCGCTCGCCGGGTCCACCGGCGAGTAGCGGTAGCCCCGGCGGTCGCTGATCCAACCCAGACCGCCGCAGTTCGTCATGGCCACCGACATGCGAAACCCGCCGCGGGTCTGCATGTGACGAAACGGCGCCGCCGACTCGACGCGCGCGATTTCGCCGAGCAGCGCAGCCGCGGACGGGGTCGCAGCTTCGCGCAGCACCCACGCCCCGGGAGCGAGCCGCTCCGGCCCGGCTGCGGGTGCCGCATCGGCAAAAAGATCGCGCGTGTGGTCGGGCACGGTGCGCCATTGTACCCGACGGCTCCCGTACATCGTCACGGGCGGGAACGCCTCGCCGCCGCCGACGTCGCTGCGGCACCGTCACGGGACGCGTCGCCGCGCCGTCGCACGTCGCCCGCGATACAGAGGGCCGCGCGGCGCGATAAACTAGCGCCGCCACCGCGCAACCCCATGGAACACCGATGCCCCCACCGCCCGCCTTGCGTCTTGCCGCCTGCTGCGTCCTGTGGGGTCTCTTGAGCGAGCACGCCGCCGCGGGCCCTGACGCGGTCGCGCCCGCCTATCCGGCGGCGCGGCGCGGCGAGCATACCGACGTCTATCACGGCACGCGGGTGGCCGATCCCTACCGCTGGCTCGAGGATATCGACTCGCCCGAGACCACCGCGTGGGTGGCCGCCCAGGGCCGGCTCAGCCGCCGCTTTCTGGACGCCGTCGACGGCCGGCAGGCGATGACCGCGCGGCTGCGCGACATGTGGAATTTCGAGCGCTGGACGCCGCCCGTGCATTACGGCGCGCACTGGTTCTACAGCCACAACGACGGTCTGCAGAACCAATCCGTGGTGTTCGTCATGGACGACCCGGCCGGCGCGAGCCGTCTCTTGTTGGATCCGAACACCTTGTCGAGCGACGGCACCGTGGCGTTGCGGGAGACCGCGGTCAGCGCCGACGGCCGGCTGTTCGCCTATGCCTGGTCGGACGCGGGGTCCGACTGGCAGGTCTGGCGGGTGCGCGACGTGGCGAGCGGCCAGGATCTTCCCGACACGATCAAATGGTCCAAGGCGGGCGGCGCGAGCTGGCGCAAGGACGGCTCCGGGTTTTATTACACCGCCTACGATGCCCCCGCGCCGGGCAAGCTGCTGAAGGCGGCGAACCAATACGAGAAGCTGTATTTCCATAGGCTGGGTACGCCGCAATCCGCGGACGAGTTGATCTACACCCGTAGCGACGATCCGAACTGGTTCGTGGACGGCACCGTCACGGAGGACGGTCGCTATCTCGTCATTCAAGCCAATCTCGGCACCGCCGAGCAGAACACGGTGCTCGTCCAGGATCTCACGCTGCCGCATGCGCCGATCGAGGCGGTCATCCCCGAGCCCATCGCACGCTTCGACGTGATCGGCAACGACGGCTCGCGACTGCTGGTGCGCACCGACGACGCAGCGCCGCGCTACCGCCTGATCAGCATCGATGTCGCCCACCCCGCACGCGAGCACTGGCGCACGCTGGTCGCGCAGACCGACGACACGCTGACGTCGGCCACCCACGTCGGCGGGCAGCTGCTCGTGCACCGTTTGCAGGATGCCCACAGCGTCGTGCAGCGCTACGCCTCCGACGGCCGGCTGCTGGGCGACGTCGAACTCGCCGCGCTCGGCACCGCCGCCGGGTTCGAAGGCCATGCCGGCGACACGAACAGCTTTTACAGCCTCAGCGGGTTCGGTACGCCGCCCGCGATCTACGCCGTGAATCTGGCGGACGGCCGCGTGAGCCTGTGGCGCGCGCCGCATCTGCCCGGTTTCGCGCCCGACGACTATCGGACCGAGCAGGTGTTCTACCGCAGCAAGGACGGCACCCGCGTGCCCATGTTCATCACGTCGCGCCGCGGCACGCCGCTCAACGCCATGAATCCCACCATCCTGTACGCCTACGGCGGGTTCAACATCTCGTTGACGCCGACGTTTTCGCCCGCCATCGCCGCCTGGGTGCAGATGGGCGGGGTCTATGCCGTCGCCAATTTGCGCGGCGGCGGCGAGTACGGTCGCGCCTGGCACGAGGCGGGCATGAAGACCCGCAAGCAGAACGTGTTCGACGACTTCATCGCCGCCGCCGACTACCTGAGCGCGGCGAAGTGGACGAACCCGAAACGGCTGGCGATCCGCGGCGGCTCGAACGGCGGACTGTTGATCGGTGCCGTGGAGGAACAGCGGCCGGACCTCGCCGCGGCGGCCATCGCCCAGGTCGGCGTCATGGACATGCTGCGCTTTCGCGAGTTCACGGTCGGCAAGGCGTGGGAGTCGGATTACGGCTCCGTCGACGATGTGGGCGAATTTCACGCGCTCAAGGCCTATTCCCCGTATCACAACGTCCGCTCCGGCGTCCGTTATCCCGCCACCTTGATCATGACGGGCGACCACGACGACCGGGTATTTCCCGCGCACAGCTTCAAATTCGCCGCCGCGTTGCAGCATGCCGATCCGAACGGGGCGCCGTTGCTGCTGCGGGTCGAAACGCGGGCGGGCCACGGCGCCGGCATGCCCACGTCCAAGCTCATCGAAGAAGTGGTCGACATGTATGCCTTCGCGCTGAAGGCCTTCGGCCTCGCCGGCTGACGTGTCAGCGGATTCATACCCGGCGCCCGGTCGCCGCCGACTGCGCGGCACGCGAAACTAGGACACCATGCAGCGCCTTGGTCGCAGGAGTTCCGTGTGTTGAGTCATCTCGATCCCGCCTCGGCATTGGCCGCGGCTCTGCTGATCTTCTCTTTGGTGATGGTGATTTTGTTCGAGGCCACCAACGGTTTTCACGACGCAGCCAATGCCGTCGCCACCGTCATCTACACCAAGTCGCTGCAGCCCGCCACGGCCGTGGTCTGGTCCGGCATCATGAATTTTCTCGGCGTGCTGATCGGCGGCATCGCCGTGGCCTATACGCTGGTGGAGCTGCTGCCCGCCGAGGTGTTGTCGCCGCCCAACGGCGGTCCCGCCGTCGCCATGCTCGTATCCTTGTTCGCGGCCGCGTTGTTCTGGAACATCGGCACCTGGTGGCTCGGGCTGCCGAATTCCAGTTCACATTGCCTGATCGGCGCCCTGATCGGCGTGGCGCTCGGCAACGCCGTCGCACGTTCCCGCAGCCTCGCCGACGGCGTGCACTGGCCCCAGCTGTGGAAGGTGCTCGAAGCGCTCGCAATCTCGCCGCTGCTGGGCTTCGTGCTCGCGGGCGGGTTGTACCTGCTCACGCGCAAGACCCTGCACGACAAGCACCTGTACGAGCCGGTCACCGATCATCCGCCGGTATGGTGGATGCGCGGGATACTGATACTGACGTGCACGGGGGTGAGCTTCGCGCACGGCACGAACGACGGACAAAAGAGCATCGGCCTCATCATGCTCACCATCATCGGTCTGTTCCCCGCCACCTACGCCTTGAATCCGGGCTCGGCTCGATCCCTGCAGGACATCGCCGCCAGCATGCAGCGCGCCGAGCCGCTCATCCGCCGTTACGGCGACGACGAGAAGGCCTCCGCCCTCGAGGCGGTCCGTTCCATCGAGGCTCACGCCCGTGGCGGCGCCGCGGTCGGCCTGTCGCGGCTCGAGGCACCCGGCGGCGACGACACCGGCTCTCCCGTGCCGCCACGCGCCGTCAAGGTCGCGATGAAGGCCGCGTCCGAGAGCTACCGCACCACCGTGCGCGACGATCTCTACCGGGTAATTTCGCAGATGAAGCACGTCGAGGATGCCGCCGGCGCCAGCGCCGCCGACAAGGGACGCGCGCGCGAACTCGCCAAACAGCTCGGCGAGTCGGTGGAATATGCCCCGCTCTGGGTGCGGTTGCTGAGCGCCATCTGTCTCGGCGTCGGCACCATCATCGGCTACAAGCGCATCGTGACCACCCTGGGGGAACGGCTCGGCCGGCGCCACCTCACACCCGCGCAGGGTGCCGCGGCAGAAGTGGTCGCCTCGTTGCTGATCGGTACCGCAGGTCTCACGGGACTGCCCGTGAGTACCACCCACATCGTGACGTCCGGCATCACCGGCACCATGGTCAGTGCGGGCAGCGGCGTCGAGTACGGGATGCTGTCGCGCATTGCCATCGCGTGGCTGTTCACGCTGCCGGTGACGATTCTCATCGCCGGCGGCTTATACTATTTGCTCGCCAGCCCCACGCTTTGAGGAGATTCATGCACGACGTCGCATCGACACACCGGGCCCTGCCGTGGGCGACGGCGCTCGCCGTGGGGTTGTGGTCGGCAGCCAT
>CAZZYJ010000113.1:0-10010 GCA_964658215.1 uncultured Steroidobacteraceae bacterium | reverse complement strand
CGCGTGAAGAAGGCGAGCGCCCCGAGCAGGGCGCGCGCCCCGTGGCGGTGGCTGCCGCGCCGGCGGCGGGCGTGGCCGCAACGCCGTCGGCCACCGCGGCCCCGGCCGGCGGCGAGATGCAGCGCATCGTCACGCTGCGCGTCTGCGCACTCGGCGAGACACGCTGGCCCGGCGCCGCCGTGCTCGCGACGCTCGAGCAGCAGGGGCTCGCGCACGGGCGTTACCAGGTGTTCCACCGCCGGCACGTCGACGGCAGCACGTTGTTTTGCGCCGCCAGCCTGGTCGAGCCGGGCGTGTTCGATCCCATGCGCATGCCGCAGGAGAGCTACCGGGGGTTGACCCTGTTCGCCGTGCTGCCGGGTCCGTTGGCGCCGATGCCGATGCTGGATGTCCTGTTCGCCACCGCGCAGGACATCGCGCGCAGTCTGGGCGGGGAGGTGCAGGATGCCCGGGGAGAATTGCTGTCCGAATCGAGGGCGGCCGCGTTGCGCGAGGATGTGGCGCGTTTCCAAGCGCTGCTGACCTGAGCTCGTGGCCGCCAGACGCAGGTCGGCGAAGGGCATGACCGACGAGGTGCGCGCAGCCGGGCTGCGCGAGCTGTTGGACCGCTACAATCATCGCTATCACGCCCTCGACGATCCGGAGGTCAGCGATGCCGAATACGATGCGCGCCTGCTCGAGTTGCGCGGCCTCGAGGCACGCCGGCCCGACCTCGTCACCGCGGAATCGCCCACGCAGCGTGTGGGGGCGGCGCCGGTCGCCCTGTTCCGGGCGGTGCGTCATCGCATGCCCATGCTCTCCCTGGACAACGCCTTCGCCGAGCAGGCGGTGCGCGATTTCGACCGCCGTGTCCGCGAACGCCTCAAGCAGGAGGGCGCCGTGCGCTACTCCGCCGAGCCCAAGCTCGACGGGCTCGCGATCAGCGCACTGTATGAGAACGGGGTGTTCGTGCAGGGTGCCACGCGCGGCGACGGCGAGACCGGCGAGGACATCACGCAGAACCTTAAGACCATCGCGGCGCTGCCCTTGAAGCTGCGTGGTGTTGCCGCTCCGCGCGTGCTCGAGGTGCGCGGCGAGGTGTTCATGCCGCTGGCGGGTTTCAGACGTTTCAACGAAGGGGCACTGGCGCGCGGGGAGAAGCTGCTGGTCAATCCGCGCAACGCCGCGGCCGGCAGTCTGCGCCAACTCGATCCGAAGATGACGGCCGCCCGGCCGCTCGACCTGTTCATCTACGGGGTTGGCTACGTCGACGGCGGCGAGCTGCCCCTGCAGCACGGTGCCCTGCTCACGCTGCTGCGCAGCTTTGGTTTCAAGATCTGCCCCCAGTCGAAGATCGTCGATTCCGTCGAGGGATGTCTCGCCTATTTCGACGCCATCGCCGTCGCGCGCGCCACGCTGCCGTACCAGATCGACGGGGTGGTCTACAAAGTGGACGACATCGAGCTGCAGCGCCGCCTGGGTTTCGTCTCGCGTGCGCCGCGCTGGGCCGTCGCCCACAAGTTTCCGGCTGAAGAAGCGTTGACGACGGTTCAGGGCATCGAGTTTCAGGTGGGCCGCACGGGGGCGTTGACACCCGTGGCCCGACTCGCGCCGGCCTTCGTCGGCGGCGTGACGGTGAGCAATGCAACGCTGCACAACATGGACGAGCTCAGGCGCAAGGACGTCCGCATCGGCGATACCGTGGTCATCCGGCGCGCAGGCGACGTGATCCCGGAGGTGGTGCGCATCCTGCCGGAGCGCAGGCCGGCGGATACCACCGAAATCGTGCTGCCCGCCACCTGTCCCGTGTGCGGCTCGCCCGTCGTGCGCGAAGCCGATCAGGCGGTCGCACGGTGCACGGGAGGGCGGGAGTGTCCCGCGCAACGCCGGGAAGAGCTCAAACACTTCGCGTCGCGCCGTGCGCTCGACATACAGGGCCTCGGCGACAAGCTGATAGATCAGCTGGTCGAGCGCGGCTGGGTGCGCAGCGCCGCCGACCTGTTCGAGCTGCCGCAGACGCAGCTAGCCGAGCTCGAACGGATGGGGGAGAAGTCCGCCTCGAAGTTGCACGCGGCACTCGAGGCGGCGAAGCGCACCACGCTGCCGCGGTTCTTGTATGCGCTGGGAATCCGCGACGTCGGCGAGGCGACGGCGCTGGCGCTGGCACAGGACTTCGGTGACGTGGCGGCACTCGAGCGCGCCACGGTCGATGAAATTCAGCGCGTTCCCGACGTCGGTCCGGTGGTGGCGCGCAACGTGGCGGCCTACTTCGCCGACGCGCAGAACATCGCCCTCGTCGAAAGGTTACGCAGCAGCGGTGTGAGCTGGCCGCGCCCGGAAAAGGCGGCATCCGGCGGCGAATGCGCGGGCAGGACCTTCGTGCTCACGGGAACGCTGCCGACGCTCAGCCGGACGGCGGCGGAGGAGGCCATCGTCGAGCGCGGCGGCCGGGTGAGCGGCAGCGTGTCGAAGAAGACCCATTACGTGATCGCCGGTGCCGACGCGGGCTCGAAACTCGACAAGGCACGCACCCTCGGCGTTCCCATCCTCGACGAGGCGCAGCTTCTCGAACTGCTCGGCAAATAGCGGTTGCGCGCCGCGGGTGGCGCGCGAGACCGGGCGCGCCGCAGGGCGGCGCGCCCGCTGCGGCGGTCTAGACCGGCTTCTTGTCGATCTTCGCGTCTTTCTTCAAACCGTCCAGATAGGCTTGAAATTTCTTCTGCACGACGGCGTTCGACAGCTGCTTCTTGTCGAACTGGTCGAAGGCCTGCGGCTGCGTATCGCGGGTGTCTTCGAGCTTGATGATGTGCCAGCCATACTGCGTCTGCACCGGTTCAGGCGTCACCTCGCCCTTCTTCAGGCCTTTGACGGCGTCGCCGAAAGGCTTGACCATGCGGGTGAGCGTGAACCATCCCAGATCGCCGCCGCTTCCCTTCGAGCCCGGATCGATGGAGTTGGCCTTGGCGAGGTCATCGAATTTCGCGCCCGCCTTCAATTTCTTGATGAGCTGGTCCGCGAGCTCCTTGTCCTTGGCGGCGACCAATATGTGCTGGGCGTGATATTCGGTCTTGTCCAGGGCCGAAACCTCGGTATCGTACTCGGCGTGCAGCTCCTGATCGGTGGGCACGATGGACTTGAGATATTTCTGCGCTTCGCCGTCCGCCAGCACCTGCAGGCGCAACACATTCAAACGGTCCGTGACGTCCGCATCCTTGTCCATGCCGTCCTTGCCGGCCTGGGTCGACAGCAGCTGCATCACCACCAGCTGATCCAGCACCTGATTCTTTTCCTCGGCGGTGAGATCGGCCGGCGATTTTCCGCGCAACAGACTCTTCAGGTACGCATCGTATTCGCCTTTGGAAATCGCCGTGCCGTTGACCGTGGCCACATCGCTCGTCGCCGGCGGGGCACCCGTGGAGGCCGCGGGGGCGGGGGCCTGTTGTCCCTTGCCGCAGCCGGTCATCAACACGGCAATGGTTGCCACGGTGGATACCAGGGTCCACGGTGTACGAAGAAATTGACTCATTTGGTTCCTCTACGAACGTTGTGGCGACTGCGGCCGAGGCCTGTGCGCCGGGGGCCGCAGTTTAGCCCTTACGGCCGTATCTCTCCACTCGCCGGCACCCGCGCCTCGATGGCCAGGGCGTGAATCTCGTGTTCGAACAGGTCGCCCAAGGCGGCGTAGACCAGCCGGTGACGGGCGAGGGGGCCGACGCCGCGGAACACCTCCGCCACGATGCGCACCCGGAAGTGGGTCTCGCCCCCCGGCGCGGCGCCGGCATGTCCGGCGTGCAGATGGCTTTCGTCCTCGACGGCGAGCTGCAGCGGGGCCAATTGGCTCTGCAGCGCGCGTCGGATCCGGTCGGCGCGACCGCCCCCCGCCATCAGCTGCGTTCCGGTTGCGCGACTCGCGTCCTGCCGCTGAGCCACAACACCTGCGGGATCATAAACGCCAGCATCGCTGCGGTGATGCCGAAAACCTTGAAGTTCACCCACACGCCGGGGGCGAACGTGCGGGCGACGTAGAGGTTCACCGCGGCCAGCAGCGCGAACCAGCAGCCCCAGGCCGCATTGATCGCGAGCCAGCCCTTGCGCGAAATGTCCAAAGGCTCGCTGAACACGGACTCGAGCATGCGCCTTGCCAGGGGTTGCCTGCCGAGCCGCGCGCTGCCGAGAAACGCCAGTGCCGCGGCACCCAGCAAAATGGTGGGTTTCCATTGGATGAAGCGTTCGTCATGCAGGATCAGGGTGGCCGCGCCGAGGACCAGCGCGACGCCGGCCGTGACCACCTGCATGGTCTTGTAGCGTCCGCTGGTCAGGCGATGCGCGAGCACGACGACGACGCACGTGACCATCAGCAGCGCCGTGGCCCAATAAATGCCCAGGAGTTTGAAGCTGAGAAAGAAAACGAGCAGCGGGGACCATTCGAGGAGTTGGCTCATACGCGTATCATAACCCGGCCCATGAGTATCTACCTGCAACTGCACCCGATAACACCGCAGCGCCGCTTCGTCCGCCAAGCCGTCGAGGTGCTGCGTGGCGGCGGCCTCATCGTCTATCCGACCGATTCCTGCTATGCGCTCGGCTGTCATATCGGCGACAAGGCGGCGCTCGAGCGCATCCGCGAGATTCGCCAGACGGACAAGAACCATCACTTCACCCTGGTATGCCGGGACCTGGCGGACGTCGGCAAATACGCGGTGGTGGACAACTCTCAGTACCGGCTGCTGCGTGCGCACACCCCGGGGCCGTACACGTTCCTGCTCAAGGCATCCCGGGAGACGCCGCGCCGCCTGAAACACGAGCGCCACGGGACCATCGGCCTGCGCGTTCCGGACCATCCGGTGACGGCGTTGCTGCTCACGGAACTGGGCGAACCCATCATGAGTTCCACGCTCATCCTGCCGGGCGAAGACCTCCCCCGCACCGATGCGCGCGAGATCTACGAGCGGCTGGAACACAGCGTCGACCTCGTGCTCGACGGCGGCAACTGCGGTCTCATCCCCACGTCCGTTATCGATCTGTCCGGTGACCGCGCCAAGATAGTGCGCGCGGGACGCGGCGACGTCGGCCCCTTTGCGGACGCGTCGATCGTATAATGAACGTTCGATGCGGGCCACATGCTCGTACTTCAAGTTACAAAACGAGTGCAAGCATTGGAATTTAGTGCATTTTTGTTGAAAATTTCGATTTGGGCCATTCCCACGTTGTTGGCAATCACTTTGCATGAGGTGGCGCATGGCCGGATGGCACGGGCCTGTGGCGACCACACTGCTGAATTGCTCGGCCGTCTCAGTTTGAATCCGCTGCGCCACGTCGACCCGCTCGGCACGCTCGCGGTGCCGGGGGTGCTGCTCGCCCTCGGCCTGCCGCTCATCGGCTGGGCCAGGCCGGTGCCGGTGGCCACGGCGGCGCTGCGCCACCCGCGGCGTGCCATGGTGCTGGTCGCCCTGGCCGGGCCGCTCACCAATCTGGCGATGGCTGCCCTGTGGTGCGCGATCCTGGGGTCGGTTGCCCGGGTGGACGGCAACCCGACGCTGATCCACTGGGTCGCGCTCATGGCCCAGGCCGGCATCGTGATCAACGTGGTCCTCGCGGTGTTCAATCTGCTGCCGGTGCCGCCGTTGGACGGGGGCCGTGTGCTCGCCGGCCTGCTGCCTCCCGCGCTGGGCGCGCGTCTGGACAAAGTTGCGCCCTTCGGCCTGGTGCTGGTGTTCGGGCTGTCCGTGCTGCGCTGGCTGGACTGGCTGTTCCTGCCGGCCTTTCGTGTCGTAGGCCGTGTCATCACGGTCTTGATGGGGCCCGCGGCATGAGCAGCACGCTGCAAAACAGGCGGGTGTTGTCCGGCATGCGGCCGAGCGGACTGCTGCATCTCGGCAATTATCATGGCGCCCTGAAGAACTGGGTCGAGCTGCAGTACCAGTACGAATGCTATTTCTTCATCGCCGACTGGCACGCCCTCACGACGGGCTATGACGACACGTCGAAACTCGAAGACTACGTCTGGACCATGGCGATCGACTGGCTGGCGGCCGGTCTGAATCCCGGGGTGTCGACGATCTTCATCCAGTCGCGGGTGCCGGAGCACGCGGAGCTGCATCTGCTGCTGTCCATGATCACGCCGCTGGGCTGGCTCGAGCGCGTGCCGTCCTTCAAGGACCAGCAGCTGCAGCTTGCCGACCGTGATTTGAGCACGTACGGTTTTCTCGGCTACCCGTTGCTGCAGTCGGCCGACATACTGCTCTACCGGGCGCAATACGTGCCGGTGGGCGAGGATCAGGTGGCCCACGTCGAGGTGACCCGCGAGGTGGCGCGCCGGTTCAATCACATCTACGGCCGGGAGCCTCAGTTCGAGCAAAAAGTCGAAAAGGCCATCAAGAGCCTGGGCACGCGCAATTCGGCCATCTACCGCACCCTGCGCAAGGAATTCCAGGAAAGAGGCGACGGCGACGCGCTGGCACGCGCGCGGGCGCTGGTCGAAACCAACGCCCGGCTCACGGTGGCGGACCGCGACCGGCTGTTTGGCTACATCGAGGGCACGGGCATCGCCATCCTGCCCGAGCCGGAGGCGCTGTTGACGACGACTCCCAAGGTGCCGGGCCTCGACGGGCGCAAGATGTCGAAGTCGTACGGCAATACCATCGGCCTGCGCGAGGAGTCCGATTCCGTCGTCAAAAAGCTCAAGGCCATGCAGACCGATCCCGCGCGGGCGCGCCGCACCGATCCCGGCGATCCGGAAAAATGTCCGGTGTGGGAGCTGCACAAGATCTATTCCAGCGCCGAAACGCAGGACTGGGTGCAGCAGGGGTGTCGCACCGCGGGCATCGGATGTCTCGACTGCAAGGCGCCGTTGATCGACAAGATCGTCGACGAGGTGTCCGGTTTCGTGAAACGGGCGCAGGAGTTCGAGGAGAACCCGGAGCTGGTGCGCGGCATCATTTCAGAAGGCTGCGAGCGCGCCCGCCAGATTGCACGCGATACGCTGGAAAGCGTGCGGCAGGCGATGGCCATGAATTACCGATGAAGCCCGAATTGACGCTGGTGCCGAACGGCGAGTCGGGCGGGGCCGCTGCGCCGTTGCAGGCCGTGCTGCCGTTCGCCATGGTGGAAGGTCAGCCCATCACCGAGATGCCGCGCGATTTGTACATTCCTCCGCAGGCTCTCGAGGTGTTCCTGGAGGCGTTCGAGGGGCCCCTCGACATGCTGCTCTACCTCATCCGGCGGCAGAATCTCGACATCCTCGACATCCCCATTGCGGAGATCACGCGCCAGTACATGCGCTACATCGAATTGATGCAGGTGCTGCAGCTGGAACTCGCCGGCGAGTACCTGCTCATGGCGGCGACGCTGGCAGAGGTCAAGTCGCGCATGCTGCTGCCGCGGCTGCACGCCGACGTCGACGCCGGTGAGACCGATCCGCGCGCGGAACTGGTGCGGCGGCTGCAGGAATACGAACGCTTCAAACGCGCCGCCGAGGGCATCGACCAGATGCCCCGCCTCGAGCGGGATACCTGGGTGGCCTCGGCCGAACTGGTCGACCGCAAAGTGGTGCGCATCGCGCCGCAGGTCACGCTGCAGGAGATGTTGCTGGCTTTTCAGGACGTGCTCTCTCGCAACGACATGTTCGCCCATCATCACGTGCAGCGCGAGCCCTTGTCCGTCCGCCAGCGCATGACGGACGTGCTGTCGGCGCTGACGGCCACCGCCTTCGTCGATTTCGTGACCTTGTTTCGTCCCGAGGAGGGACGTCGCGGCGTGACCGTCACCTTCGTCGCGGTGCTTGAGCTGCTGCGGGAGGGCCTCATCGAGATCGTGCAGGCCGAAGCCTATGCCCCACTGCACGTGCGCCTCGGCAATCCTGCCCGTCATTTGAAGTTGGTGGTGGACTCCGCCGCCGCCGACGAGACCCCTGCGAGAATCCAATGAACGAACATTACGTACGCAATGTGGTCGAGGCGGCGCTGCTCGCCGCGGGACGTCCGCTGGCCGCCGACGAACTGCTGGGCCTGTTCGACGAGCGCGACGAATCGAACGCCGGCGAGGTGCAAACCGCGATCGCGACGTTGCGCGCCGAGTACGAGACGCGCGGTCTGGAACTCGTCGAGGTGGCCAACGGCTTTCGCATCCAGATCCGTGCCGCCGTCGTGCAGCCGGTGTCGCGATTGTGGCAGGAGCGTCCGGCGAAATACTCGCGGGCGCTCCTCGAGACCTTGGCGCTGGTCGCCTACCGTCAGCCCATCACGCGCGGCGAGATCGAACAAATACGCGGCGTCGCGGTCAATCCGAACATCATCAAGACGCTGCTCGAACGCGCCTGGATACGCGTCGTCGGCCATCGCGACGTGCCGGGCAAACCCGAGCTGTTGGGGACCACGCGGGAATTTCTCGATTATTTCACCCTGCGCAGGCTCGACGAGCTTCCCTCGCTGGCACAGCTCAATGAAATGGAGGAGCTGCGTGCGCAGTTGCACCTGCCGGGACCCGCGGCCCGGGTCGAGCCCGGCGAACCCGCCCTCGACCACGAACCAGCCCTCGACGGCGAGCTGCGTACCGCGGCGGCAGCGGCAACTAACGCCGAACCGCAGAGCGCGACCGCAGCTGACGTGGCGTCGATGCCGCACGCCGCCGCGGACGGGCGTTGATGGCACCGCGCCCGCCGCGCAGGCCCGCACTGCGCACGGACGACGGTTCGCGCAAGGACGATACTTCGCGCAAGGACACACCGCCCGGTGAGCGCATCCAGAAGCTGTTGTCCGCCGCGGGCGTGGGTTCGCGGCGCGAGGTCGAACGCTGGATTCGCGAAGGCCGTCTGCAGATCAACGGCGAAGTGCCTGCGCTCGGCGCCAAGCTGGTCGCGCGTGACCGCATCACGCTCGATGGACGACCGGTGCGGCTGCACACCCCCAAGATCAAGGAGCTGCGCATCCTCCTGTTCCATCGCTCTCCCGGCGAGACCTTGGACATCAAGGCCGCGACGTCGAGAGCCGCGGAGCACCTGAGCCTGCCGCGGGCCTCCGGGCGCTGGCTGGCGATCCAGCCCATGCCGCCCGTCGACGGCGGTCTCGAGATACTGACCGACGATGGCACGTGGGCCGACCATGTCTCACGCGGCGTGCACGCCCTGACGGTGGACTACGTGCTGCGCATGCGGGGGCCGCTCAACGCAACCCTGGTCGAGGAGTTTCGCGCCGCGACGGACTGCGAGGGTGAGCCCATGAGCATCCTGGGCGCCGATGCACAGCTGGGCGAGGGCTTCAATCATTGGCTGAACGTGACGGTGCGCAACACGCGATCCGCCCTGGTGCGGCATTGGTGGGGCGCGCGCGGGATCATCGTCAGCCGATTGATGCGGGTGCGCTTCGGTCCGGTTCATCTCTCGCGCGAACTGCCGCGCGGTCATTCCCGCGCGATGCTGGCGAGCGAGCGCAACGCCCTCGTCAACGAGATCGAAGCCGCGCAGAGCGCACCGCGGGTCTCCGACTAGCGTTCCGCATCGCGGTGCCTGCCCCTGACGGGCGCCCGTGCAACGCGTTTTTTTCAGGCAGCACGTCACACATGGCGCGTGATCCAATCGTCATTCGGCAATGATTTATTGTCGCTAAAGTCAGTCAGTTGTTGGTGCCTACCCCGGTACGTAGATTTCCATCCATCGAACGGATAGTCATTTACAGGACGGTACCCCGTGATCAACTTTGCCTCATCTGCCGAATCGCTTAACCAGTACGACAACCTCGTGTCGCGGATCGTCGACCGCCTCCGGAAGTACGCCACGATTCCCGACCGGGGCGCCGAGGTCGAGCGACGCCTGCAGCGATCCCACGGGCTCGCCGCCTCATCGATGGCCCTGTGTTTCACTCTGACCGGCTGCGGTTCGAGCGGCGGCGGCGCGGCCGCGTCGGCCGAGACCACCCAGGTCAAGACGTCGGCCGTCATCGGACAGATCGACCGGGGTGACTCCGCTACCGACACCACCGATGCCAGCAGCAGCACCGACACTTCGCAAAGCACCACGGCCGCGGCCAGCACCGCCG
>CAZZYJ010000112.1:0-10039 GCA_964658215.1 uncultured Steroidobacteraceae bacterium | reverse complement strand
ACCGCCGCTCTCATCCGGCGTCTTCGCCAAACCGCCGCTCAGGTGCGGGCGGCGGCGGCCACCGGCCCATCTTGGAATTCCAGTACGCCCAGGAGCGCGGGTCGATGATGCCGGGCGGGGCCCGATCGAGCGCTTCGCGAAACGCGTTGTCCGATACGTGCGCACGCAGTATTTGCATGTCCTCATAGGTCGCATGCGCCATCGCATACGCCATGAAGCGCACGGGATCGGCGAGCGCCTCGGCCGGCGGTTCGAACCACAGGACGCGCTGCGCGACGGCCGCGGTCTCGGCGGTCAGCGGAATCGGTTCCATCGATCCGGGTCTCTTTCAGGATGATCTATAAGCGGCAAACGGCCTAGATCGATGCTGCGCGCGGCCAGCGCGAGACGGGCCTTCACTGCGTCGGGTAGCCGCGCGAGATTACCATCGCCGAAATAGGACAGCGCTTTCAGAGTGATCTGCGGATTGAAGGCCGTGCCATAAATCGCTTTCCCTGCGGCGAGCGCATGCGGAAGATCCGTACCGGTTGTCATGAGCGCGTCGAGATCGAGATAATCCTTGGCTTCGGCGCGAACCTGAATGACCGACGCCTTGGTCCCCGCAAGGTCGAGCAGCGACGCGACCTGCACCCCATTCTCCGCGATCACGTCCGGCGGCTGCAGCCGCTTCAACGCCGGCACGCCGAAGAACGACACCCGGACCGGACCGCCGCGCTCGACGATGACGCTCAAGGTGTTCTTGTCCCGTTGAACGACCTGCGCATCCTTGAGGAAGGCGACACTGTCCGCGAATGTCCCAGGATCGAGAGAACTGTGGCCGAAAAAATCGAAGTCGATCGACTCCCGGTGCCCGAGGCGCAGCGCCAGCGCCGTGCCTCCATAGAGGACAAAGTCAGCCGAAACCTGGCCGAGCTCGCTCCAGAGCCGACGCTGAGGCAGCGGGAGAATGCCGAGATGGGGTGTGAATAGCATGGACCATTTCTGCGGACGACCTATCGCAGCAAACCATCTTGGCAAATGATTCGCAAATTGTCGCCGTGCTGGCCGCCCAATTACCGCCAATCAGCGATTCCCTTGCGGCCTCCCGCACGGTACCCGACCGCCGCCCTCGGCGTAGCGTCGCTTGCGCTAGACAGTCGCCCCTGACTCGAGCAGTGCGCGGAACTCGTCGGCGCGCGCGGGACTGCCAAAATAGAAGCCCTGCCCGCCCCCGCAGCCGCGGGCCTGCAGAAAATCGAGCTGCGCGGCGGTCTCGACACCCTCCGCCACCACGTGTAGATCGAGGCTGTGGCCGAGGTTGATCACGGCGCCGACGATGGTCGCGGCGTCCTCGTTGGCGACGATGTCCTGGACGAACGAGCGGTCGATCTTCAACGTGTCGATCGGGAACCGCATGAGGTAGGTCAGGCTTGAGTAGCCGGTGCCGAAGTCGTCCATGGCGAAGCGCACGCCCAGCCGGCTCAACGCCTCGAGCACGCGCGAGGTGGCGGCGACGTTGCGCATCACCGCGGTTTCGGTCAGCTCGATTTCCAGGAAGCGGGCCTCGAGCCCGGTCTCCTCGAGGATGGCGCAGACGTTCGACAGGAACGCCTCGTTGTTGAACTCGACGGCGGAGACGTTGACGGCCATCTTCTGGAACGGCAGCTTCGCGTCGAGCCACGCCCGCGCCTGCCGGCACGCTGCGCGCAGCACCCAGTTGCCGATGGGCTCGATGAGGCCCGATTCCTCCGCGATGTGCATGAACAGGCCGGGTGCGACGAGGCCGCGCTCGGGATGGTGCCAGCGTATCAGGGCTTCCGCGCCGGTCACCGCGCGGGTCTGCAGGTTGACCGTCGGCTGGTAGTACAACTCGAATTCCTGCCGCGCGATGGCATGGTTCAGCGCGCCCTCGATGGACTGGCGCAGTGTCGCCCGCACGTTCATCTCTGCCTCGAAGAACTGGCTGTTGTTGCGGCCGCTGGCCTTTGCGTGATACATCGCCGTGTCCGCCCGCTTGAACAAGGTCTCGCCGTCGCGCCCGTCGTCGGGAAACAGGCTGATGCCGATGCTCGCCGCGAGGTGCAACGCATGACCGCCGATGCGGTAGGGCTCGGCGATCGCCCGACGGATGTTCTCCGCCGCGGTGGCCGCGTCCTGCGCCGCATCGATCTCGGACAGCAGCACCACGAACTCGTCGCCCCCCTGCCGGCTCACCGTGTCGGACTGCCGCACGCACCGGGTCAGCCGCCTGGCCACCTCCTTGAGCAGCTCGTCGCCGACGGAATGACCCAGCGAGTCGTTGATGTGTTTGAAGTGATCCAAATCCAGGAACAGGATGGCGAGCCGCCGTGCGTGCCGGGAGGCGAGCGTGATGCATTGGTTCAACCGTTCGTTGAGCAGCATGCGGTTGGCGAGATCGGTGAGATAATCGTGCCGCGCGAGATACGACAGGCGTCGCGTCATGGCCCGCGATTCGCTCAGGTCGCTGAAGACCACCACCGCGCCCGAAAGATTGCCGGCGCGGTCATGGATGGGACTCGTGGAATCCTCGATGGGCAGTTCGGCGCCGTCCGCCCGCACCAGCATGGAGTCCTGAGCCCAGCCGGGGCCGCTGCGCAGGTGCCGCGCCGCCTCGATGGGATTCAGGAGGGGTTTGCGCGTACGTCCGTCGACGAAGCGAAACGCCTCCTTGAAGTCCATGCCCACCGCCTGCACGCCGGGCCGCCCCGTCATGCGCCGCGCCGCGCGGTTGAGGTACGTCACCTTGCCGGTGAGATCCAGGCTGACCACGGCCTCGCCGAGAGCATTCAAGATGACCGGAGCGAGATCCGTTTCCATGAAAAATTCATCGCTGACCGTTTTCACGCGAATGGCATTGGTCACGGCCGCCATCAACGCCGCAGAGGTCAACCCATCCATCGGCAGGTATTCGTCGGCGCCGTTTTCGAGCACGTGATTGCTGAAGTCCGGGCCCGCGTCGTCGCCCAGCACGACGACGGGCAGCAGCGGCATGGCGGCATGCAGCCGTTGCAGCGTCCGCAGAGTGGTATGCAGATGGGGACGATGCACCTCCACCAATACCGCCGCGAACGAACCGTCGCGCAGGCGTTCAAGCGCGGTGGACACCCGCGCCACCCGCTCGAGCCGGCAGTCCCGCCCGCGATCGCGCGCACAGGCGTCTTGCAGGGTCCGCGCGAGCGACACCGACAGACCCAGGAAGAGGAGAGAGAACTCACCGCGTCTGACGGTTCGTTCGTTCAGCATCGCCGCTCCTTGGGATTAACGCGGATTTGCGCAAGGGTGGGTGGCAACCGCGACCGGCGATTTTCCTGCGGGCGTAGCTTTTCCGGTCTGTGACACTCGGTGCGGGAGCCGAGCGTCGTGTCCCTCATGCGCGGGGAGCTCGTAAAGAAATCTTTGCAGTTCCTATACATATCATTACTCGATCTTCCGGCACGCCTCCTTGATTTACAAGCGAAATTTGGTTAACCGAGAGCCCCCGCACCGCAGCGCCGACCGCCTCGGCGCCGGGTGTCTGCGGCTCTTCGAGAGCGGTGCGCGGTGTTTCGACCGCGCCTTCGCGGCGAACTGCAAACGCGTCGCGGAAACGCGTTCGCGGGGTGATTTCCCGCGGCCGACATCGTATGCTCGTGCCGCACACAAACGCCGTCACGGCCAACCGAAAGATCGTTCAATGCCCACCATGACCGTAGCCCGAGACGTGCACCGCCCTCGCTTCGCAGAAGCCGCGGCCGCCCGCGCCCGACCCGATGACGGTCGCACGCTGCGGGGCCGGGCCGCGAAATTCGCGATGCTGCTGTGGCTGACCTGTCTCGGTGCGGTGCTCGCGGGCTGCGGCGCCTCGTCGACGGCGGTCACCGTGCTCAGCGGCACGGGCAGTGCGACCACCCGCGTGCTCGAGTCGATCGCGGTGAGTCCGGCGAACGCCACGCTCGCGGTGGGCCTCAGCAGCAATTTCACGGCCACGGGTCTGTACAACGACGGCACCAAGACGGACATCACGGCGTCGGTGACTTGGACGTCCTCGGCGCCCACCGTCGCCACCATCAGCAATGCCACGGCGACGCCCGGTCTCGCCGTGGCGATGGCCATAGGCTCGACCACCCTCACCGCCGCCCTCGGCACCGTGTCGGGCACCACCACGCTCACCGTGACGGCGCCCACCCTGGAATCGATCAGCGTCACGCCCACCAACCCGAGCATCGCGGCGGGGGCCACCCAGCAGTTCACGGCCACCGGTATCTACACCGATCATTCGCGGCAGGACCTCACGACGGCGGCGGCCTGGACCACCTCCAGTGCGGCCATCGCGACGGTGACGGCCGGTGGGCTCGCCACCGGGGTGAGCGTGGGCTCGGCGGCCATCACGGCGACGCTGAACGGCGTGGCGGGCTATTCCACCTTGACGGTGACGGCGGCGACGCTGACCTCGATCAGCGTGACGCCGGCGACGTCCAGCATCGGTCTCGGCGCGACGCAGCAGTTGACGGCGACCGGCACCTTCAGCGATGGCTCGATGCAGACGCTGACCGGTTCGGTGTCGTGGACGTCGGACGCGCCGAGCGTGGCGACGGTGAGCAACACCGCGGGCTCGCAGGGACGGGTCTCGAGCGTGGGCCAGGGCAGCGCCGTGATCACCGCGACCTCGGGCACCGTGTCGGGCAGCGCGACGGTGACGGTGACGGCCGCGACCGCGGTCTCCGTCGGCGTGACGCCGGCCAACATCAGCCTGGCCAAGGGCACGCAGCGGCAGTACACCGCCACCGCCCTCTATACCGACGGCAGCGTGCACGACGTGACTGCGAACGCGCAGTGGAGTTCGACCGCGCCGACGGTCGCCACCATCGGCAACGCCGCACTGGGTGATTCGGGATTGGCGAGCGCCGTGGGGGTGGGCACCACTACCCTCACCGCGATGGTGGCCACCTCGACGGGGGCGACGGCGTCGGGTTCGACGACGCTGACGGTGACCTCGGCCACGCTGACGTCGATCAGCGTGACGCCCACCGGCCCGCGCATCGCGGCGGGGACCACGCAGCCATTCACCGCCACCGGCATCTACAGCGACAATTCGCATCAGGACCTCACGGCCACGGTCCTGTGGAGTTCGTCGGCCCCGGCGGTGGCGTCCATCAGCAATGCCGCCGGCTCCTACGGCCTCGCCACCGGCATGACGGCGGGAACGACGACCATCAGTGCGTCGTCCGCGGGCATCGTCGGCACGGATACCTTGACCGTGACCGCGGCGACGCTCGTCTCGCTGGCGGTGACGCCGGCGAACGCCAGCCTGCCGCCCGGCAGCTCGCAGCAGTACGTCGCCACCGGCACCTACACGGACAACTCGACGCAGGTGCTCACCACGGCGGTGACCTGGACGAGTTCCGCGCCCACGGTCGCCGGCGTCAGCAACACGGCGGGCACCCAGGGCGTCGTCACGGCCCAGACGCAGGGGACGACGACCGTCACGGCGAGTCTGAATGGCGTGAATGGTTCCACACCGTTGACCGTGACGGCCGCCACGCTCACGTCCATCGCGGTGACACCGGTGTTGGCCACCACGGCCGCCGGCACGGCGCAGCAGTTCACGGCCATCGGCACCTACAGCGACATGACGAGCTTGGATATCACCACCCAGGTGGCGTGGACGTCGTCCGCCCCCACGGTGGCCACCCTCAGCAACGCGACGGGTTCGCAGGGAACGGCGACCACGTTGAGCGCGGGAACCGCCACCATCACCGCCGCCCTGAACGGCTCGTCGGGCAGCGCCACCCTCACCGTCACCGCGGCCACGCTGGTGTCCATCACCGTGACGCCGATGACGGCCAGCGTGCTGGACGGCAACGCCCTGCAGTTCACCGCCACCGGCAACTACAGCGACAACACCACCCATGACCTCACCGCGGCTGTGACGTGGACGTCGAGCGCGCCCGGCGTGGCGACAATCAGCAATGCCGTGTCGAACCCGGTGGCGGGGCTCGCGACGGCGATCTACGTGGGGACCACGCAAATCAGCGCGACGCTCGGTATGACGCCGTCGAACGCGGCGACGTTGACGGTGGTCGCGCAACAGTACGTCTACGTCGCCAACCTGGGCGCGTACAACGCACCGGGCGGCACGGTGTCGCAGTACCGGGTCAACGCCGACGGCACGCTCTCGTCGTTGGGCACCGTGGCGACGCAGAGCGGCCCGTTCGCCGTGGCCTTCGCGCCCTCGGGCCGCTACGCCTACGTGCTCAATTACTACAGCAGCACGATTTCGCAGTACGACGTCGATCCCGACGGCACGCTCACGCCCATGACACCGGCCACCGTGGCGGGCGGTCACGGGCCGAACAGCATCGCCATCGATCCTTCGGGGCAGTATGCGTACGTGGTCGATTACGACGGCGCGACGATTTCCGAGTTCACGTTCAACGCCACGGGCGGTCTGGTTGCCACCGGCAGCCTCGCGGCCGGACAGAACCCGTCCACCATCGCTTTGGATTCCGCGGGGTATGCCTACGTCACGGACTACACCGGCAACGCCCTCCTGGAATACACGGTCGGCGCCGGCGGCGCGCTCGCGCCGATGGCGGCGCCCAGTACCTCGCTGGCCACCGGCAGCAGGCCCAACGACGTGGTGGTCGATCCCACCGGTACACATGTCTACGTGACCAACTACGGCGCCAACACGGTGTCGCAATTCACAGTGGGCCCGACCGGGGCGCTGGTCGCGATGGGCACCCCCACCGTGGCCACCGGCAACGGTCCCTTCGCCATCGCGCTGGACCAGAACACCTACGCGTATGTCGCCAACCGCAGCGCCGGCACGGTGTCCGCCTACAACGTGAGCGGGGCAGGGGTGTTGACCGCGCTGGCGGCGCCGGCCAACCCCGTGACGGCGGGCGCGGGCGCCAATTACCTGGCCGTCGACCTCACCCACAAGTACGTGTACGTGACCAATCGCGTTGCAGGCACCGTCGCGGAATTCTCGATCGGCGCGAGCGGGGCACTGACACCGCTGGGCACCATTGCCGCGGGATCCTTGCCGACCGGCATTTCGGTGCTGAATCGCTAGGGCGTCGCGCTCACGCGCCCGACTCCCGATGCGCTTGGACGCGCTGCGCCAGGTATTCGGCGTCGCGGGCGATGCCGGAGAAGCGGCCCGAGCCCCAGGTGTGCAGCCACGGCAATCCGAGAAAATATAAACCGGGCTGGGCGGTGACGCCGCGCACGTGGCCGGGACTGCCGCGGCCGTTGAATACCGGCACGTCGAGCCAGCCGAAGTCGGGTGCGAAGCCGATGCACCAGACGATGCAGGTGATGCCGGCGGCGCGCAGGTCGAGGTGGGTGCGCTCGCGGTCGGGCTGCCAGACCGGCGTGTACACGCCGGCGGGCGGTGCAGCCAAGGCGTGCTGGTCGATGTACTTGTCGATGCTCGCGTTGATGCCGTTGTAGACGGCGTCGGCGTCGTCGAGGTTCTGACGCAGGTTGTCCTGGAACTCGAGTCGTGTCCCGGCGGCGCCGCGGAACACGCCGTACAGCTGCATGCCTTCGGCAGCGAATTTGCGCAGATCGATGTCGCGGCCGCCGTCGCGGCCGGTGACGTAGTGATTGGTGTTGTCGCGCACGCCTTCGCGCAACGGATGGGCGCCCACGGGCAGCTCGTAGTAGTTCATCTCGGCGAGCCAGTCGACCACGTCCTTGCCGCGGTAGAAGCGCGCGCAGCGTGGCGCATTGCCGACGGCGAGATGGACCTGGCGGCCCGCGAGGTGCAGGTCCTCGGCGATCTGGGCACCGGACTGCCCGGAGCCGACCACCAGCACCGCGCCCGCGGGCAGGTCGCCGGGATTGCGGTATTGTTCGGAATGCAGCTGGCGGACGTCGTCCGGCAGGCGCTCCGCGCTGCGCGGGATCACGGGGTCGTGGTAGCCGCCGGCGGCGACGATGACCTGGCCGGCGGTGCAGTCGCCGGCGGCGGTGGACACCGCGTAGCCGCCACCCTCGCGACGGGTCACTCGTCGTACGGCGACGCCCTCGCGCAACGGCGCGGCGACCGCGGCCTTGAAGCCGTCCAGATATGCGTTGAGGGCGTCCTTCTTCATGAATCCATGCGGATCGTCGCCACGATAAGGATGTCCGGGCAGCTGACACTGCCAGTTCGGTGTCACCAGACAGAACGTGTCCCAGCGTCGGTCGCGCCAGACGTGCATCGCCCGGTGGCGTTCGAACACGACATGCTCGATGCCGGCGCGCTGCAGGTAGTAACTCATCGACAATCCGGCCTGGCCGCCGCCGACGATGACGGCGGCATGATGGGGCAGGGCCGCGTCCGGCGGAAGGTCGGTGCTTCGTGTCATGGCGGTGGCGCGTCGTCGCGGAACTCGAGGACGACGACGCGCGAATCGGGGCCGGTGAAACGCCCCGCGCGCCGTTCGATCTGCGCGAGCTGGCCGAGCGCGCGCGCGCATGGGAAGCCGTACTTGGCCCGCACGCGCTCCGAGGCGATGGCCGTGGCGGCGCGCAGGCGTTCGAGAAATTCGGCGAGCGGGTAGTCGGCGCCGACTACGAAATAATCGCGGATCACCAGCGAGGGCGAGTAACACTCGCTCTCGGTGGCGTCGGGCCAGCGCACGCAATAGGTCATGGCCGGCATGCGTGGTCCGCTACGGCGTGGCGCTCGTCCACGAAGCGTCGGTAGAGGGCGAGGTGCTGGGCCGCGCTCGCGCTCCAGCTGAAACGCGTGCAGACCGCCGGTGCGGCCGTCGCGGCACGCGCGGCGCTGCGCCACGCCGCGTGCGATGCGGCGTGCAGTGCGGCGTGCAAGGCGTCCGTGATGGAGTCGGCGTCGAGCGGGTCGGCCCAGTGCACGTCGTCCTCGGTGAGGTACTCGGTGAACGGCGCGAGACGCGACACCACCACGGGCGTGCCGCTCGCCAGGGCTTCGAGCACCACCAGGCCGAAGCCTTCGCTCACCGAGGGCAGGGCGACCACGTCGGCGAGCCTCAGCACCGCAGGCATGTCGGCATCGGCGAGCGTGCCGGTGACGACGATGTCGCGACCCGGGCCCACCGCAAGGCCGCTCGCGGCGATGGCGACGGCGAAGTCGCTGCGGTAGCCCGCATGGTCGAAGAGGCTGGCGCCGCCCACCAGTGCCCATTGCGCGCGCGGCAGGCGGCGGCGCAGCACGAGGAACGCCTGCAGCAGGCCCAGCGTGTTCTTGCGCGGCTCGATGCCGCCGATGCTCAAGACCAGCGGGGCGCCCGGTGCCAGACCCAGACGCCGCGCGACCTCGGCGTCCGCGGTGTCCGGCGTCGGCGTGAAGCGCTCGAGATTCACGCCGTTGCCCACCACGTCGGCGTCGACGCCGTACTGCTGCGCGAGCGACGCACGCCAGGTGCGGCTCACGCACAGCACGCGCCGTGCGCCGCGGATGGCGCGGTCCTGCCAGGCCGCGAGCTCGGCGTCGGCGAACCGGTCGAGATGATGCACCGTGCGCACGAAACCGTGCAGCATCCCGCGCTCGCAGAGTTCGGCGAGCGCGTTGCCGCCGATGCCGTCCTGGGCGTGCAGGATGTCGAACGCGTCGAGCGTGCGGTGGGCGCCGCGCATGGCCGTCAGGTGCTCGACGTAGGCGCCGATGCGGGCGCGCACCTGTTCGTTGAGGCCGCGGTGCTGCGGACCGATCCTCACCAGCTCGACGGCGCAACGCAGGGCGCGGAACAGCCGCTGCCCGGGGGCGGCGGGCGCCATGACGGTGACCTGCACGCCCGCGGCGTGCAGCGCCTCGGCGAGTTCCAGCGTGTGCACCACGCCGCCGCGCGGATTGACCGAGTGCGTGAGCAGCGCCACCCGCAGCGGCGCGTGACGTGCGGCCCGGCCCGGGACCGCCGCGTCAAGGTCCGGCATGCAGGACGCGCCGTCAGGCACGCGCGTGCCGGGGCGCAGCGTCAGGCGGTTGCGCCGTCGCGGCCGCGGGCGCGGACGGACGCGCGGCCATGAACGGCTGCGCCGCCCAGTCCCACACCGTGGCCACGTCGCCGCGGTGGCGAAGGTCGAG
>CAZZYJ010000111.1:0-10119 GCA_964658215.1 uncultured Steroidobacteraceae bacterium | reverse complement strand
AGGATCACCCGCGAGTCGGCGAGGGAGGAGGTCTTGAAGCCCAGCCGCGACGGCACGTTGGCCTTGATCAGGCCGGTGACCACGTCGACGGACGGGCGCTGCGTGGCGATGACCAGATGGATACCGGCGGCGCGGGCGAGCTGTGGCTCGCGGATCTGACCATCGAGGACTCGAGCCCGCGGCAAGCGCCGCGGGCGAGTGCTTCGAGCGCCATCGCGGGGTTCGCTGCGGACGTGGCGTTGGCGCAGGGCTGGCGGCCCGACCCCGCGGATCACAAACCCTGGCTGGTCATCGACTGCCAGGCGATCCGCTCGCTCGGCGGTCTCGTCATCGACTGGTTGGAGCGCGCGCCCGCAGGCGGCTTTCGCGTCAGCACCTCGAACACCGGTCGTCGCTGGAAGACGGTGCACAGCGCGGAACGTGCGGGGGGTCGGCGCAGCAGCGTGTACCTGCCGGGATGCCGCACGCGCATGCTGCGCCTGCAGATCCATGGCCTGTGCGCAGGCGCGCGCGTGGACTTGCGTCCCTTCGACTTTTCCCGTTCCATCGAAGCGTTCTGGTACGCCGTCGTCGCGGCGGAACCGCGCGGCTGGCATCCGCGCTGGCTGCATCGCGAACAGAGTTTGTGGACGCCGGTCGGCGTCGCCGACGGCATGCAGTGCGGCTTGATCGACGGCGACGGCAGGGTCGAGCCGGGCGAAGGCGGGTTCTCTCTCGAACCCTGCCTGACGGTGGATGGCCGCCTGTGGACCTGGGCCGACGTGACCGCCCGCCAGGAACTCGAGGACGGCTGGCTGCCGGTGCCGTCGGTGATCTGGGAAACCGCAAAATGGCGGCTGCGGATAACGGCCGAGTCGACGGTGGCGGGCCACACCCGGGTCCGCTATCGCTTCGAGAACCTGGCGGCGGCCGGGCTTGCAGTGCGCTTGTTCGTGTTGATCCGGCCGTTCCAGGTCACGCCGCCCTGGCAGCATTTTCGCAACGTGGGCGGGGTACGCGCCATCCATGCACTGGCCTGGCGCGACGGCTCGGTGCGCGTCGACGAGACGCTGCTCGTCACGCCGGCGAGCGCGCCCGACGGCTTCGGCGGCCTGAGCTTCGACGAGGGATTCATCGCGCCGCTCCTGGCGGCCGGTCTGCCGCCCCGCACGTCCGTCCATGATCCGTTCGGTTTTGCCACCGGGGCGCTCGTCTTCGATCTGGCGGCGCGCGCGGGCGTGGCCGACGAACGGGTGCTGAGCTGTGCGCCGGCGGCTGCCGGCCCGGCGACGTTCGAGGCTGCCTTCGACTGGCGCGGGCGTCTGCCGGTGGCGCAATGGTCGGGCAACGGGTGGGCGGGCGAGGCGATCCGCGCGGCGCTGACCGCGACGGCACAGGTGCTCGTCACGCGCTGCGGGCCGGCGTTGCAGCCCGGGCCGCGGCGTTACACGCGCTCCTGGATCCGCGACGGGGCGATGATGAGCGCTGCCCTCCTGCGCATGGGTCAGGCGGATGCCGTACGCGATTTCATCCGCTGGTATGCGCGGTACCAGCGAGCCGACGGCTTCGTGCCGTGCTGCGTCGATCGCGATGGCGTCGACCCGCTGGTCGAACACGACAGCCACGGTCAGTGGGTGGCGCTGGTCGCCGATCATTACCGATTCACCGCCGACGAGGCACTGCTTCGGGAATGCTGGCCATCCGTCGAAAAGGCACTCGGTTATCTAGAAAGTATCCTGGGGACGGACGGGCCGGACGGGCTGCTGCCGATCTCGGTGAGCCATGAGGGGTATCTCGCGCAGCCCGTGCATTCGTACTGGGACAATTTCTGGGCGGTGCGGGGATTGCGTGATGCGGTGCCGCTCGCCGAGCTGCTGGGGCATGCCGCGCTCGCGCAGCGCTGGCGGGCACTCGCCGCGCGCCTGGGCGCAGCGTTGTTCGCCTCGATCGAAGCCACGCGCCGCACGCGCGCGCTCGATTTCACACCCGGCAGCATCGAGTGGGCGGACTTCGATCCCACCGCCACCGCCAACGCCGTGTATCTGCTGGGCGTGCCGCCGGAACTCGACCGCGCGGCGCTCGAGCGTACCTTCGATCTGTACCTCGCGGACTGGCGCCGCCGACGCAGCGGCGCGCTGTCATGGAGCAACTACACGCCGTATGAAATCCGCATCATCGGCGCCCTGGTGCGCCTGGGCCGGCGCGGCGACGCGCTCGAACTGCTGCGCTTCTTCCTGGCCGACCGGCGGCCCGAGCCCTGGAATCAATGGCCGGAGATCGCCTGGCGCGATGCCGCGGCGCCTGCGCACCTCGGCGATCTGCCGCACACCTGGATCGCGGCCGAGTACGTGCTGAGCCTGCGCAGCGTGTTTGCCTACGAAGAGGAGGGCGGGGGCAGACTGATACTCGCGGCCGGGCTCGATCCCGACTGGCTCGAAGCAGACGGCTGCCGGGTCGAGCGCATGCCGACGGCGTACGGCCCTCTGACCTACACCTGTCGCAGGACGGGCGCGCGCACGGTGCAGTTCACCGTGCGCGGCGGCATCGCGGCACCGCTGGTGCTGCGCCCGCCGCTCGCGGGCGTGCTGCGCAGCGTGACGCTCGACGGGCGGCCGTGCGCGAGCTTCGACGGCGACTCGGTGACGCTCGACGCCACGCCCGCGGACGTGGTCATGACGACGGACGGCACGTGAGCGAGGCGCCCGTGCTCGGCTTCCGGCGTCAGATCGCGCTGGTGGGCCGTGCGGTATTCACTTCGCCGGCGGGCAAAGCCCTGTTCGTGCTGATCGCTGCGGTGGTCATCGTCATCATCGTCACGGCCTACGGGCAGATACGCCTGAACCGGTGGAACAAATCCTTCTACGACGCCCTGTCACGACGCGATTCGCGGGATTTCCTGTACCAGCTCGGGGTGTTTTTCCTGATCGCAGGCTGCCTCTTGGTGCTCAACGTCGCACAACGGTATCTCGCGGAGAGTCTGCAGGTGAAACTGCGCGAGGGGCTGGTGGGCCGTCTGCTCGAGGACTGGTTGCAGCCACGCCGGGCGTTCTGGCTCGCGAACGCCGGCAGCCTGGGCGTGAATCCCGATCAGCGCATACACGAGGATGCGCGCAAGCTCTGCGAGCTGTCCGCCGACCTCGGCCTGGGCCTGCTGCAGGCCTCGATCCTGTTCGGCACGTTCGCCGGCGTGCTGTGGGGGTTGTCCGCCGATTTCTCGTTCCGCATCGCCGGCACGGACCATGCCATCCCGGGCTTCATGGTGTGGGCGGCGGTCGTCTACGCCAGTGCGGGCTCGCTGCTCAGTTACTGGGTGGGACGCGGTCTCATCAACCGCAATGCGGACCGCTACGCGCGCGAGGCGGACTTGCGCTTCTCGCTGGTGCGCGTCAACGAGCACGTCGACGACATCACCCTCGCCGAGGGCGAGCGGGACGAGAAACGACGCATCGATACACATCTGCGCAACGTGCTCGACGCCACGCAGCGCATCGTGCTCGGCCACACCCACCTGACCTGGATCACCGCGGGCTTCGGCTGGATCACCCTCGTCGCGCCCATTCTGGTGGCGGCGCCGCTGTATTTCACCGGCAAGGTCTCGTTCGGCGGGCTCATGATGGCCGCCGGCGCGTTCACCCAGGCGCAGTCCTCGCTGCGCTGGTTCATCGACAATTTCAGCGTCATCGCCGACTGGCGTGCGACGCTCCTGCGTGTGGCGAGCTTTCGTCAGGCGCTGCTCGCCGATACGGAAAGCGGTGGCTTCGGCGGCCGCATCTCCTACGTCGAAGGCGAGGCGGGCGCACTCACCATCGACGGCCTCGAGATCGTGTCCTCGGCAAACTCGGACCGGCTGAGCGAGACCCGCATCACCCTGCGCGCCGGCGACCGCGCGTTCATTCTCTGTGCGCCCGGAACGGGGAAGACACAGTTGTTCCGGGCGTTGGCGGGGCTGTGGACCTGGGGCGCCGGCCGCATCGTGCGCCCGCGCGGCGAGCAGATCTTCTACCTGCCGCGCGGCACGCCCTACATGCCGCGCGGCAGCCTGCGCGAGGTGCTCGCGTATCCTTCCAAGACGCTGCGCACGACGGAGGATTACACCCGCTCGCTGCGCCGCCTCGGCCTCGAGCGCCTCACCCCGCTGCTCGATGAGACGCTGCGCTGGGACAAGGAGCTGAACCAGGACGAACAGACCAGCCTCGCTTTCGCCCGTCTCCTGCTGCAGGCGCCGCCCTGGGTGCTCATCGACGGCACGCTCGGCGTGCTCGACGCGGAAGTGCTGGAGCGGGTCGTCGACGTCTTGACGCACGAACTCGAGGGCAGCAGCCTGATCCACATCGGCAGCGCCGGCCTCGCGCAGCGCCTCTTTCCGGTGGAACTGCATCTGGTGAAGCAATGAGACGCACAGCGCGGCGGACGCTCAGCCTCGGCCTCGCGCTGCTGTGCGGCCTGACGTTGTCCGCAGGCGCACGTGCGCTGCAGTTCGATTTCCAGGCGCCGACGACGGCCACCGATGCCGCGACACCGGACCTCCTGCGCGATCTCGCAGAGCGGCTCATTCCGGTGTATCAAGATTCCGACCCCGACCGCTACCTTGCGACATTGTCCGCATTGCAGGCAGTGGCCGGCAACCCGACGGCGGCCAACGCGTCCCGACAGACGCTGCACGAGCGGCGCCTCGCGGACCACGGCACACGCCCCCTGGGTCGCAGCGTCATCTACGATCTGTACGCCCGGGCCCGCGCGATGCAGGCCGAGCAGCGTGTGCCCTTCGATGAGGGCTTCAAGCGGGCGGTCGAGGACACGCTCGGCGCGGCGAGCGATCAGGAAGCCTATGCCCTGGGACAATGGCTCGCGACGTCGCCCTCGGTCTACCGGGCAGACCTGCAGCGGGCGCTCGATGAGTCGAGGCCGAAGGACAGCATCGATCAGGCCGAGGCCCTGCAGCTGATCCGGAAATATCTCGCCTTCGAGGCCTACCGGACCTTCGCGCCGTTGGTGGATGGCCTGCTCGCGGACGACGACAAGCGCCGCTACCTCGTCGAGGAGGGCGTGACCATCCGCACCCGCGACGGCGCGAGACTTTCCGCCGTGGTGATACGACCGCGTGCCGCGGCGCGGCCGCTGCCGGCGTTGCTCGAGTTCACCATCTACGATTCGCAGAATTACGCGAGGGAATGTGCCGCACACGGCTATGCCGGTGTCGTGGCCTATGCGCGCGGCAAGCGCAGCAGCGTCGACGCGGTGGTCCCCTACGAGCACGACGGCGCGGACGCGCGTGCGGTGATCGGGTGGATCGCACGGCAAGCCTGGAGCGACGGCCGGGTGGGCATGTACGGCTCGGGATACAGTGGTTTCACGTCCTGGGCGGCGGCCAAACGCATGCCGGCTGCGCTCAAGGCCATTGCAACCTCGGCCGCCGACGCCGCCGGCATCGATGTTCCCCTGCAAGGCGGCATCTTCCAGAACTCCGCCTATCGATGGTCGCTGCACGCCGCGAATACCCATGCGGAAGATGAAACACGTCTGCACGACGAGGCACGCTGGCTCGCCTTCGACGCGCAGTGGTACCGCAGCGGCCGACGCTACCGGGATCTGGGCCGGTCCTATGACCGGCCGAACCCGCTCTTCATCCGCTGGCTGAACCATCCGAGTTACGATCGCTACTGGCAGAAGATGCTGCCCCAGGGCGCGGAGTTTGCGCACATCGACATTCCGGTACTCACCGTGACCGGCTATTACGCGGCGAGCGCGCCGGGCGATCTGTACTACTTCACGCAGCATCAGAAACACGCTGCGCGGGCGGACCACCGGCTCGTCGTCGGGCCCTACGACGATGCAGGCACCGATGCGCCGGATCCCGCGCCGGTGCTCGAGGGCTACACCATCGATCCGGCCGCGCGCGTGGACCTTCACGAACTTCGCTATCAATGGTTCGACCACGTGTTCAAGGGTACGGCGTCGCCCACGCTGCTCACGGCTGCGGTCAACTACGAGGTGATGGGCGCGAACACCTGGCGGCACGCGGCGTCGCTCGCGACCATGGCGACGGGGCGCTCGCGCTATTATCTCGAGGCGGCGCCGTCGGGCTTCGCGGCGTCGCCCGCAGGTCTGCGTCTTAGCGCGCGTCGCAATGCCCGTCCCGCATTCTCCCAGCAGTCGGTGAACCTCGCCGACCGCAGGGATGCCGACGTCGCGCGTCTGCGACCCATCGTGGCGAAGACCCTGGCGACGCACGGCGAGAAGATCTTCGTGAGCGAACCGCTGCGCGAGGGCGCCGACATCGCCGGGCTGCTGTCGGGGCAGCTAGATTTCACCGTGAACAAGATGGACATGGACGTCGAGGTGAGTCTGTACGAATTGCTCGCCACCGGGGATTACGTCCGCCTGTTCAGCCCGGCCTACGCGTTTCGGGCGAGCTATGCGCGTGACCGGGCGCATCGTCACCTGCTCAGGGCGGGTGAGCGTCAGGTGCTCGGTTTTGCGAGCGAACGTCTCACCGCCCGCGAGCTCAAGGCAGGAAGCCGGCTGGTCGTCGTTCTCGGCATCGTCAAGCGGCCCGATCGGGAGATCAACTACGGCACCGGCAACGACGTCAGCGCGGAATCCATCGCCGACGCCGACGTCCCGCTGAAGATCCGTTGGTACAACGACAGTTACGTCGACCTGCCGATGCGCGCGCAACGGGAGTAACGGCGGTACACCCGCGGCGCGCTCGAGGCGCGGGTGTAATACGGCGCCTACAGGCGCTGCCGTCGGCCTCCTACGAAACGGCGTCGGCCAGAGCCACAGCCGCGCCCGCGCGCCATGATACTTTGCGGCTCGTCAGCCGTTTTCTCCCCCAGTCGTAGGAATTACTCTTGAAATACAGCTATCTCTCGTTGCTCGCCGTCACCGCCCTGGCGACCGGCATGGCGCACGCCGAAGACACCGTCTCCGACGCGGACCGCAAATTCGTCGCCATGGTCAGCCAGGGCGGCATGTTCGAAGTCAAGTTGGGCGAGGTCGCCTCCAAACAGGGCAGCACCCAGGACATCATCGACCAGGGTTCGACTGAGATGCGCGATCACAAGTTGGTGGGCGACAAGCTCAAGTCGATCGCCGGCGCAAACGGCCTGCCGTTCCCCGACTCGCTCAACGACATGTTCCAGAAGAAGCTCGACGGGCTGAGCGCACTGTCCGGGAAGTCTTTCGACAAGGCCTACATCGCCGCCATGAAGGATATTCACGCCAAAGACGGCGCGGCATTCGCCAAGGAGGCGGTGGGTGGCAAGAATGCGGATCTGAAGGCCTTCGCCACCGAGACGCATCGCATCGTCGTGCGGCACATCGGCGAAGTCAGCGCGCAGCCCTAGGCTGTCGGCGCCGAACGGCGCAGGTCCGCCTGCTCCAGGAGCGGCATGACGCCGCGGTTCCACCGCGGCAGACCGTCGAGGTAGTCGATCCAGCACAGCAGGAGCCCGTCGATGCCCGCGGCGGACAGCCGTGCGCACTGCCCGACGATGTGCTGCGCCGTACCGACCAACGGGAAGCCGCCGGCGCCGGCAATGTAGCGGTTCTTGAAGGCTAGAAAAGCCTCCGGCGACATCATCTTGGATTGCGCGCCGAGCATGGCCATCATGGCGTCGTTGGCGCGGTGATCGGCGTTGGCGAGGACGTGCCGCTGATAGTTCTCCGCCTCGGCCTGCGTATCGCGTTGTATGACGTAGGCCACCGTCCAGACCTGTATGTGGCGGCCGAATTCGCGTCGGGCGAGTTCCCGATAGGCGTGGGCATCCGACTTCGCCGCCTCCGGCTCGTTCGAACGCAGCAGCGTGAAGCACATGTCGGCATAGCGGGCGGCGAACGCCCGGCCCTGGTCCGAGCCGCCCGCGCTCATGATGGGTGGCGCGGGGGTTTGCACGGGCTTCGGGAACGACTCGCCTTTTTTGATCGAGTAGAAGCTGCCCTCGAAGTCGAAGTCCTCGGTCTCGCGCCACAGCCGGTTGATGACCTCCATCCACTCGGCCGCCTGGGCGTAGCGGTCGCCATGCGCTTTGAGATTGCCACCGAACATCGCGAATTCGGGGGCGTTCCATCCCGCCACCACGTTGAGCGCGAAGCGGCCGGCGCTTATCTGATCGACGGTGGCAGCCTGCTTGGCAGCGATGATGGGGTGGATCAAGGACATGTGCGCGGTCGCCATCACGGCGGGATGCCGGGTGGCCTGGCCGAGTCCCGCAGCCCAGACGAACGGATCGTAGACGTCGAGCGTCGCCGGGTCGACGGCATCGCGCGTCTTGCCATGCTTCCAGCGCGCAAACGGCACCAAGGCCTCGAACCCCGCCGTATCCGCGAGAGCGGCCACGTCCAAGATGCGCGGCCAGGTGGGCACGTGGAGTTCGTCCAGCATGGTGTGACTGGGCGCCTGGCCGTTGAACCCGAACACCCCCAGCTTCAAGCGGTTGTCGTTGAACAGCGGATTACGAGTGTGCATCGAGCATCCATAGCGGGTGACGGGATAGTCCCTGGCGAAGATCAATCTATCAACAGACGCTAATTAAGTACATCACGGCCGATTCTTTTTCCCGTTGGAAAGTAATTTTGAAACTGTGTGCGGTGCGAGCGGCCCGGGGTGCCCGCCGTCCCGAACGTCGAGGGCGTGCGACGGCGCACAGTGGCGCTCCGGCGACGCCTGGTAAAATGCGCCACTTACGTAAAATCCGCAGGCACGTCGTGCACATCTTGAAGGCACTCCATCGCGGCGTGGCCGTGGCCACCCAGCCGCAGGTTCTGTTTCCGCTGGTCGGCGTGGTGTTGTTGAGCGTGGTCTGGGCGTTGGCGTTCGGCATGATCAGACTCAAATACGCCGCCGCCGAGCAGACCGCGAAAACCTCGAGCGGCGAGCTGCTCGATACGTACGAGGCGCAGGTGGTGCGTGCATTGAGCGAAATCAACCACACCTTGAATCTCGTGAAATACTGGCACGAGCGGCCCGGCAGCCACGAACCGCTCGCGGGGCTGCGCGACAAGGGGCTCCTCCCGCCGGACCTGGTGTTCGTGGTGAGCATCGCGAACGCGGACGGCGTCGTCACCGACAGCACGCGTGCCTGGACCCCCGCGAGCCTCTCGAACGAAGATTATTTCCGCGGGCAGCGCGATGGTGCCGCGATTCTCGTCGGGCGGCCGCCGCAAGCGGGTGCTGCGGACACCATGCTGCGTTTCAGCCGCCGCTTGAGCACCGCGGACGGTACCTTCGACGGCATCGTCATCGTCGCCGTGGACGCCTCCTATTTCGTCAGCGGCTATGAGACGTCCAATCTCGGACGTCAGGGCGTGCTGGGGCTGCTCGGAGCGGATGGGGTTTTTCGTGTCAGACGAACCGGCGAGACCGTGTCGTACGGAGACGCAATAGAGTACTCGACGGTCATTTCCGACCCCGAGGACGTGGAGCCGAACGCGCGTATCCTGGCCGATCCGAAGGATCATGTACGGCGCTGGGTCGGGGGCCGCGAGTTGTTCGGTTTCCCGCTCGCCGTGATCGTCGGGCTGTCGATCGAGGAGCAGCTGGCGGACGCCCAGCACAGCAAGACCGGCTACCTGTGGAAGGCGACGCTGGCGAGCGCCCTGCTGGTGGCACTCATCACCGTGCTCGGCCGGATGAGCTGGCAGCTCGCGCAAAGCCGTCTGCGCGAGGGCGAGGCGGCGCTCGCGCATGCGCAGCGCATCGAGTATCTCGCCTATCACGACGGGCTCACGGGGCTTCCCAACCGCAGTCTGTTCAGCAAACTGCTCAGCCAGGGGATTCAGGACGCGCGCCGCAACAACCGTCCGCTGGCCGTCGCCTTCCTCGATCTCGATCGTTTCAAACGGATCAACGACACCCTCGGCCACGAGGGGGGCGACCTGCTGCTGAAAGAGATGGCGGTGCGGATCAAGTCCTGCGTCCGCGAGCACGATACCGTCGCCCGCCTCGGCGGCGACGAGTTCGTGGTGCTGTTCCCCGACATCGAGGAGGAGAATTTTGCGCAAACCGCCGCGCGGCGGATATTGCTGGCCACCGCCGAGGCGTTCACCCTGGTGGGACAGGAATTTCGGGTGACGGCGAGCATCGGCATCAGCATCTTTCCGCAGGACGGGCTCGACGAGCAGACGCTGACCAAAAAC
>CAZZYJ010000110.1:0-10181 GCA_964658215.1 uncultured Steroidobacteraceae bacterium | reverse complement strand
GCGAGCGGCCCCAAGACGCGCTTCGGCCGGCTCGGCAAGGCGCGGGCGCTCCTCACCGAGGATCGTGATCGGGAAGCCGAACGAGTGCTCAGGCAGACAGTGGTACGGGATCCTGCGAATGCCATGGCCCACGATCTGCTGGGCAACCTGCTTGCCGAACTCGGCCGTTTCGACGAGGCACGCGAATCTTTCCGGCAGGCGATTGCGCGTGCGCCGCTGCTGGCGGGCAGCTACTACGATCTGGTCCGCTGTCGCCCCATCACCAACGAGGACGCGGGTCTCCTGCAACAAATGGAGGCCGCGCTCGCGACGCCGGGATTGGAGGCGGCGCAACGCCTGCGATTGCACCTCGCCCTTGGGAAGGCGGCGGACGATCTTGGCGACTACGGCCGGGCGATGGGGCATTTCGACGCGGCCGACGCCGTGCGCTGCGGCTCGATGATGTTCGACTCCGCGGCGTTCGCCCTCGAGACCGACCGCCTGATCGCACGCTGCAAGCCCGACTCGATGTCACGCGCGGCGGCCCTCGGTAGCGGCGATGCGACGCCCGTGCTGATCCTCGGCATGCCGAGGTCCGGCACCACGCTCGTCGAGCAGATCGTCTCCAGCCACCCTCAGGTGGGCGCCGGCGGCGAGCTGAATTTCTGGAACGAGCGGGGGGCAGCGTGGCACCGTGGCGGCGCAGCTTGTACCCAAGGCGGCACAGCCCGGGGCCAGGACGGTGCGGCCGGGACGGAGACGCAGTTCCTCGCCGGCGCAGCGGCCGATTATCTTGGCGTGCTGCGGACCATCGCGCCGCGGGCGACCCGTGTGACCGACAAGATGCCTTTCAATTTTCTGTGGGCGGGGCTGATCCACCTGGCGTTGCCGCGCGCCACACTCATTCACTGCCGTCGCGCCGCGGTCGATACGGCGTTGTCGATCCACCAAACCCACTTTCATCCGAGCCTGGCGTTCCCGACCGGAGGTGCCGACCTGGTGGCGTATTTCCACAGCTACCAGCGGGTCATCGACCACTGGCGGCGCGTACTGCCGGCGGACCGCTTCATCGAGGTCGACTACGAAGAGCTGACCCGTACGCCGGAGCCCGTGATCAGGCGGATCGTGGCGGCCTGCGGCCTGCCGTGGCACGAGGCCTGCCTGCACCCGGAACGCAACCCACGGTCGGTGAAGACGCCGAGCAAGTGGCAGACGCGGCAGCCGATTTATCGTCACTCGGTCGCGCGCTGGCGGCGTTATGAGCCCTGGCTGGGACCGTTGCGTGCACTGTTGGACCACCCGCAACCGCTCTGAGGGATCGCGATGCGGGTTCGTCTGAGGCCGTCATCAAACCGTTACAGAGACTCGCTAGCCTCGTCACAGGATCCAGCCCCGTCACAGAATGCGGAGTTTTCCGCCGGGCCTGTGCCGCTCGCGACCTGCAGTCTTTTTTGATGCATCAAAACAAATTTCAGGGAACCCAAATCCATGTCACGGAAATCCTCTCGCGGTAAGTCTCGAAAAAAATCGCCACGCACTGCGCTGCGTCCGCTCGCCGGGCTGCTGGCGACGGGGCTCAGCGTTCCGGTCATGGCAGCCTCGGTGCCGTATCCCACATATCAGACCGGTCCGCAACCGAACGGCTCGTTCGTGGTGAGCAGCGGCCAGGTGATCACCCCGGTGGGGACCCAGGTCAACCTCGGCATCCGGGTCCGCGCCAAGGCCGTCGCACTCAACCCCAACCCTCATAACCACACTGCGGCTGTCCTCATCCTGGGCGCGACGCAGGCCGTGGAAGTGTTCGACACCCGCACCGGCGAGGTCGTGCAGGACTACCTGACCCTCGGCAAGGATTCCAGCGGCAGCTACAGCGGCATCAGCTATTCGCCGGACGGCAAATACCTGATGTTCAGCCAGGACAGCAGCAACGTCGCCATTGCCAAGGTGTCCGACACCGGGATCTTGAGCGACTACGAACACGTCAGCGTGCCCCCGAGCAGCGCCTTCATCAAGTGTTTCCCGAACAGCCCGATCGGTGATTACGGACGGGCCTGCGGCACGTTCTACACGCCGACCACGTCCTATCCGGGCGGCGTCGCGTTTTCGAAGGACGGCAAGAGCGCCTATGCGTTGTTGAACCAGAACAACACGCTCGCCAAGATCGACCTGACCGCCAAGCCCTTGAAACAGGGTGAGCAAATACGGGTGGGCAACGCGCCGCACAGCATCCTGATCAACAGCGCGGGCACGACCGCCTACATCAGCAACGAGGGTGGCCGGGCCGCCACGGAGGGGGACTTTCAGATCTACTCCGCCGGCACGCCGATCGTCGCCGACCCGGTGGTGGGATCCGCGATCACCGGCACCGTGTCCGTGGTAGACCTCAAGTCGATGAAGGTGACCGGGACCATCGTCACCGGTCTACACCCGACCGGCATGGCGATGTACGGACGGCAGCTGCTGGTTACCAATACCTACAGCGATACCATTTCCGTGATCGACACGTCCACCAACGAGGTGACGCGGACCATTGACCTTGGACTGCCGATCAAGATACCCGGGCAGGACGAAGCGGCCTATGGGGCTGCGCCGAACTCGATCGCCGTGGATGTCAAAAAAGGCATTGCCTACGTGGCGCTGTACAACGCCAACGCGATTGCGGTCGTCGACCTCAGCAGAAACGAGTCGGACGCCGTCATGGGCATGATCCCGGTGGCTTATGCGCCGAGTTCGGTCATTCTCGACCAGCGCGATGAGGAGAAGCGTGAGGACCGGCACGGCGAGCAGCACGACGACCACTTGCGCGACGACCAGGACGACGAGAAGCATGGCGGGAAGCGCAACGACGACCGGCGTAACGACGTGCTGATCGTGGCCAACGACAAGGGCATCGGCACGCGCTATTCGTTCGAGACCGACGTGGGAGTGACCGGGTACAACACCCACCAGGACAATGGGACCGTCAGCATCGTTCCGGTGCCGAATCGAAATGCGTTGGAAGCGATGACGGCGGGCGTGTACGAGAACACTCACTGGGACCTGAAGCAGAACATCAAGTCGGCCGCCGGCGGCAGCCAGACGGCCAGACCCATGGCCATTCCGGCGAAAATCGGCGATCCGTCGCTCATCCAGCACGTGTTTCTGATCATCCGTGAAAACCGCACCTATGATCAGGTCCTCGGCGACGTGGCTGCCGGCAACGGCGACGCCTCGCTGGCGGTGTTCGGCGGCAAGGACACGCCGAACGCGCACACCCTGGTGAAGCGCTTCCCGCTGTTCGACAATTTCTACGACCCGAGCCGCCAGTCGGCGGACGGGCATCAGTGGATCAGCGAGGGTTTGGCGCCCTACGCCGACGACATCCAGGCGCCGGATTGGAACCGCAGCTATCCGGGCGGCAACGCCGGCGATGCGCTCGCCTATACGGGCAAGGGCTTCGTGTGGTCGGAAGCGGCGGCGGCCGGTCTGTCGGTGAAGATCTACGGCGAATACGTCGAAAACGACACGTTCAAACAGCCGAACGGATCCGCCGCCGAACCCACCTGGAGCCAGTTCTACGCCGACTCGCAACGTTTCGAGGCGGGACTCGAGAAGACGCTCTACTACCAGAACACGGTCCGCGCGGAATCGTCGGTACCGGCGGTGTCCGATCATCTGGTGAAGAACTTCCCGCAGTTCGATCTCGGCATTCCCGACCAGTTCCGTGTCGATCTGTGGTTGCAGGACTTCCGCCAGGACCTGAGCGCGGGCACGGTGCCCTCGTTCAGCATCCTGTGGGTGATGGACGATCACACCGGCGGACCGCCGACCGTGGACGCCGAACAGGCCGACAACGACCTGGCGATCGGCCGCATCGTCGACTACATCAGCCACAGCAATGTGTGGGGTTCCTCGGCGATCTTCATCGAGGAAGACGATGCGCAGAACGGCGTCGATCACGTCGACGGCCATCGCAGCCCGGGCTACATCGTCAGCCCCTACGCGGTGCAAGGTCAGCCCGTCGACCACACGTACTACACGCAGGTCAACATGACACGGACCATCGAGCAGATTCTGGGGCTCGCGCCCATGAACCAGTTCGATCTGGTTGCTTCGCCCATGCGAACGGCTTTCGTCAAGGGCGAGCCGCCCAAGGCGAACTTCGAGCCGTTCGACCACCTCAAGAACCAGGTCCCGCTCGACCAGGGCGTGACGGCGGCCGTCGCGGCGAACAAGCCCGCCAGCCATTCGGCGCGGGTTTTGCAGGCGGCCTGGCTGAAGAAAAAGACGCAGATTTTTGCGGGCAAGCTGAACAAGCCGGACGCCGAAGATCCGGACACCGTCAATCACCTGGATTGGTACGAGGCGACCGGTTTCACGCGGCCCTATCCCGGCGAAAGTGCGGTTCGTCCTCCCAGCGAGTTCAAGAGAGCGGCGCCCACCACCGCCGACCTGGACTGACGCCGTCACACCCGGCGTGGCGCTCGCTCCGCACGGGCGTCACGCTGCTCGTGCCGGATGGGCACGTGCAGGTAGGGGCGAAGTCCGGACCCGGGCGGGTTGGTGTTCTTCGCACCATCGATTGGTTGCCGCAACAATAAAAAATGGCGTGAAACAGACGTTTCACGCCATCCGGGGTAAGCGCGACAGCGGGGGAGTTGGCTGGCTTGCCATCGCGCGTTTCCTCAACCTGTGGGGAGATACTGCCTGACAGTCGGCGCGCCATGGGCGAGAAATTTTTCATGGCTGCCGCGAATTTTCTCACCTATGCCGGCTCGTCGCCCCGAACCGGCGCGCACCTGAAGCCCCTCGTTCGTCCCGCACTGTGCGGAAGGCCATGCTCGCAAGTTTTGGGGGGGGAAGTGGACACTGGAAATTATGGATCCTTCCTGGTCGATCAAGCCATCGCACGATCGGTGGCGTCCTCCGTTTTTCCCGTGACTCGGGCAAATGCCTCGGGTGGCCCCGTCCATGCGAACTCTTCCGGATGCAGGAGATGGGCGAGCAATTCGACGCCTTCGACCAGGCGCGGTCCGGGGCGCGCGAAATAGGCATTGGCATCGAGCGCATGGACCCGGTGGTCCACCACGGCCGGAAGCTCATCCCAGCCTGGTTGAGACCGCAGCAGAGCGGCCTGCGCCAGGGCACCCAGCATCTTGAATCCGCAGGGTGACACCAAAATCACCTCTGGACGGTAGTCCACTACCTGCTCCCAGCCGATCCTAGCGGAATCCGCGCCGGAGCGGCCGTTGACGTCCTCGCCCCCGGCCCATGTCAGCATTTGCGGGATCCAGTGTCCCGCGCAGTAGACGGGATCCACCCACTCGAGAAAAGAGACCCGGACTGCTTTCATGCGGCGCGTTCTACCCGCGATACGCTCGATTCGTTCCTTGGCCGCCTCCGTCCAGGCAACGGCCCTTTCTTCCGTGCCGGTTGTCTCGCCGAGAACGCGTAACGAATTCAACACGTCATCGAACGTACGCGGGGACTGCCAGACGACCCGCGGCGGCGCGCGCATGGACTTTATGACCTGAGAAACTTCATTGCCGGCGGGACCGCAAACCTGACAGAGATTCTGCGTCACCAACAGGTCCGGTGCCGCGGCAAGCAGTTTGTCCTCGTCGACCGCATAGAGACTCCTGCCTCGAGACAGCTGGGCGCCGACCGCGGCGTCGATTTGCGCCATGGTCATGCCCGATAAATCGATCGCGCAATCGACGATGACGGGCTTGGTATTAACCTCGTCGGGAAAATCACATTCGTGGCTGCGGCCGACCAGATCGTCTCCCAGGCCGAGCAGGTAGATCATTTCGGTGGCGGCCGGCAGGAACGAGACGATTCTCACGAGGCCTCACGCATCGAGCGAGCATCCGGTACGACCCAGGATAATTCCTGCAAATCGCGAGTACGGCGCCGTTCGCGCAAAGCCTTCATCCGCTCGGCATTGGGTGCCATGGAAGATCCCCGGTATGTAACGCGCTACACTTTAACGCTGGATGCGCAGTCGGGAAAAGGGGGTCTTCAGTATCGGATTACTCGCCGGACGGTGCCGTGGTAACTGTGAACGTGTGCGTCGCCCTGGCATCACCGCCGGCTTGCGTGTCTCTTCGCGAGCTCCGCGATCACCTGATCGAGCGACAGCCCCTTCACCTTGAGCAGCAGCAGGGTGTGGTACAGCAGATCCGCGGCCTCGCCGATGATCTCGGCGTCGGACTGCACCACGGCGGCGAGCGCGAGTTCCAGTCCTTCCTCGCCCACCTTCTGGGCGATGCGGCGCGTGCCTTCGCCGAGCAATTTTGCGGTGTAGCTGCCGGCAGGCCGCTCCGCGATGCGCTGCGTGATGACGTCTTCGAGCTCGCCCAGGAACGCGAGTCGCTGCGCGGCGGTCCGCGCGGTGTCGCCCCAGCACGTCGCGGTGCCCAGGTGGCAGGTGGGTCCGTTGGGTGTGGCGAGCACCAGCAAGGTGTCGCCGTCGCAGTCGACGTCGATGCTGTGCAGGTCGAGGCTGTGCCCGGAACTTTCGCCCTTGGTCCACAGCCGGCCCTTGCTGCGGCTCCAGAACGTGACACGGCGGGTGGCCTGGGTGACGTCGAGCGCATTGCGGTTCATGTAGCCCAGCATGAGCACGGCGCCGTTCTGCACGTCCTGCACGATGGCGGGAATGAGGCCGTGGCCCTTTTCCCAATCGAGTTTGTCGGCCTCCATCGATCTGGGCTGCTTCACGGTCTGATCCCGATGCCGCCGGCGCGCAGGTGCCGTTTCAAGTCCGGGATGGCGAGCTCGCCGGAGTGAAAGACGCTGGCGGCGAGGGCGGCGTCCACCGCCGCATCCTCGAACACCGCCGAGAAGTGCTGCGCCGTGCCCGCACCGCCCGAGGCCACCAACGGCACCCGGCAGACGCGACGCACGGCCTGCAGCTGGGCGATGTCGTAGCCGTGCCGGACGCCGTCGCTCGCCATGCAGTTGAGCACGATCTCGCCCGCGCCGCGTTCCTGCACTTCGTGCACCCAGTCGAGCGTGGTGCGTGCGGCATCGTGCGTGCTCGCGGCGAGACCGGTGAACTTCTGCACCCGGTAGCCGTCGGCCGTGGTCTGACTGTCGATGCCGACGACGACGCACTGCGCACCGAAGCGGGTGCTCAACGCGTCGATCAAATCCGGGTCGGACAAGGCCGGCGAGTTCACCGAGATCTTCTCCGCACCGGAAGCCAGCACCGCCTCGGCATCGGCCACCGAACGAATGCCACCCGCCACGCAGAACGGAATGTCGAGGATTTGCGCCACCCTCCTCACCCAGGCGCGGTCCACGGAACGTCCCTCCGGGCTCGCCGAGATGTCGTAGAACACCAGTTCGTCCGCACCCTCGTCACGGTAGCGCGCGGCGAGATCGAGGATGTCGCCGACGACGCGGTGATCGCGAAAGCGCACGCCCTTGACCACCTGACCGTCACGGACGTCGAGACAGGGAATTATGCGTTTGGCAAGAATGGGCGCAGCTCCTCGAGCGGAATGAGTTCTTCGAGCAGTGCCTTGCCGCTGATGGCAGCGGCGGCGCCGGCGGCGGCGAGCGCGTGCAGATCGCGTGCGTCGCGGATGCCGCCCGACGCCTGCCACTCGATGGCGGGAAAGCGCTGCACCGCATCGGCGTACAGGGCCACGTTCGGTCCCGACAACGCGCCGTCGCGGCTCACGTCCGTGCACAACACGTGCCTGAGCCCCGCGTCGAGGAAACCCGCGACCGCGTCCCACAACGACAGGTCCGATTGATTGCGCCAGCCATGCGTGGCCACGCGCGGGGTCCCGGCGTCGTCCATGCGGATGTCGAAGGCCAGGGTGATGCAGTCCGCGCCGAAATAGCTGAGCCAGCCGCGCACCTCGTCGGCACGCACGACCGCGGCGCTGCCCACCACCACGCGGCTCGCGCCGAGTTCGAGCATGCGCGTGACCGCGTCGGCATTGCGCAGGCCGCCGCCCACCTGCACCTTGATGGCCTCCTGTGCGGCGAGCTCGCCGATGAGCTCGCGGTTGCCGGCATTGCCGTTGCGCGCCCCGTCCAGGTCCACCACGTGCAGCCAGTCGGCGCCGAAATCGCGGTATTTGACCAGCAACGCGCGGGCATCGGCCTCGTAGCGCGTCTCCGCATCGAAGTTGCCCTTGAGCAGGCGCACCGTACGCCCGCCGCGCAGGTCGATGGCCGGGATGAGCTTCATCGCGAGATTCCCAGGAAGTTCCGCAGCACCCGGGCCCCCACCGCCGAGGAGCGTTCCGGATGGAACTGCGCGCCGTAGAAGTTGCGCCACTCGACGCAGGCCGTGAACGTGTGGCCATAGTGCGTGCCCGCCACCGTGGCGTTGCTCAGGGGCAGCGCATAGCTGTGCACGAAGTACGCATAGTCCGCGCCGCCGATGCCGTCGAGCAACGGCGACTCGCGCACCACCTCCAGCGTGTTCCACCCCATGTGCGGCACCGGCCGGCCGGGCGCGTCCGCAAACCGCTGCGCGCGTCCCGGGATGATGCCGAGGCACCGCGAGTCACCCTCGTCCGAGGCGTCGAACAGCAGTTGCATGCCGAGACAGATGCCGAGCACGGGTTGCGTCAGCGTCGGCAAGAGAAGGTCGAGTCCGCTCGCGCGCAGTCGCGCCATCCCATCGGCGGCCGCGCCGACTCCGGGAAGGATCACATGGGTCGCGGCACGGATGCGGACGGGGTCGGCGCACACCTCGGAGCCGACCTGCAGTCTCTGCAATGCGAACTGCAGCGAGGCGATGTTGGCGCCGCCGTTGTCGACGATGACGACGTGCGCACTCACAGCACGCCCTTGGTGCTCGGCAATTCGGCGCCTTCCAGCCGCACCGCCTGGCGCAGCGCGCGGCCCACGCCCTTGAAGCAGGACTCGACCATGTGATGCGTGTTCTCGCCGCGCACGCTCACGTGCAGGGCGGCGCCGAGCGTTTCGGCGAACGAGCGAAAAAAATGCGCGACCAGCTCGGTGGGCAGATCGCCCACGCGGTCGCGGCGGAACTCGCCCGCCCAGACGAAATAGGGGCGCCCCGACAGATCGAGCGCAACCTGGGCCTCGGCCTCGTCCATGGCGAGCAGGAACCCGTAGCGGCCGATGCCCCGCTTGTCGCCGAGCGCCTGACGCAACGCCGTGCCCAAGGCCAGCGCGCAGTCCTCGACGGTATGATGCTCGTCGATGTGCAGATCGCCCCGGCACGAAAGATTGAGCGCGAAGCCGCCGTGGCGGGCGATCTGCTCGAGCATGTGGTCGAAGAAGCCGAGCCCGGTGTGCACCGCGCTCGGGCCCTCGCGCGACAGGTCCACCTCGACCTGCACCTGCGTTTCCTTCGTCGTCCGTTCGACGCGGGCGCGCCGCGCGCCGTGCACGATGCGCTGCGCGATGGCGGGCCAGCTCTCGGCGACCGTGCCGTCCATCCGTACACGGATGCCTTCGATCCCCAGTTTGGCGGCAAATTCGAGGTCGGTGTCGCGGTCACCGATCATGTAGCTCGCGTCCCTGTCGAGCGGCGCCGCGTCCACGTAGGCCTGCACCAACCCGAGCTTCGGTTTACGGCACGCGCAGTCCTCGCGCAGGAAATGCGGACAGATGAACACGGCGTCGAAGACGATGCCCTGCGAGGCGAACAAATGCAGGATGAAGCGGTGCGCGGCGTCGAATTTGTCGACCGGCAGGCTCGGCGTCCCGAGTCCGTCCTGATTGGTGACCATGACGAAGAGAAAGCCTGCGTGTTTGAGTTTGAGCAACGCCGGAATCACCCCCGGCAGCAGCCGGATCTTCTCCAGACTGTCCACCTGCTCGTCGGGCGGCTCTTCGTTGAGGGTGCCGTCCCGATCGATGAACAGGATGCGCCGTCCGCTCATGCCGCCTCCACGCCCGCGAGCAGGGCATCGTTCTGTGCACGCGTGCCCACCGAAATACGCAGGGAACGGGGCAGCGCGGGGTTGCCGCGCAGGTCGCGCACGATGACCCCGCCCGCCATGCTGTCGCGCATGAAACGGTCCGCATCGCGGCAGTCGACGAGGAAGAAGTTGGCATCGCTCGGCCAGACCTTCTCGACCAGCGGCGAGGTCTCGAGGCGCGCACGCAGGTACTCGCGCTCCACCAGCAGCGCGTCGATGCGCCGCCGGGATTCGGCGACCTCGCGCGGTTCGAGCGCGTGCAGCGCGGCTTCGACGGTGGACTGCGCCAGGCTGTAGGGCGGT
>CAZZYJ010000109.1:0-10218 GCA_964658215.1 uncultured Steroidobacteraceae bacterium | reverse complement strand
CGCCGGGACGTCGACGAGTACGGGTCGCACCCGGCGCTCGTGGAGGCCGTCGCGGCGAGCGCGCGTCGCTTTGGCATTCCGTATGCGGGTCCCGGTTCGCCCGAACCTGCGGACGTGTCCGTCGACGTCCCCCGCCCGCCGCAATGGGGCGGTTTTCGCCTGAACGCGGCGGCCGTGGAATTGTGGGTGGAGGGCGAATTCCGCATTCACGACCGCGCGCGTTGGACGCGTCAGGCAGCCACGGCGGCGGACCCGGACGGCGGCGCGGCGTGGTCGGTCACGCGTCTGCAGCCGTGAACCGCGATGGACCTGCTGCAACCTCACGACGCAACCTGTCCCCACTGCTGGGAGACCGTGAGCTTGACGCTGGACCTCTCGGTGGCGGATCAATCGTACATCGAGGACTGCCCCGTGTGCTGCAGACCCATGCAGGTGTCTTACACCGCCGCCGACGGCGAACTCGAAGAGTTCAACGTCGAAGCGAGCGAGTGACCGTACTTCACCCCGGGCCGAGGCCTTCCAGCAGGGCCGGGTGCAGCGGCCCGTTGCTGGCGAGCACCGAGTTCGACTGCAGGGTGATGGGCGCGCCGCGCAGATCGGTGAAATGCCCGCCGGCCTCGGAAACGATGGCGACACAGGCCGCGATGTCGAGGATGTTGACGTCCGATTCGATCACCGCATCGATTTTCCCCGCCGCCAGCAGATGGTAGTGCAGGAAATCACCGTAACCGCGGATCCGGTTCACCCGTGCGACCAGGGATCCATACCGCCCCCACTGGCTGCCGACCGCCAATGATTTCAGATTGCCCGCGGACAGCGCCGCGGCCTCGAGCGTCGCCACCGCACTGACCGCCAGCGGGCGGCCGTTGAGAAAGGCGCCGCATCCACGCTCCGCGTAGGCAAGCTCGCCGTATACCGGCGCATTCGACACGCCGAGCACGATCTCACCGCGGCGCATGAGCGCGATCTGCGTCGAAAACAGCGAATACCCGCGCACGAACGCCTTGGTGCCGTCGATGGGGTCGACCAGCCACAGGTTTTCCGCGTCCATGCCGCGCGAGACGCCCTCCTCGCCGAAGAAGCCGTAGGTGGGAAACCGCGCCTCGAGCGTCTCGCGGATGGCGGCCTCGCAGCGGATATCCGCTTCCGTGACGGGTGAGTTGTCCGCCTTGACGCGCACGTCGATGTCGCGCTGATAGAACGAACGCGCGATGACCGCAGCCTGCTCCGCGGCATCGAGCGCGGCCTTCAATTCCGGGGAAAAGCTCATGTTGTAGTCTCCATGGGGCTCACCTTACCAAACCTTGTGTTACCGTCGCACGTCAACCGGGGGTAACCGTTCGATGGGCAACAGGCTCAGCAAGATCTACACGCGCACCGGCGACGCCGGCAGCACCGGCCTCGGCGATGGTGCGCGCGTGCCGAAGGAGAGTCTGCGGGTCGAGGCGTACGGCACCGTGGACGAAACCAACAGCGTCATCGGCACCGTGCTCGCCGTGCAGACGCTGCCGGCCGCGATCAGGCAGTGCCTCATCGAGGTACAGCACGATCTGTTCGACCTCGGCGGCGAATTGTGCATTCCGGGGCATTTCGTCATCGGTGCGGGCCATGTCGAAAGGCTGGAAATGCAGCTCGACGCGTTCAACGAAGACCTGCCGCCGCTGACGGAATTCATCCTGCCGGGCGGCGGTCCGGCCGCCGCTGCCTGCCACGTGGCCCGTGCCGTGTGCCGGCGGGCGGAACGGCGCTGCTGGTCGCTCGCCCGGGTCGAGAGCGTGGCTCCCGATGCGCTCAAGTACTTGAACCGCCTGTCCGATCTGCTGTTCGTGCTGGCGCGGGTGCTCGCCCGGCTCGAACTCGGCGGCGAAGTGCTCTGGTCGCGGACCCGCGCCTGACCGGGAGTCTCGGTCAGGCCACGCTCGCGCTGCGCAGCTGACTCGAATGCAGCCAGTCGGTGTGCCAGCTCTGCAGTGCGTCGCGGGGCAGCGGCCGGCAGAACAGGAACCCCTGCACCTGCGTGGCGTCGCGGTTGCGCAGATAGTGCCATTGAGCTTCGGTTTCGACCCCCTCCGCCACCGTCGCGAGGCCGAGACTCTTGGCCATGGCGATGATGGCGTCCACCAGCGGCGCATTGCCCGCGCTCTTCGAGGCGATGTCGCGTACGAACATGCGGTCGATCTTCAACGTGTCGATCGGGAAATGGCGCAGGTACGACATCGAGCAATAGCCGGTGCCGAAATCGTCGAGCGCGGTGGCGACGCCCAGATCGCGCAGCGACTTCACGGCCTTGTTGACGGCGCTCGAGTACTCGATCAGTGCGCCTTCGGTGAACTCCAGTTCCATGGTGCGCGAATCGATGCCTGCCGCATCGATCGCCGCAGACACCCTGCGCACCAGGCTGCCGTCCCGAAACTGCACGCCGGACACGTTGACGGCGACCCGCCATTGCGGGCCCCCGGCATCGCGCCAGCGCCGCGCCTGCGCGCAGGCCTCGCGCAACACCCAGTCGCCCATCTCAACGATGAGACCGCTCTGTTCGGCGATCGGGATGAACTCGTCCGGCGGCACCATGCCACGCTGCGGATGCGTCCACCGCAACAACGCCTCCACCGCCTCGACGCGCAGATCCTTGAGCGCGAGCCGCGGTTGATAGTGCAGCGAAAATTCCCCGCGCTCGAGCGCTCTGCGCAGATCCGACTCGAGCGACAGATGCTTCGCGGCGCGGGTGTTGATGGATTTTTTGTAGAACTCCAGGCCGCCGTGACCGGCTTTCTTGCTGTGATGCATGGCCGCCGCTGCGTTGCGGAGCAGCATCTGCGCGCCGTCGGCGTCGGCGGGGAAGATGCTGATGCCGATGGTGGCCGACAACGGTATGTCGTGGCCGGCCACCTGGCACGGCCGCGCCAGCGCGAACTGCACGCGCCGGGCGACGGCGAGGGCCGCGTCCACCGTCGCCACCCCGGGCAGCGCCAGCGCGAATTCGTCGCCGCCCGTGCGCGCCACGCAGTCGGTGACGTCCTGCAACGAGGGTTCCTCGCTCGAAACGCCGACGCGTTCCGGATCGCGCAGACACAGCTGCAGCCGGGCCGCCACCTCGCTCAGCAGCGCATCGCCCGCCGCCTGCCCCTGCGTATCGTTGATGCGCGAAAATTGATCGATGTCGAGCATCAACACGGCACTGCCGCGCTGCCGGGCCGTGGCCCACGCCACGTGCTGGTCCAGCACCTGCAGCAGCCGCTGCCGGTTGGGCATGGCCGTCAGCGGATCGTAGTAGGCGAGATAGCGCACCCGCGCCTCGCTCTCCCGCAGCTGATCGTGCGTCTGCTTGGCGCGCACCAGGAATTTGACGCGTTGCGCCAGCAGTTTTGGATTGATGCCCTTCGAGGCGAAATCCGTCGCACCGGCATCGTAGGCCCGGCCCACCGACTCCATGTCGTCCAGACTGGTTTGCATCAAGATGGGGACATGGTCGCAATCCGGCAGCGCGCGCAGCGCCCGGCACGCATCGTAGCCGCTCATGCCCGGCATGACGACGTCGAGGATCACGCAGTCCGCGGGGTGCACCCGGTATGCCTCGAGTGCGGCGATGCCGTCGGCCGCCGCGACGACGTTAAATCCCGCCTGCTGCAACGCCGTCGCCATCAGCATGCGGGCACCGGGATCGTCGTCGACGACGAGAACCGTGGCGGCCGCCGGGGCGTGGGTGTCTGTTTGCATCGAATCCTGTCGTAAGTCTTCGCCGGTCTCACTTCGCTTACAGGATGTCGGCAGCACGGCCGAAAACTGCTGGCGCCGCCGCGTGACGCGTTTCACGTCTCAACGATTTCTGCACGCCTCGGCGATGCTGCGATGCGCCCGCGGCCAGTCGAAGGCCGGACCTGGATCGGTCTTGCGGCCCGGCGCGATGTCGCTGTGCCCGACGATGCGTTCGGGCGACAGGCTGCGGTAAGCGTCGCACAGCGCCGCGACCGCCGCGCCGAGCGCCGCATATTGCGCGTCCTCGTAGGGCAGCGTATCGCTGCCCTCGAGTTCGATGCCGATCGAGAAGTCGTTGCAGCCATCGCGGCCGTTGTAGGCCGATCTTCCCGCGTGCCACGCCCGGTCCGTGAATCTGACATATTGGGTAACGGTGCCCTCGCGCCGTATGAACAGATGCGCCGACACGCGCAGGCCGGCCACCGTCGCGAAGTAGGGATGCACATCGGCCGGCAGTGCATTGATGAACAAGGAATCGACCCATGGACCGCCGAATTCGCCGGGTGGCAGGCTGATGCCGTGCACGACGATCAGGTCGGGGTCGGCACCCGCCGGCCGGGCGTCATGGTTCGGTGAGGCGACCTGGGAAACGCCCTGCATCAGCCCGCTGTCCAGATCGACGCGCAACGGCATCTCCTCGGTGATCGATACCGGCAACGAGCTTATGCCACAATCGTGTGCATATGAACGCCACGACCCCCGGCGGCGGCCGCCTTTTGAACGACTCGGCCGCGCTCGCCGCCCGCGACCTCAAGGTCGTGTGGCATCCCTGCACCCAGATGAAGGACCACGAAACCTTTGCTCCGATCGCGATCAAGCGCGGCCGGGGCGCGTGGCTCGAGGACTTCGAGGGCAGGCGCTACCTCGATGCGATCAGCTCCTGGTGGGTGAATCTGTTCGGCCATGCCAATCCGCGCATCAATGCCGCCCTCGGCGCCCAACTGGGCGAACTCGAGCATGTCATGTTCGCAGGTTTCACGCACGAACCGGCGGTGCGACTGGCCGAACGCCTGGTCGCGATCGCGCCGTCCGGATTGACGCGCTGCTTCTTCGCCGACAACGGTTCGGCGGCGGTCGAAGTGGCCCTCAAGATGAGCTTTCACTACTGGCGAAACCACGGCCGGACACGCAAGACCCGCTTCATCACGCTGGCCAATAGTTATCACGGCGAGACCCTGGGCGCGCTCGCCGTGGGCAACGTGGAATTGTACAAGTCGACCTACCAGCCCCTGTTGATGGACGTGTTGACGGCGCCGTCCCCCGATTGCTACCACCGCGAGGAGGGCGAGTCGTGGGAAGCCTACTCGTTGCGGCAGTTCGCGTACATGGAGAAAATGCTCGCCGACCATGCCGCCGAGGTGGCCGCGGTCATCGTCGAGCCGCTGGTACAGTGCGCCGGGAACATGCGCATGTACCATCCGGTCTATCTCACGCGCCTGCGCGAAGCCTGCACCCGCCACGGCGTACATCTGATCGCGGACGAGGTCGCGGTCGGCTTCGGGCGCACCGGCACCTTGTTCGCCTGCGAACAGGCCGGCATCACCCCCGATTTTCTCTGTTTGTCGAAGGGACTGACCGGCGGCTATCTGCCGCTGTCGGTGGTGATGACCACGGACGATACCTATGCCGCCTTCTACGACGACTACGTGAAGTTGAACGCCTTCCTGCACTCGCACAGTTACACGGGAAATCCGCTCGCCTGCACGGCCGCGCTCGCCACCCTCGATATTTTCGCCGACGACGACGTCATCGCGGCGAATCGCGTCAAGGCGGCCTATCTGGGCACCGCGTCGCAGGCCTTGCTCGACCATCCCCACGTGGCGGAGGTGAGGCAGTGCGGGATGATCGTGGCGATCGAGTATGCAAAATCCGTGCGCGGCCGCGAGCCCTATCCTTGGGCGGAGGGCCGCGGCCGGCGCGTGTACCGGCACGCGCTCGGCGCGGGCGTGCTGCTGCGGCCCATCGGCAACGTGGTCTATTTCATGCCCCCGTATGTGATCGAGGAAGCGGAAATGGATCTCATGGTGCGCGTCGCCGCCGAGGGTATTGAGCTCGCCACGTGCGATTGACGCGCGTCTTCGTGGATGCAGCCTTGCAGCCCGGAAGCGTCGTCGAACTGCCCGCCGAGACCGCCTCCCATCTTGCCAGGGTGCTGCGGGCGCGCGGCGGCGAGGAGCTCGTGCTGTTCAGCGGCGACGGCCGCGAATTCGCAGGCGTCATCGACGAAGTACGCGGCTCGCGGGTGCGTGCCGCGGTCGGCGTGGCCCGTGAGGTCAGCCGTGAGTCGCCCTGCGCCGTCACGCTGGTGCAATGCGTGCCGCGCGGTGACCGGATGGATTTCATCGTGCAGAAGGCGACCGAACTCGGCGTGTCGCGCATCGTGCCGGTCTTGAGCCAGCGCAGCGTCGTGCGTCTCGACGGCCGGCAGGCCGAGAGCAAGGCAGCGCATTGGCGCGGCGTCGCCGTCAGCGCCTGCGAGCAATGCGGGCGCAACCAGGTGCCCGGCATCGACGCGCCGGTGGGCCTCGTCGATTATCTGGGCAGCGCGCCGGAAGGCGGCGTGCGCCTGGTACTGGAGCCGCAGGCCGGGACGGACGCGCCGAACGACCTTCCCGGTGTACCCGGCAGCGTCGAAATTGCAGTGGGACCGGAGGGCGGCTTCGCACCGCAGGAACTCGACGCATTCCGGGTGGCCGGATTCCTGCAGGTTCGGCTCGGACCCCGCGTGCTGCGGACCGAAACCGCCGCCATCGCGGCATTGTGCTGGGTGCAGGCGCGCTTCGGCGATCTGCGTTAGAAGTTAGACGGGCGCACCAACCGTCTCAGGGCATCACGGAAGTCTCGTCCGCGATCATTTCCTCCAGACGTTCGAGATCGGGGATCAGCGGCGTTTCGTTCACCATCCTCACCTGACAGATCACCGGCGAGCGTTCCGGGAAGCTGCGCGAGGGGTCCGCCCGCACCACATCCGCGTTGACCCGCACGAGCTGCGGAAACCCCTGCGTCAACATCCCGAAGTGCCCCGAATGCAGCCGGCCGCCGGGCGCGTGGAAGATCACGATGCGGGTGCGCGACGAGATGTTCGGCAGGGTCTGCCCGAAGGCGGCCTCGAAGGACACGACGGGTACACTGCGCCCCGACCAGTTCACGATGCCCGCATACCAGGGCGGGGCGTTCGTCATCTGCCCGGGAGTCTGGTAGCTGATCACCTCTGCCACGCAGGCACGCGGCACGATGAGCCTCTCGCCTGCCAGCGGCACCAGCAGACTATACAGTTCGTCGCGAAGGGCGGACATCTAGCCCACCGCGTCGCGGCGCCGTCGGTTGACCAACGGCTCGATGGCGTCGAGCAGCTGGCTCTCTTGGTACGGCTTGCCCAGATAGTCATCGACGCCGATTTCGATGGCACGCGCGCGGTGTTTCTCGCTGACGCGCGAGGTGATCATGACGATGGGGATGTCGCGCAGCCGCGGATCGTTGCGCACGTGCGTGGCGACTTCGTACCCGTCCATCCGCGGCATTTCGATGTCGAGCAGGATGACGTCCGGCAGGTTCTCCTGCAGCAGCGATACGGCATCCACGCCGTCCTTCGCCGTGAGCACGCGCATGCCGTTGCGTTCGAGCAGCCGCTGAGTGACCCGGCGTACGGTGATGGAATCGTCGACCACCAGCGCGAAGGTGCGGCGGTCGCGCAGGTCATGCACCTGCAGGTCGGACGGCCGCGAACGCCATTCGGAGCGGACCAGAGAGCCCATGTCGAGAATGACCACGATGCGCCCGTCGCCCAGGATGGTGGCGCCCGCGATGCCGCGGATGCTCGAGATCTGCGGCCCCAGCGACTTCACCACGATTTCACGGCTGCCGACCAGGTCATCCGTGACCAGCGCCGTCGAATGATCGGCGGCGCGGATCAAGACCACGGACATGGAGACGTCGAGGTCCGGCAGCGGCGTGGGGCCGAGACCGACGAAGGCGCCCAGCTGCTGGAAGCGATAGCGCTGGCCGCCGTAGTCGAACAGCGGAGCATCCTTGCCCAGGTGCCGAGCAACGATGTTGCGCGGCAGGCGTACCACCCCCTCCACCGTGGCCAGCGGCAGCGCGTACGTCTCCTCCGCCACCCGTACGATCAACGCCTGGCTGATGGCGAGCGTGAACGGCAGGCGGATGGTGAAGCGCGAACCCGTGCCCACGGTGGATTCGATGAACAGGCCGCCGCCCAGCTTCTTGACTTCCGTCGCGACGACGTCCATCCCCACCCCACGCCCCGCGGCCTGGGTGACGTGGCCGGCGGTGCTGAAGCCCGGCTCCAATATGAGCTGCATGGCCTCTTCGTCGGTGAGCTTGGCATGCCGGTCGATGAGTCCCAGCGAGGCGGCTTTTTCGCGGATCAGCTTCACGTTGATGCCGCTGCCGTCGTCGCTGACGACGATGGCGACTTCGGCGCCGTCGCGGGTCAGATTGACCGATATCCGTCCCATATCGGGTTTGCCCTGGGCGGCGCGCCGCTCGGGCGCCTCGATGCCATGGATGACGGCATTGCGCAGCATGTGCTCGAGGGGCGCGACCATGCGTTCGAGCATCTGCCGGTCGAGCTCCGCAGCCGCACCCTGCACCACCAGCTCCGCGCGCTTGCCGCTGTCCTTCGCCGCCTGACGCACCAGACGGGTCAGCCGTTGCACGTGGCGCTGGAAGGGCACCATACGTGTGCGCATCAGGCCATTCTGCAGTTCTGTGATCACCCGGGCCTGCTGCGTGAGCAGGTTCTGTGCCTCGCGTGTCAGGGTCTCGAGCAGACCCTGGATGCTGGCGACGTCGCCCGAGGTTTCGGCCAGCGCGCGCGAGAATTGTTGCAGGGCCGAGTAGCGGTCCAATTCCAGAGGATCGAAGTCCGTGCGCCGCGGTTCGTCGTCCTGGTGCCGGTTGAGCACCTGCGCCTCGGTTTCGATTTCGAGATTTCGCAGCTGCTCCTTGAGCCGCGTCACCGTACGCGCCAGCTCTGCGAGGTTGAAATCGATGGAGTTGACCTGCTGGTCGAGGCGCGCGCGGAAGATGCTCACCTCGCCCGCGTTGTTCAGCATCGTGTCGAGCAGATCGGCGTCGACGCGGGCCATCTCGGAGCGCTCGGCGGGCGCGCTCTCCCGCCCCGGCAGCACGGGTGCGCTGCTGACCTCGGCGCCCGCCATGGGGTCGTCGCCGACGGCCGCCGGTTCCGCATCGCCGTCGCCGTCGCCGTAGGCGGGCTCGGGCGCGAGGAATTCTCCCGTCGCCGTCTCGCCAGGGGCTGGCCCCGCAAGCGGCACCGAATCGAAGGCGGCGGCCGCGCCATGCGGCGGCGACGATTCGGCAGGCCATGCAGCCGCCGCCGTTGCGTCGCCCGGCAGCCCGGCCGCGTCCGCCCACGCCGCCTCGCCGGCTGGCACGGCCGCCTCCGGCGGCGTCGCGTCTGCCGGTAGCTCGCCCACCTCGGCCGACGTGGCGCCCGCGGGTGCCCCGCCTGTCCATGCGCCCGCTTCCGGCACGGTGGCGTCGGTCGGAGCCGGCACCTCGCGCGGCGTGCCCGTCGCCAGCGCATGCAGCAACGCCAGGAGCGCCGTTGCCGGGCCGGGCATGGAACCTGCGCTCACCAGGTCCCGCATGTGGGCCAGTTCGTCGAGGCTTGCCTGCATGGCGGCATGCGTGCCGTCGTCCGCCGCGACCGCGCCGTTGTCGATCTCGATCACCAGCGTTTCGAGCTCGTGGCTCAAATCGCCCATCGCGCCGATTCCCGCCATGCGTGCGCCACCCTTGAGGGTGTGCAGGTGGCGCTGCAGCGCAGCGACGCTGTCCTTGTCGCGACGGTCGTGATTCCACGCGTTCAACGAACTTTCCGCAGCTTCCAGCAGCTCGGTCGCCTCTTCGCTGTAGATGTTCGCGATTTCATGATCGAAGGCCTCGGCCGGCGCTTCGCCTTGCGCCGCGAACATCGTCGCCGAGCCGTCGTCGCCGGTGGCATGGGCCAGTTCGAGGTCGAGCTCCAGTTCGACGTCGTGCAGCCGGCGCAGCAGCGCGGCATGATCCACGAAGAAGCCGGTTGCCTCGTTGATGTGCAGAATGACCGTGTCGATCTCGCGCACCGCGTCCGCCAGCACCGCGAGGCCCGCGTCCGACAGTCCGCGATCGCTGTCGAACGCCTTGCGGACGTAGTGATGCAGGGGTTCCGCGATGCGGATGCCATGGCGTGCCTCGGCCATCTTGGAGCTGCCGCTCAGCGTGTGAACGGCCCGGTATACCGGCTCCGGTATGTCGTGCGGCGCCGGCTGACCCGTGCGCTTCACCAGATACTCGCGTACCTCGGCGAGGTGGCTCGCGGTTTCCTTGCCATAGATGTCGTGCAGCAGGGGATCCATGACGGGACGCGCGCGGCCGTCGGCGTCTGCGTCCGCACGGGTGCGGCCGGAGTCCGTGGGCTCCGGCGGGGCCTCC
>CAZZYJ010000108.1:0-10224 GCA_964658215.1 uncultured Steroidobacteraceae bacterium | reverse complement strand
GCACCTCCACCCTGCTGCTGGAGTTCGACTGGGGCGCCCTGCGCGCCCGCGGCGCCGCGCAGACGAAACCGCTCGACCTCGAACTCGACGCCGCGACCCAGGACGTCATGTCCGTCCAGGTCGAAGTCATGCTGGATCTCAAGAACGGCCGGCTGCCGCCGACCTTCCGCATCATCGACCACACCGAGGCGAAGGACTTCGCGTACGCCGAGGAAGGCACCGCGCGCATACGCACTGCGCTCGGCTGGCAGGACACGGTGGTGGTGGCCAGTCAACGCGCGGGCAACGACCGCGTGCTGCGGATGTGGTTCGCCCCCGCGCTCGGTTACGTACCGGTGCAGGCAGAGCGCACCCGCGGTGGCACGCTGGAGTTCGCCATGCGCATCAAGACGCTCAAGCGCTGAGCCTCGACAGGCCCGCGCGTCCGGCGCTAGGTCTTCGGCAGCGTCACTCCGCGCTGGCCCTGGTATTTTCCGCCGCGATCGCGGTACGAAGTCTCGCACACCTCGTCGGACTCGAAGAACAGCATCTGTGCCACGCCCTCGTTCGCGTAGATCTTCGCCGGCAGCGGCGTGGTGTTCGAGAACTCGAGGGTGACGTGCCCCTCCCATTCCGGCTCCAGCGGCGTGACGTTGACGATGATCCCGCACCGGGCATATGTCGACTTGCCGAGACACACCGTCAGCACGCTGCGCGGGATGCGGAAGAACTCCACCGTGCTCGCCAGCGCGAACGAATTCGGCGGGATGATGCAGACCGGACCCTTGAAATCGACGAACGATTTTTCGTCGAAATTTTTCGGGTCGACGATGGTGGAATTGATGTTGGTGAAGATCTTGAACTCGTCCGCGCAGCGCACGTCGTAACCGTAGCTCGAAGTTCCATACGAGACGATCTTGTGGCCGTCGGCGACCCGCACCTGGTTGGGTGAGAAGGGCTCTATCATCGCCTGCGCGGCGGCCATGCGTCTGATCCAGCGGTCGCTCTTGATGCTCATCAGGTCGCTTCGACCGTGATCTTGGGAAACATGCGGCTGTAATCCTTGCTGAGGGTGGCGAGCCGCGCCGCCGTCCGGCGTGCCATCTGAAAGTAGGCGCGGGCGCGGGCGCTCGACGGTTCGCTCACCACCGTCGGCGCACCGCCGTCCGCATCCTCGCGGATCTTGACGTCGAGCGGCAGTTCGCCGAGGAGCTCCACGCCGTACTGCTGCGCCATCCGGGCCCCGCCGCCGCTGCCGAACACGTGCTCCGCATGACCGCACTCCCGGCAGATGTGCACGCTCATGTTTTCCACGATGCCGAGCACCCGCACTTCGACCTTCTGGAACATCTTGAGGCCCTTGCGGGCATCGAGCAGCGCGATGTCCTGGGGGGTGGTGACGATCACCGCGCCGCTCACCGGCACCCGCTGCGCGAGCGTCAACTGGATGTCGCCCGTCCCCGGCGGCATGTCCACCACCAGATAGTCCAGGTCGCCCCACGCGGTTTCGCCGAGGAGCTGGGTGAGCGCCTGGGTGACCATGGGGCCGCGCCAGATCATGGGCTCCTCGGCATCGATCATGAAGCCGATGGACATGACCTCGACGTCGTGCGCGCGCAGGGGGATGAGATGCTTGTCGTCCTGGGTCGCCGGCTTGCGGCCGGCGAGTCCCATCATGAGGGGCTGGCTGGGTCCGTAGATATCGGCATCGAGCAGTCCGACCCGGGCGCCCTGGGCGGCCCAGGCGAGCGCCAGGTTCGCAGCGGTGGTGGACTTGCCCACGCCCCCCTTGCCCGACGCGACGGCGATCACGTTTTTCACGTTCAGCAGCGGTTTGAGCGTCTTTTGAACCGCATGGGCCGTGATGTCGGCCCGCAGCGCGAGTTCGAGCCGGGCGCCGCGCAGCTCCCCGGCCAGGTGACGCTGCAGTTCCGCCTTGAGTTCCGGCTCGTAGCCCCCCACGGGAAACCCGAACTTGAGTTCCACCCGGACCTCGCCGGCCGTGACGCGCACGTCGCCCACCGCATTCGCCTGTTCCAAGGTCTGGCCCAGATAAGGATCGGTATAAGTGCTCAATCTTGCGCGGATTGCGCCGGCCGCCGCCGAGGGTTCGTTCATGGTGAAGGCGCATTCTAGCGCACGCGGGGGGCCGCCGTGCGGTATGGCATAATCCATAACTGAGAAGCGAATCCACGGCCGGAGTCGGACTTAAGGTGAGAATGGATGCCTTCCCGGACTCGTGGACTTGAAGGCACCGAATGAGTTTATTCGCCAACTATCGTGCCGATCGGCTGATAGCCGAGGTTAGATCCAGCGGCAATCCGGCCGGCCCGCCGGCGCAAAAAGCCCTCGGCAAACTGGTCGCGCTGGGCCCGCGCGCCATCGATCCGTTGGTCGCGGCGCTGAGCACGGCGGAGAAGAACGAAACGCTCGCCTTCGTCGACACGCTGTCGAAGCTGATCGACACGAAGTCCCTGCCCAACCTCTTCAAGGCCATGGGCGAGGCCAGCAGCCGCGCCATCTCCGGCATCGCCTGGGCGCTGTCGTCCAGCCGCAATTACCCGCCGGGCGCCCTGCTCGAGGCCCTGGGCAGGCCGGGAATGCCGAAGCAGGCCCTCCTCGAGGTGATCGCCGCCCAGAAGACGCGCTTCAACGTGCGCGAACTGCTCAACTGTGCCTACGCCCAGGAACCGAGCGAACGCTCCGGATTGTTCAAGATCATCGCCGACATCGCCGACGAATCCTCGGTGGGCGACCTGCTCGCGCGGATCGAGGGCAAGGACCCGGTGGCGCGGCTGCACATCATCAACGTGCTGGCCCGCTTCAACACGCCCGTCGTGCACCAGGCCATCCAGCGCCAGCTCAAGGACAACAGCAAGTTCATCCGGTCGGCGGCCCTCGCCGCGCTGTCCCGCATGGAGGGCCAGCTCGACATCGCGCTGCTGTGCAGCCTGCTGCGCGATCCGGAGATCGAGGTGCAGAACAAGGCCGTCGACGTGGTGGTGCACGCCAAACACCCCGACACCGTCAAATACCTGGTCGAAGTGCTCAAGGACGAAAATGAGTACGCGCGGCGCGCGGCGGTCGAGGTGTTGAACGCCGTCGGCACGGCGCAATCCGTCAAGTACCTGCTCGAAGTCATCGCCGACAGCGACTGGTGGGTGCGTACCCGGGCGGCCGACGCCCTCGGCAAGATAGGCGGCCCGCGGGTGGTGGACGCGGTGCTCACCCTGGTCAAGGACGACGATCAGGACATCCGCCGCGCCGCCATCGAAATCCTCAATCAAACCAAGGACGAGCGGGCGGTGGCCCAGCTGATCGATGCCACCCGGGACGGCGACTGGTGGGTGAGCGAACGCGCCGTCGATGCACTGGCGGAGATCGGCAGTGCCAAGGCCGTGCCGCGCTTCCACGAGATGCTGAAGATCACCGCGGCGAAGTCGCTGCCCGTGGTGATTCGTGCCATCGCCAAGGTGAGCGACCAGAAGAGCATCGAACATCTGCTGCCGCTGCTGCAGCGGCCGGAAACCGAGGTCAAGCTGGAGGCGGTGACGGCGCTCGCGAAACTCGCGGACGAAAGTCGCGCCGATACGATCCGGACGCGCCTGCAGGCACTGCCGTCGAGCGAGCCCAGCATCAGCCAGGCCGTGGCCCGCGCCATGCAGGAACTCGACAACCGGTTCTCACGGACGCAGCTCGCCGCCAATCAGCGGGCCGTCCAGCTGCAGGAGCCCGGCAAGACCCTGCTGATCGAGGACGAGCAGCTTGCCAAGGTGGTCAAGGAGGCCGAGAAGCAGACCGTCGCCCCGCTCGACATCGCAACGCTGCAGCCCGGCGAGGTGATCGAGGGCCGCTACAAATTCATCCAGAAGATAGGCAAGGGCGCGTTCGGCACGGTGCTGCTCATGGAGGACACCGTGGTCGAGGAACGGCTCATCTTGAAATTCTTGAATCCCAACGTGGCCTCCGACGAGGAGATGATGAAGCGTTTCGTGCACGAACTGCGCTACAGCCGCAAGATCACGCACAAGAACGTCATCCGCATCTATGATTTTCTGTACATCCAGGGCAACTACGCCATCTCCATGGAATATTTCCCCTCCCACACCCTGGGCGGCGAAATCGTCAACGAGAAGCCGGTGGCGCTCAAACGCGCCGTGAAGTTCGGCATCGACATCGCGACCGGCATGGCCGTCGCTCACCAGGCCGGCATCGTGCATCGCGACCTCAAGCCGGCGAACGTGCTGATCGACAGCGACAGTCTGCTCAAGATCGTGGATTTCGGCGTGGCCGCCGCGCAGAGCCAGGGGGACACCCAGCTCACCAAGACGGGATACGTGATCGGCTCGCCCAAGTACATGGCTCCCGAGCAGATCCTCGGCAAGAAGGTCGACGAGCGCGCCGACATCTACAGCCTCGGCGTCATCCTGTACGAACTGCTGACCGGCATCCCGCCCTATTCGCGCGGCGACCACATGTCCGTGATGTACCAGCACGTGCAGGGCAAGGCCCGACCGCCCATCGACATCAACAAGGCGCTGCCGCCCGAGCTCAACGCACTGGTGCTCAAGTGCATGTCGCTGGACAAGTCCAAGCGCGCGCAGAGCATGGACGAACTGCGGCTGTCGCTCGAGAAGTTTCTCTGACCGGGGCGGGGCCCGCCCGAGGCAGGGGGCGCCGCAGCGGGTTGATACTCAGCGTCAATGCGGCAGGCTTGCCGCGTGTTCGAGCGTCCAACCACACACGCAAACACAGATCAGGCCGACCCCGAGGAACAGCAGCGCGGAAATTTTTTCGCGCATCATCAAGGATTTAGCCACCATCGGTGCGATGAGGAACGGCTCGCCGTGGGTGGGCTGGCCGATGACGCTGGTGCGCACGACGGCAGTCATGAGCTGATGGGCGCCCGCCTGGTCGACCGCCGCGACCCGCGCCGCCTGCCACTCCTCGCCGTCGATTTTCCCGTCATGGTCGCGGTCGAAGCGGGCGAGCAACGCTGGCTGATCGTGCTTCCATTCGCGCAGCAGCGCCGCGCTCGCCTCGTCGACGTCGGCGAGGTTCGACTCCGAGCACAGTTCTCCCGTCACGGACAGCTGCGCGCCCACCGCCAGCCGTCGCTCGGTACAGCGCACGTCGGCATCCCGATACCAGACATCATGGTCGGTCGGGGTGATTTCGGCATTGACCGGCCCCACCAGGCAGGCCCCTCCCTGGTCGGTGAGGAGGAACGGCGTCACGCTGGTGGCGCTCTCGATCACGTGCCAGTGCGACCCGTCACGGGTATCACGCCGCCTCTCGGCAATTTCGTAGCTCCACCAGACACACGTCCGCGCGCTGAGCGGCGCCGCCAGGGCGGCATCGCCGGCGGGTCCTGCGCGCCCGAACACCTTTACATAGCCCTGCGCGGCGGAACGGATCTTGACGAGCGGAGTGTCGGCGATGAGCCGTTCGCGCCGCATGCCGGCCACGAACCTGAACAGCGCCCACACCGCGACGGCCGCAGAGGCGCAGGCTTGCGGCCAATACTGCACGGGCCCGGTCATGCGCGCCCTCAACCGGCGAACAGTGATCCGACGTTGACGTCCGTTTTCTCTTCGCCCTGGAATTGCATGAGCTTCGCCGCCGGGAAATCTCCGAGCCGGGCGACCATGAGGTCCGGAAACGTGTGCAGGCGCACGTTGTTCGCGTTGACCGCGTCGTTGTATATCTCGCGACGGTCGGCGATGGCGGTCTCCAGACCGCTGATGCGCGCCTGCAATTGACGGAACGCGTCGTTCGCCTTGAGGTCGGGATAACGTTCCGCGACGGCGTACAGGCCCGAAAGTCCCGCACGCAGCGCCCGCTCCGCCGCGCCCACCGAACCTGCGTCCCCGGAGTTGCGTGCCGCGCCTGCAAAATTGCGTGCCTGGACGACGCGCTCCAAGGTGTCGCGCTCGTGACGCATGTACTGGCGGCAGACCTCGATCAGTTTCGGCAGCTCGTCGTGACGCTGCACCAGCAGCACGTCGATGTTCGACCAGGCGAGTTTGACGCCCGCGCCGGTGCGCACGAGGCCGTTGTAGACGACCGTCACGTAACCGAGCAGCGCGAGGGTGATGAACACCGTGAGTGACAGAAACATGCGCGCCTCCTTGGCGGGATTCGAGCCGGGCGTTTCGTTATGGTCGAGAGTCTAGCCTCGCGGCTCGGAAAAGACAGCGCCTCCGGTGAAGACTGTGAACCCGTGTCGATTTTGCGGGTGGCAGGCCCGCCGTCGGCGTGCCACCGCCGGCCTGCGCCCGCATGCAACTTTGACACACCTCACGGTTACAGGCCCTGCACCGCACAAAGACTCGATAAACCAACCCCTTACGGGTACCGTAGCGGCATGGCAAGGATAGACGCGTTTCTCAAGCTCGCCGTCGCGCAAGGCTGCTCGGACCTGCATCTGGCGGTCGGCGTGCCGCCCATGATGCGCATGCACGGCGACCTGATACCGATCAAGTTTCGCGATCTTGCCGAAACCGAACTCGAGAGCTACATCACCGAGGTGTTGACCCAGTCCCAGACTCGGGTGCTGCGCGAAGGCCATGACCTCGATTTCTCGTACGTGTCCGGCGAGGGCGGACGTTTTCGCGTGAACGTGTTCCGCAAGGAAACCGGGCTGGGTGCGGCCTTTCGCGCCATCCCTACGTCGATGCCGAGCATGGACCAGCTCGGACTGCCGCCCATCGTGCGCAAGCTGTGCGATCACCACCAGGGCATGATCCTGGTCACCGGGGCCACCGGAACGGGCAAGTCGACCACGCTCGCCTCGATGATCGACCATTTGAACGCCACGCGCTCGCTCAACATCATCAGCCTCGAGGATCCCATCGAGTTCGTCCACCGCAGCAAGTCGAGCCAGGTGATCCAACGCGAACTGGGCACCCACCTGCCCTCCTTCGCCGAGGGGGTCCGCGCCGCCATGCGCGAAGATCCGGACGTGATCCTGGTCGGCGAAATGCGCGACGCCGAGACCATCTCCATGGCCATGACGGCCGCGGAGACCGGCCACCTGGTGCTGGGTACTTTGCACACCACGAGCGCCACCAAGACGCTGGACCGCATCATCGACGCCCTGCCCACCGATCAGCGCGAGCAGACCAAGAGCTTCCTCGCCGCGAGCCTCATCGCGGTGATCACGCAGATCCTGGTGAAGAGCCCCGATCAGCGGGCACGGCGCGCCATCTGCGAGGTGATGGTGGTCACCAAGGCCATCGGCAAGCTCATCATGACCGATCAGACACATCAGATCCCGAGCCAGCTGCAGATGGGCCGGGAGCATGGCATGCAGCTGCTCGACCAGGCGCTCATGACGGCCATCAACGCCAAGCTCATCGATCCCGACCAGGCCTACACGTACGCCTCCGACAAGCGCCAGTTCCAACGCTTCGTCACCGATCTCTCGGGCATGCCCGATTCCGTGACGCACTGAATCATGGCGGCCATCGACCATTACCTGACCCAGGTGCTCGAGAAAAACGGTTCCGACCTGCATTTCCTCGCCGGCGATCCTGCGCGCGTGCGCCAATACGGCGAGCTCAGGCCCCTGTCCCCCGAGCCGTTGGCGGCGGAGGTCGTCAAGACCACATTGTATGAAATCATGCCGAAGCTGTCCGTGGAACGCTTCGAGGCGAAGGATGGCACCGACTTCGCCTACAGCATTCCCGGCGTCGCCCGGTTTCGCGTCAACGTGCTGCGGCAGCTGAACGGCATGGGCGCGGTGTTCCGCGCCATCCCCTCCAAGGCGCGCACGGCCCAGGAATTGAAGCTTCCCGAAGCCGTGATGAATCTGTGCAAGATCAACAATGGGCTCATTCTGGTCACCGGCAAGACGGGCTCGGGCAAGTCGACCACGCTCGCCGCCATGATCGACGACATCAACACCCGCGAGAAGGGCCACATCCTCACCATCGAGGATCCCATCGAGTTCGTGCACACCCGCAAGCAGTGCCTGATCAGCCAGCGGGAGATCGGCGTGCACGCCGCCTCGTTCTCCTCGGCGCTGATGTCGGCCCTGCGCGAGGATCCGGACGTGATCCTGGTGGGCGAGCTGCGCGATCTGGAGACCATGAGCATCGCGGTGACCGCCGCCGAGATGGGCATACTCGTCATGGGGACGCTGCACACCAACGGCGCGGCCGCCACGGTCGACCGGTTGGTGAATGCCTTCCCGGCCGACAAGCAGCCTCACGTACGCACCATGCTCTCCACCAGCCTGCGCGGCGTCGTCTCCCAGCAGCTCATCCCGAAGGCGGACAAGAACGGCCGCGTCGCCGCGCTCGAGATACTCATCAACACGCCGGCCGTCGCCAATCTCATCCGCCAGGGAAAGATGGACCAGCTCGAGAACGCCATGCAGAGCGGCGGCGCGAACGGTATGAAGCTCATGGACACCGCCATTCAGAGTCTTCTGGACGAGCGGCAGATCAGCGGCCGGGAGGCCTTCAAGAAGGCCATCAACAAGAGCCGTTTCGAACCGGTCCGTGAGCAGGGCTGAGGCACCGCGCCCACCGCCCGCCGCCGCCGTGGCATAATTTGGCATGACCGCACGACGCCGAATCCTAGTCACCAGCGCCCTTCCCTATGCCAACGGCCCCATCCACCTGGGCTACGCGCTCGAAGCCGTGCAGACCGACGTCTGGGTGCGGTTCCAGAAACTGCGCGGCCACGAGTGCTATTACGTATGCGCGGACGACACGCACGGCACGCCCATCATGCTCAAGGCACAGGCCGAGGGCATCACGCCGGAGGCGTTGATAGACCGGGTCAATGCCGAGCACCGGCACGACCTCGCCGATCTGCTGGTCGATTTCGACCACTACGGCTCCACGCACTCGCCCGACACGCGGCTGCTGTGTGAGCGTCTGTACGAAACCCTGCGCGGCTCGTATTTCATCGACAAACGCGCCGTACGACAGGCCTACGACGACAGCGCAAAGATGTTTTTGCCGGATCGCTACGTCAAGGGTATCTGCCCCAACTGCGGCACGGCCGAGCAGAACGGCGACTCCTGCGAAAACTGCGGCGCCACGTACACGCCCGCCGATCTCAAGGACCCCGTGTCCGTGGTCAGCGGCACCACGCCCGTCTGGCGTGAATCGGAGCATTATTTTTTTCGTCTGAGCGCCTTCGAGAGCGAACTCGCGGCATGGGTGAAGAGCGGGGCGGTGCAGGACAGCGTCGCCCACAAACTGGAGGAATGGTTCTCGCAGGGCTTGAAGGACTGGGACATCTCGCGCGACGCGCCATATTTCGGCTTCGAGATTCCCGACGCGCCGGGAAAGTATTTCTACGTGTGGTTCGACGCACCGATCGGCTATCTCGCGAGCTTCACGCAGCTGTGCGCACGCACCGGGCTGCAGTTCGACGATTTCTTCAAGCCCGACTCCACCGCCGAGCTGCATCATTTCATCGGCAAGGACATCCTGTATTTTCACACCCTGTTCTGGCCCGCCGTGCTGGAGGGCGCCGGACTGCGCCGGCCGACCGCGGTTCATGCGCACGGCTTCGTGACCATCAATGGCCAGAAGATGTCGAAGTCGCGCGGCACGTTCATCAACCTGCGACGCTATCTGGACCGGTTCCCGCCCGAGTACCTGCGCTATTATTTTGCCGCGAAGCTCGGCAGCGGCATCGACGACCTGGATCTGAACCTGACGGAATTCGCCACCCGCGTGAACTCGGACATCGTCGGCAAGCTGGTCAACATTGCCAGCCGCTGCGCGGGGTTCATCGCCCGTGACGGAAACGGCACCTTGGCGTCCGCCCTGCCCGCGCCGGCCCTCTTCGCCGAATTCGCCGCGGCCGCGCCGGGCATCGCCGCCGCCTACGAAGGATGCGACAGCGCCGCCGCGGTGCGCGAGATCATGGGGCTGGCCGATCGCGCCAACCAGTACATCGATCAACGCAAACCGTGGCTGCTCGCCAAGCAGGCGGATGCCGGCGCCGAGGTGCAGGGCGTCTGCACGCAGGGCTTGAACCTGTTCCGGGTGCTGATGATCTATCTCGCCCCGGTGCTGCCGCTCATGGCGGCCAAGGTGCAGGCTTTTTTCCAGGAGGCGTCGTGGAACTGGCAATCCGCCGCCGCACCCCTGCTCGGCACGGCCGTCCTGCCCTATCAACCGCTCGCCACGCGCCTGGACCCGCGGGCGGTCGCACAGCTCGTCGATGCGCCCGGGGCGGACGGGCTCGCGACCGTTGCACCCGTCGCGACGACCGTTG
>CAZZYJ010000107.1:0-10280 GCA_964658215.1 uncultured Steroidobacteraceae bacterium | reverse complement strand
GGCTCGGTCTCGGCGCCGAGCAGGAACGCGTCCATCACCTTGCGTGCGATGGGCGCCGCGGCCGCCGCGCCGAAGCCGCCGTTCTCGACTAGCACGGACACGGCGATCTTCGGCTCCTCGGCGGGCGCGAAGGCGATGAACCAGGCATGATCGCGTCGGCGTTCGTCGGAGATCTTGGCGCGCGTATTCTCGGTCTGCTTGATGGTGTACACCTGGGCGGTACCGGTCTTGCCCGCGAACTTGTATTTCGAACCCACCCCGGAGGCGAACGCGGTGCCGCCGGGCCCGTACACCGTGCCGAGCATCCCCTCGTACACCACCCGCCATTGATCGGCGGTGGCGATGTCGACCGGTTTCATGAGCTGCGGGCTGCGCGGCGTGATGGTGGTCGAACCGGCGGTGCGGATCGCGGCGACCAGCCGCGGCGTGGCGATGATCCGGCCCTGCTCGGCGATTTCCGCCGCGAAGTGCGCCTGCTGCAGGGGGGTCACGGTGATGGGCCCCTGACCGATGCCCATGCTGATGGTCTCGCCGGGAAACCACACCTGGTCGGCCGCCCGCTTGAACACGTGGTGTTTCCAGTCGGGCGAGCCCATGAGCCCCGGCTTCTCGCCCGGGATGTCGACCCCCGTCAGCGCGCCATAACCGAAGGCCTTCATGAACTCGTCCATGCGGGTGATGCCGAGCCGTTCGGCGACGCGGTAGAAATACACGTCGCAGGACTGGCCGATGGCCTGGCGCATGTTGAGAAAGCCATGCTTCTTGTCGTCGCGGTATTTGTTGGCGCTGCCGGGCAGCTGGAAGAAACCGCCGCAGAACGACTCTTGTTCCGGCGTCATGATCCCGTACTTCTGGGCGGCGAGGGCGTACAGCGGCTTGACCGTGGACCCGGGTGGGTAGGCGCCGCGCAGGGCACGGTTGAGCAGGGGAATGTCGATGTTGTCGCGCAACGCAGCGTATTCCGGGACGGTGAGTCCGCGCACGAAGCCGTTGGGATCGAAGCCCGGTGTGCTCGCGAGCGCGATGACGTCGCCGGTGCGCGGGTCGAGTGCCACCACGGAGCCGCGTTTGCCCGCGAGCGCGTCCTCGGCGACTTTCTGCACCCGCACATCGAGCCCGAGGATGAGATCGAGCCCCGCCACCGGTGCGCGGGTGTTGAGCTGCGGCGCGTAGTCGCCCTGCTTCTCCACCGGCCGGCCCGCGGCGTTGACCAGGATTTCGCGAAATCCCGGCTTGCCGTGCAGTTGCTGTTCATAGGCCGCTTCGACGCCGAGCTTGCCGATCAGCGTGGTGCCCGCGTACTCGGCGCTGTCGATCTGCTTCAAATCCGGTTCGTTGATCGCGCTGACGTAGCCGATGGCGTGCACGGCCGTGGCGCCGAGCGGGTAATGGCGCGTGAGACGGGTATGGATGTCCACCCCGGCGAAGCGGTAGCGGTGCACGGCGAACAGCGCCATCTCCTCTTCGTTGAGCTGCAGCTTGATGGGCACGCTCTCATAGACCTTGTGCACGAGCACCGTGCGACGGATGTTGGGCACCTCGTCGGGGCGCAGCAGGCCGATCTGCACCAGCGTGCCGAGCGTCGCATCCAGCGCCTTGAGGTCGCCCACCTGCTCGCGGATGAGCTCGATCTGGAACGCCGGCAGATTGTCGGCGAGCACCACGCCGTGCCGGTCCAGGATCAAGCCGCGGCTCGGCGGAATGGGTTCGGTGCGGATGCCGTTGCCCACCGACTGCTTGGCGTAGTAGTCGTAGCGCAGCACCTGGAGATAGAACAGCCGGGCGCCCACCAGCATGAGCAACGCCGCCGCGATGATGCCGGTCACGATGCTGCGCACCGCGAACAGGCGGTTTTCGGCGAAATAGTTCTTGATCCGTGACTGGCGGGTTCTCGGCATGCTGCCTGGTCCTCGAAATTTGGCTCAGTGTACTCGCAGGACGGGGCACGACGGTCACCCGTCTCGATGGACTGTGAGATGAAGCATTGCTCATGTGCTTCGTGATGCAGGGGCAGGTTATGGCGCAGGTGGCCCCAGGCAGGCGCCATAGCCTATGTGCGCATTTTCACCCACCGCGGGCAGGACGCCAAACGTCAATACAATTGTATTGACAAAGCCCTCTGAACGGGCCGACGATGGCAGGATGATGTCGCGTAAGAAAAGTGCACAGCTTCAGATCAGGGTTTCGTCGGCAGAGAAAGCTGAAATTCTGACGGCGGCCCGCCGGGCCGGTCTGGATATGTCGACCTATGTTCTCAAGCGGGTCCTCTCCAACCCGACGGCTCGTTTCCAGATCTGCGTTGCAGCCGCGGCTGGAGCAAGGCACTCCTTTGCCTTGGCGGAATTGAACTGCCTGCTGACAGAAATTTCGAGTGACGAACTGAGCGTCGCCGTTGCGGCGGGCCCCGAATCATCGCCGTCACCTTTTATCGCCAATTACGTCGCGGCGATGGTGGAACTCGCCTGCGAGCGGCGCGCGATCGCGGTACCCCGCTGGACTAAAGCAATCGCGCCGTTGACGGATCCCGCGTTCGGAAGCGCTCTGCCCAGCCTACGGCATTACCTACTGACCCACTCGCCTGCTGCGTTTCGCCGTCGCAACATATTCATCGATTCATCGCTGGGTGCGCGGGTTTGACGCGGATGGAGTTCACGCGTGCCGACATTCAACGGCTGTTCGAGCTCTTGAATCAAGAATTGGGCGAGAGCGCAATCCGGGGTGAGATCTACCTGGTAGGAGGCGCAGTGATGTGCCTTGCATACGGTGCGCGCGCCTCGACCCGGGATGTGGATGCCGCGTTTCGCCCCAGCGCCGGCGTACGCAAGGCGGCGGCGCGCGTGGCGGCGACCGCAGGCATCGACCCGCGGTGGCTGAATGATGGCGTGAAGGGGTTCATGAGCGAACTCGGCGATTTCGCTCTTTTCCTCGAATTGGACCATCTCCGAGTCATGCTGGCCCAACCCAGTTATCTATTGGCGATGAAGTGCATGGCCATGCGGATCGGGGAAGAATTCCACGATCAAGACGATATACGGTATCTGCTACGCCTCCTGGACATCAGAAGCTATGCCCAAGCAATCGATATCATCACGAAATATTACCCGCTCGATAAATTCCCGCAGAAAACGCTGCATGCCTTGACGGATCTCTTGCCTGCGCCCGAGCCGGATTGACAACGGCCAACGCATCCCGCGCGAAAGCGGGACCACCATGCTCGGCGAGGAATGAGTGGACATTTCCGAAGCAGGAGATGCTTCAACCGCCACTGAACCGCAAGACGGGGCCGGTCGGTTCGCTCACCCGCCCCTTAATGGAGACGTTCCAGGGTTCGAGGCGGCGCCCAAACGCGATCACCGCGGTGAACGACCGCAGCCGGTGCCAGGCCATCTCACCGGTGCCGGGGTCGATTTTCGAGCGCAGGGGTTCGAGACCCTGGACCGTGTCGACCGACAGGCTGTCGACGTAGCCCGCGACGTCGTCGGCGTTCGAGTCCCGGGAGAGCTTGATGACGCCCGGGACGATGGCGTAGTGCGCACGGTCGGGATACCTTCTGCGTAGTTCCGCGAGGCTGCGGCCGGCGTCGATCACGAAGAGGCGGCTGGCTTTATCGGCCTCGACCTCGCAGGCGTGGCCATCTCTTGCCGGACTGGTCGCGGCACAGACGCGCGATACGGCACGTGCATGGGCGTCGCCGGCGAATTCCAGCACCAAAAGCGCAGTCACCAACCTCTGCGGACCGTCTCGAGGCGGAACCGGCATGTGAAGCATCGTGAGCATCGCCGGTGTGATCCAGCCGGCCCGGATGGCGGACGCGGCCGTCGTCGCCGGGTCGAAGCGGCCCGTCGATTCGACGCGCCATGCCAGGCGCAACGTCAGAGGCGTGTTTTCCCGCGGCGCGGAGTCCTGGCCGGCGGGCAGTGCCAATTCCCGCTCGGAAAGTCGCAGAACGCTTTCCGGGCTTCCCGTCCGGTTATAGAGGCTGGTCAGCAAGATTCCGATGCAGACGAGAAGCACCACCGCAAATCCCAAGATCGGTAGCAGGAGCCGCGAACGCTTCATCGCGAAAGTGCCGTCGCACGCAAGAGCTGGCGACTTCGCAACACCTTGAGCACATACAAGGCGCCGATGGCGAGTGCGCTCATGACGAGGAAAAATTGATAGGGCGGCAGTTTGGGCAACAACCAGTCGTAGGCCTCCAAGCCGCTCAAGCCCAGGAGGGACAGGCCGCTAGCAATGCTGATTTCGGGTAATCGGCGCTTCGCTCCGATATAAACACCGGCTCCACCAACCGCCAGAATGGCCAGCTTGTACGCGCCGCCCACTGCCTGCGCGCCGAAGCCGAGATAGCTCAAAGACGGCCAGCCGGCGAGGAACAAGAAGGTGCCGAAGAGTGTAAGGGCGCCAGACAGGCGGTAGAGCGTGGCAAAATCAGCATAGCCGTCTTGAGATACCAGGAACGGAACGACCAGAAGAATCATCGCGCCCGGATAGAAGTTTTCGGGTCGCCCTGCGAAAGTCCACCAAGGTTCACCGTTCAGCAACGTGACGAGGGTGGCGCCGTATATCAGCACGCCGAGCAGCGCGGCGCTCAATTGCAGCCGGGAACGCATCTCGTAGGCAAGGATGAAACCGAAGACCGTGCAGGACAGTACGGCGGTGCTGCCCAATTCGATATTCCACAGCGGCGGCAGGATGACGACGGTCAGGACGAAGCTTGCGTAGCACAACGCCGCGCTCAATCTCGAGAAGTATCCGGTCCGGTCGCGGGCGCGAACGGCCAGGGCGAAGGCGAACGTGGACGTGGGTGCGGCACACAGCAGCAAACTCTGGGTGGCTACGTTGAACGCCGCCCAGAAATGATAGAAGCAGACGAAGAGGCTCGAACCCAGTAGAAACGCACCGATCACCGAGACGATGCGCATGGACATCGAGAGCTGCCGCCCGCCCTCGGTGGCGTCCGCGTCATAGCGAGCAGTCAGTTCCCGAATGAGATCCCGATGGTAGGCCGCGATGGCCGTCGCCTGCGCGTCGCCCAACAGGATGACCTGGTCGGTGCGCAGCTGAACGAGTTCACGTTCGAAGATCTCGATCTGGTCGATGCGGCGTTGCGCTGCCTCACGCGTCGTGATTCCCGAAGCGGTGATGCCGGGCTGCGGCGGGCCAGTGCGGGACGTCACCTCTTGGGCGAATCGTGTTTGATCCGAAGGCAATAGAGTGCGCTAGCGATTCAGCTGCGCGGCGAAGATCGAGATCAGGGTTATGATCAAAAAATAGCCGCTGGCGACGTGGCGGGTGGCGAAGGGCCAGTCACGATGGACGGGCGGGCCGTCGCCACGCCCGGCGGTATGCCAGGCCCGGTGTCCTGCCCAGAGCATGACGGGTACCACGACCACGCCATGCAAGACCGCGACCGGCGTACCGCGCTTCCAGATAACCCAGGGCATCAAGGCGACGAGCACGACGACGGCCAGAAAGGACACCGCCGCTAGCCATTGCCGCGGCGTATGAAGCGTGCGGCGTTTATGAGCAAGGAAAGCGATCACGAGTTTCCCCCTTCCTTGAGATGCTGCAACGTCACGCCTGTGGCGCCTTATGATAAACCATCACCGCGATGAGCAGCAACGTCGCGGCACACAGGTACACGAACCAGTAGCCGAACCGTACATACAACGTATCACCACCGGCCATGCGCGGTGCGCGCACGACGATGCCGTCGGCGGGGCGGGGCGTTCGATACGGGTCGGCGGCGTAGGTCTGGCGCAGTACGCGGCCGTTCGGGTCGATGAGCGCGGAGATCCCCGAGTTGACGGCGCGGACCATGCTCACGCGCAACTCCACCGAGGCGAACACGGCGAGGGCCAGATGTTCGAAGGGTTCGCTGCCGGCACCGAACCATTGATCGCTGGTGAGGTTCACCAAGAGGTTCGGGTGCAGGGTGCCGACGCGGCGCATGAAGCCGGGGAGGAGGTCCTCGTAGCAGATCACGGGCGCGAGCAGCCAGGATTGCCCGGGTGTCGCGGCGCCGGCCCCGGCACCGGCGTCTGCGGGCGCGGCGGGCAACGTCACGGTGCCGGGGCCGGGACCTGCCTTGAAGCGGCCGGCACCGGGCGGCAGCAGATCGCGCAGCCAGGGGAAATGCTCGATGCCCGGCACGTATTCGCCGAAGGCGAGGAGGCGCACCTTGTCGTAGCGGCCGGCGACCACGCCGTCGCGGTCGAGCAGGAGGGCCGAGTTGTAGGCATCGTCCAGGTCCGAGTCGGCGGTGCTTGCGCCGATGATGACGGGGATGTCGAGGCCGCGCCGGATGTGGGCGAGGGAGTCGGGCGCGAAGTCGGCGGTGAAATCACGCGGCAGCGCCACCGGATAACTGCCCTCGCTCCAGACCACCAACTGCGCTCCGAGCGACTGCAGGCGGCGCGACTGGCTCTGCAGGGCAGCGAGCTCGTGCAGCGCCTCTTCCCGGGAGAACTCGCCGTCGGCGGAGTAGGCGAAGTTCGGCTGCACCAAGCCGATGTCGAGGTGCGGCGCGGCGGCGATTTGGGCATCCACCTGGCGCATGCGTACGGCCCCGAACACCAGGGCGGCGCCGACGATGAGGCCGGCGGCGGCGACCGGCAGGCGCGCGCGGCGTGGCGCATCGAAGGCGTCGTACAACGCGCCGTTCACCAACATCAGCAACGCGCTCACGCCCCAGGGCCCGGTGAGCTCGGCGATCTGGATCACCAGCGGGTGCCACGCCTGCGTGATCCACTGGCCGCACGGAAAGATCTGCGGCACCACGAGTTCGCCCAACACCAGCGCCGGCGGGGCGAGCAACGCCAGCGGCACGCGTCGCCGCCGACGGATGCCATAGACGATGCCGGTGAAGACCAGGAAGATCAGCGCGCGCGCGGCGCAGAACACGAAGAACACCGCGGCCGCGCCCGCCCAGGGAAAGTCGGCGAAGCGCTGCATGGTGTCGATCAGCCAGTAGAAGCCGCCGGCGGTTTCGACGACGCCGGCCCACCAGCCGAGCAGCAGCGCCCGGCGCAGGGTGGGCGCGCGGTCCACGGCGAACAACATCGGCACTGCGGCTACCCAGGCGAGCGCCGACAAGTCGAAGGGGGTGCAGGCCAGAAACCACAGACAGCCGCTCAAGGTGACCAGGAAAAAAGCCAGGGAAAAGTGCGGGCGGTTCATGTTGGGCGGCAAGGATACGTAGTTCGCGGCGACTCGGCATCTCGGGTATTCTGGCGGCCAAATGGAAGAACGATACGAGCCCGCCACCCTCGAGGCGCAGGCGCAGCACTACTGGGATTCGCAGCGTTGTTTCGAGGCGAGGGAGGACCCCGCCCGGGACAAGTATTACTGCCTCTCGATGTTTCCCTACCCGAGCGGCCGGCTGCACATGGGGCACGTCCGCAACTACACCATCGGCGATGTGCTGAGCCGTTTCATGCGCATGAACGGCAGGAACGTGCTGCAACCCATGGGCTGGGACGCCTTCGGCCTGCCCGCCGAGAATGCCGCGATGGCGAACGGTGTACCGCCGGCGCGCTGGACCGCGGACAACATCGCTTACATGAAGAAGCAGCTCAAGTCCTTGGGATTGGCCCTCGACTGGAGCCGTGAACTCGCCACCTGTGATCCTGCGTACTACCGCTGGAACCAGTGGCTGTTCCTGCGCATGCTGGAAAAAGGCATCGCCTACCAGAAAACCGGCACGGTGAACTGGGATCCTGTCGACCGGACCGTGCTCGCCAACGAGCAGGTCATCGACGGCCGCGGCTGGCGCACGGGTGCGCCGGTGGAGAAGCGCGAGATTCCCATGTATTACCTCAAGATCACGGCCTACGCCGACGATCTGCTCGACTCGCTGCAGGGCATGCAGGGCTGGCCCGAGCGCGTGCGTGCCATGCAGGCCAACTGGATCGGCAAGAGCGAGGGCGTACGGGTGGGCTTCCCGTACGACATCGCGGGTGAGAAGGGGGTGCTGCAGGCTTTCACCACGCGTGCCGACACGCTCATGGGCGTGACGTTCTGCGCGGTGGCCGCCGAGCATCCGCTCGCCGCGCACGCGGCACGGGACGATGCGGCGCTGGCGGCGTTCATCGAGGAATGCCGGCGTGGCCCCGCCATCGAGGCGGAACTCGCGACCCAGGAAAAGAGGGGCATGCCCACGGGCGCGAGCGTGCGCCACCCGCTCACCGGCGCGGCCATCCCGGTGTGGGTGGGCAACTACGTACTCATGAGCTACGGTGAAGGCGCGGTGATGGGCGTGCCCGCCCACGACGAACGCGATTTCGAATTCGCCAAGAAATACGGCCTGGCCATCCGACCGGTGATCGACGTCGAGGGGCGGTCGTTTTCGCAGGAGGCCTGGCAGCCCTGGTACGGCGAGCACGGTCGCTGCGTGAACTCCGGGGCGTACGACGGACTCGACTTCGGCGCGGCCGTCGCTGCCGTGGCTGCCGAGCTTGCGCGCCTCGAGCTGGGGGCGAAGCAGACGACCTGGCGGCTGCGCGACTGGGGCATCTCGCGGCAGCGTTACTGGGGCTGTCCCATTCCCATCATTCACTGCGCGGCGTGCGGCGCGGTGCCGGTGCCCGATGCGGATCTGCCGGTGCGGCTGCCCGAAGACCTGGTGCCGGACGGCAGCGGCAACCCGCTGCTCAAGGACGAACGGTTTCTGGCCTGCACGTGCCCCCGCTGTGGCGCGGCGGCGCGGCGCGAGACCGACACCATGGATACCTTCGTCGATTCGTCCTGGTATTTCCTGCGCTTCGCCTGCAGCGGCAACGACGCGGCGATGCTCGACGCCCGGGTGGCCTACTGGCTGCCGGTGGACCAGTACATCGGGGGCATCGAACATGCCATTCTGCATCTCTTGTATGCGCGGTTCTGGACCCGCGTCGTGCACGAGCTCGGCACCGTCGAGTTCAAGGAGCCCTTCGCCCAGCTGTTCACGCAGGGCATGGTGCTCAACGAGGTGTTTTTCAGACGGCCCGACGCCGGGCGTGTCGAGTACTTCAATCCGGCGGACGTGGACGTGCGCACCGAACAGGATCAACGGCGGGTGGCGGTGCTGCGCAGCGACGGTCGTGAGGTGGAATCGGGCGGCGTCGTGACCATGTCGAAGTCGAAGAACAACGGCGTCGATCCGCAGGCCCTGGTGGACGAGTTCGGTGCGGACACCGCGCGCCTGTTCACCATGTTCGCCGCGCCCCCGGAGCAGACGCTCGAGTGGTCGGCGGACGGGGTGCAGGGCGCCTACCGTTTCATCAAACGGCTGTGGAAGGCGGTGTACGAGCACGTCGCGGGCGGCCCGGGGCAGGAAACCCGATGCGTGCCCGGGCTCGATCCGGCGGCATTGGACGACGCACAGCGCACCCTGCGGCGCCACGCGCAGCAGACGCTCGCCAAGGTCACCGACGACATCGGACGGCGACGCACTTTCAATACGGCGATCGCGGCGGTGATGGAGCTGTTGAACGCGCTCGGCAAATTCCCGCAGGAGGCGCATGCGGCGCGCGTGACGCAGGCAACCCACGCGGCGCACGATGCAGACGCGGCGGGGCAGGACCGTGCAGTGACGCAGGAGGTGCTCGACATCGCGGTGTTGTCGCTGTCGCCCATCATCCCGCACGTCACGCATGCCCTGTGGGCCGCGCTCGGCCATAGCACGGCGCTGCTCGACGAGCCGTGGCCTGCGGTGGACGCGGCGGCGCTGGAACAATCGACCCTCGAATTGGTGGTGCAGGTGAACGGCAAGCTGCGCGCGCGCATCAGCGTGCCCGCGGCGGCCGGCGAGGCGGCGGTGCGTGCCGCGGCACTCGCCGATCCGAACGTACAGAAATTCGTGGGCGGTGCGGCGATCCGCAAGGTCATCGTCGTGCCCGGCAAACTCGTCAACGTGGTGGCGTGATGGGTGGCGTCGCCCGCCGTGCCGGCACGGTCCCGCGGCCGGGAGTGCGGCGCCTTGCCCTGGCCCTGCTTGTGACCGTGCTGGCCGGCGGCTGTGGTTTCCGTCTGGCCGGCAGCGGTACCCTGCCCGGCATCCTGGCGCGGCCGTATCTCTCGGTGAGGGACCCGTACACCGACTTCGCGCACGAGTTCGAGCATCAGTTGAAGAGCGCCGGCGCGCTGGTACAAAACGTCAGGACGGATTCGACCGCGACCATCGAGGTCACCCGCGATACGGTGGAGCAACGCACCTCGTCCGTCTCGGCGCGCAACATTCCCACCGAGTACGAGCTGACCTACACTGTCATCTTCGCGGTGCACGGTCCGGACCGGGAACT
>CAZZYJ010000106.1:0-10286 GCA_964658215.1 uncultured Steroidobacteraceae bacterium | reverse complement strand
ACGTGCGTCTCAAACTGCACTACGGCGATCTGACCGACTCGACCAACCTGATCCGGATCATTCAGGAGGTGCAGCCGGACGAGATCTACAATTTGGCGGCGCAGAGCCACGTGGCGGTTTCCTTCGAAACCCCGGAATACACCGCCAATTCGGACGCCATCGGCACCCTCCGCGTCCTCGAGGCCATCCGCATCCTCGGGATGGAGAAGAGGACCAAGTTTTACCAGGCATCCACCTCGGAGATGTTCGGCAAGGTACAGGAAATCCCGCAGAAGGAGACCACGCCGTTCTACCCCCGCTCGCCGTACGGCGCGGCGAAGGTGTATGCCTACTGGATCACGGTGAATTACCGCGAGGCGTACGGTCTCTATGCGTGCAACGGCATTCTCTTCAACCACGAGTCACCGCTGCGCGGCGAGACCTTCGTTTCGCGCAAGATCACCCGGGCGCTCACCCGCATCCACGTCGGCCTGCAGGAAAATCTCCACCTCGGCAACCTCGACTCGCTGCGCGACTGGGGCCATGCCCGGGACTACGTGCGGGCGCAGTGGCTGATGCTGCAACAGGACGTGGCGGAGGATTTCGTCATCGCCACCGGCCGGCAGTATTCGGTGCGGGATTTCGTGGTCGCCGCCGGGGCCCGGCTCGGCATGAAAATCGAGTGGAAGGGCGACGGCGTGGCCGAGGAGGGCATCGATTCGGTGTCCGGCAAGACCCTGGTGCGGGTGGACCCGCGCTATTTCCGCCCCACGGAAGTCGAAACCCTCCTCGGGGATGCCACCAAGGCCAAGGACAAGCTCGGTTGGGTCGCCGAGGTGACCTTCCCCGAACTTGTCGCCGACATGGTGGAGTCGGACCTCGACGTCGCCAAGCGTGACGCCATGGTCGCCAAGGAAGGCTACAAAGTGTATAGCCATCACGAGTAGCCGCCGGTGACCTTGCAACACGATGCCAGGATCTATGTGGCCGGCCATCGCGGCCTGGTGGGTGGCGCGGTGGTGCGCGCGCTCGAGCGGCAGGGCTATCGCAACCAGGTGGTGCGCACCCACCAGGAATTGGACCTGACCCAGCAGGCGGCGGTGAGCGACTTTTTCCAGCGTGAACGGCCGGACGCCGTGGTCATGGCGGCGGCGCGGGTGGGCGGCATCCATGCCAACAACACGCGACCGGCGGAATTCATCCGCGACAATCTGTTGATCCAGGACAACGTGATCGATGCGGCCTACCGGGCGGGCGTGACCAAGTTCGTCTTCCTCGGCTCGAGCTGCATCTACCCGCGCCTGGCGCCGCAGCCCATCAAGGAGGACTACCTGCTCACAGGAGCGCTCGAGTCCACCAATGAGTGGTACGCCATCGCCAAGATTGCCGGCATCAAGATGTGCCAGGCCTATCGTCGGCAGTACGGGTTCAATGCGATTTCGTTGATGCCCACCAATCTGTACGGCCCGGGGGACAACTTCGACCTGCAGAACTCGCACGTATTGCCCGCCCTCATCCGGCGTTTCCACGAGGCCACCCTGCGCGATGATCCCTCGATCTCCATCTGGGGGACCGGCACGCCGCGGCGCGAGTTTCTGCACGTGGACGACATGGCGGCGGCCGTGGTCTACCTGCTCGAAACCTACGACGAAGAGGCCATCGTCAATCTCGGCTGGGGCGAGGATGTGACCATCGCGGAGCTTGCGGGGCTGGTCGCCGGGGTCGCGGGCTTCAAGGGCGAACTCCTCTTCGATGCCAGCAAACCCGACGGCACCCCGCGCAAATTACTCGATACGACGCGCCTTTCATCGCTCGGCTGGAAGCCGAAAATCACCCTGCAGGCGGGCATAGAGCAGACCTATGCGTGGTTCATCGAGCACGTCGCGGACGCGCGTTTGACAGCCTGAAGAGAACAGCAACGTGACTCAGAAAGCCATCTTGGTAACCGGCGGCGCCGGCTACATCGGCAGCCACGTCGTGCGCCAACTGGGCGAGGCCGGCGAGAAGGTGGTGGTGCTCGACAACCTCGGCAAGGGGTTTCGCCAGGCCGTCACCACGGGCGAGCTGGTGGTGGGCGACGTGGGCGACTACGCCCTGGTGTCTCGGCTGATGGCCGAGCATCGCATCGGCACCGTGATGCATTTCGCGGCGCACACCATCGTTCCCGAGTCGGTGGCCCTGCCGCTCAAGTACTACGGCAACAACACCGCCTCGACGCGCAGTCTGCTGCAGGCGTGCCTGGACCACGGCGTCGAGAATTTCGTGTTCTCCTCGACCGCGGCGGTGTATGGCATGCCGGACGAGGGCTACGCCGGGGAGGATTCACCCACCCGTCCCATCAATGCCTACGGCACCTCGAAGCTCATGAGCGAGTGGATGCTGCGCGACGTCGCCGCGGTCAATCCCCTCAAATTCGTGGTGTTGCGCTATTTCAACGTGGCGGGCTCCGACCCGCAGGGCCGCATCGGCCAGGCGACCCCGGGCGCGACCCTGCTCACCAAGGTGGCCTGCGAGGCCATGGTAGGGAAGCGCTCCCATGTGTCGGTGTTCGGCAGCGATTACCCCACCCCCGACGGCACGGGTGTGCGCGATTACCTGCACGTCGAAGACCTCGCGTCCGCGCATCTGTGCGCCCTCGAATACCTGCGGCGCGGCGGCCGGCCGGTGACCTTGAACGTGGGCTACGGGCACGGCTACTCGGTGCGCGAGGTGCTGCGCATGGTGGAGGAGGTGGCGGGCAAGGCGCTGGTGGTGCGCGAGGAAGCGCGACGCCCGGGCGACCCGGCCTATCTCGTGGCCCGTGCCGACCGGATCCGAACCGAACTCGGCTGGTCGCCCCGTTACGACGACCTGCGCGCCATCGTGTCGAGCTCGCTGGCGTGGGAGCGCAAGCTCGCGGCGGAGCCATGGACCTGACGCCATACTGACGCGGAGTAGGACGTTCGATGCATCATTGTGCCGTCAGCCGGACCTTGCCGACTCGCGCCAGATCCACGTGCGACTTGGCGCGCCAAAGCTCGTATTGATATTGCATGGCGAGCCAGCTTTCGGGGGTTCGCCCCAGCGCTTTCGATAGACGCAACGCCATCTCGGGACTGACCGCACTGCTGCCTTTCAATATGCGGCTCAGCGTGGAGGTCGCGACACCCAGCGTGGTAGCCAGCTCTCGCCCGCTGATGTGGTTGGGTTCGAGGTATACCGAGCTGATGAATTCGCCGGGGTGGGGGGGGTTATGCATGGCCATTAGTGATAATCCTCGTAATCCAAGACATACGCATGCCCCTCCCGGAACTCGAACGTCAGCCGCCAGTTTCCATTGACCCAAATCGACCAACGCCCTTTCCGCTCGCCCTTCAGAGCATGAAGCCGAAAGCCAGCGATGTTCATGTCATCGATGGCCTGTGCGGTGTCGAGCGCCACCAATTGCATCCGAAGCCGCTTGGCGTGGTGCGGCTGAATGCCGGCGTGGTTCCCAGACTCATAGAACCCACGTAGCCCCTTGTGCCGGAACGAATGGATCATAAAGAGTATAGCGCGTTGCGCATCACGCAACAAAGACGCACGACAAGGTGGCCTGATTTTCGGTAACGCCCCACCTGAGTACTTTCCTACGCCTGCGTGATACGCTATCGTATCACGATGAAAGCCACCATCTCCGTCCGCGATCTGCGTAATCATTTCCCCAAAGTCCGGAAACTCGTTGAAATGGAGGGTGAAGTCGTCCTCACCGAAAACGGTACGCCCCGCTACCGGATAAGCCTCTACGTCCCCGACGAAGTTCGCGAAGCACCGCCCGTGGATTATTGGGATCGGCTGAATTCATACATGCCGGAGGCGCTGTCGGCGGCGGAGGCGAGCGCCCTGCACGATGAAAATCGTGGCGACCGCTGATCGCGTTTACGTGGATCCGAGCGCGCTGGTCAAACTCTATCTACAGGAGCCAGAATCACGAGCGATGTCGGTATGGCGGGCGGCAATTCGAGGACCCTTGCTGTTGACCCTGCACGGCAAAGTCGAGGTGAGCAACGCGCTGGGATTGGCATTGCACCGCGGAACGATGTCGGTCGAGGCGCATCGCCGGGCGGGTGCGGCGTTTCAGGAGGACTTGGATTCCGGGCGCTACGTGCAAGCGAGCCTGCTGTGGCGCGCCACCCTGGACCGAGCGGCGGAATTGAGCCGTGAACACACTCCGGCACTGGGCTGCCGCTCCCTCGACCTGCTGCACGTCGCCAGCGCAATCACCTTGGGGTTGAACTCTTTTCTGACGTTCGATCATCGCCAACAGCGACTCGCGCGGGCGGTGGGGCTGAAAGCCATCTTGCCGGCGGCGTCGTGACGCTCGGCTGCGCCGGCGCGGCGGTCGTGAATTCACCGTCATCCGCACCGCGCTCGCTTTACTTGAAAGCCTAAAACCGCTAGGCTTCCTGGTACATTTTTCTCAGTCAAATCAGAAGATTACGTATGCGAATCAGCATCTTTGGCTCAGGTTACGTGGGTCTGGTCACCGGCGCGTGCCTGGCGGACGCCGGCAACAACGTCATGTGCATCGACGTCGATCAACGCAAGATCGACATGCTGGAGCGGGGCGAGGTGCCCATCCACGAGCCCGGTCTCGACGCCGTGGTCAAGCGCAACTTCGAAGCCGGTCGCCTGTCGTTCACCACCGACGCGAAGAAGGGCGTCGACCACGGTCAGTTTCAGCTGATCGCGGTGGGCACGCCGCCGGACGAGGACGGCTCGGCGGACCTGCGCTACGTGCTCGCGGTGGCCCGTACCATCGGCGAACACATGAACGACTACAAGGTGGTCATCACCAAGTCCACGGTGCCGGTGGGCACGGCCGACAAGGTCCGCGCCGCCGTCGCCGAGTCGCTTGCCAAGCGCGATGCAGCCATCGAGTACGACACGGTGTCGAACCCGGAATTCCTCAAGGAGGGCGCCGCCATCGCCGACTTCATGCGGCCCGACCGGGTGGTCGTCGGCACGGACAGCGAGCGGGCGTCGGACCTGATGCGGGCCTTGTACGAGCCGTTCACCCACAACCGGGAACGCATGATCGTCATGGACGTGCGCTCCGCGGAACTCACCAAGTACGCCGCGAACGCCATGCTCGCGACCAAGATCAGCTTCATGAACGAGCTGGCGAACCTTGCGGAGCATTTCGGCGCCGACATCGAAGCGGTACGCGTCGGCATCGGCTCGGACCCGCGCATCGGCTACGGCTTCATCTATCCGGGCGCGGGCTACGGCGGTTCGTGCTTCCCCAAGGACGTGCAGGCGCTGCGCCGTTCCGCCTCCGAGGTGGGCTACGAGGCCAGCATCCTGAACGCCGTGGAGGCGGTGAACGACCGCCAGAAGCAGTTCCTGTTCAAGAAGATCCAGTCGCATTTCAAGGAGCTCAAGGGCCGCACCATCGCGCTGTGGGGGCTCGCCTTCAAGCCCAACACCGACGACATGCGCGAAGCGCCGAGCCGGGTGCTCATGGAGGCGCTGTGGGCGGCTGGCGCCTCGGTGCGGGCCTACGATCCGGTGGCCATGCCGGAGTGCCGGCGCATCTACGGCGAGCGGGCGGACCTCACGCTGTGCAAGACGGGACCCGAGACCCTGGCGGGCGCCGACGCGCTCGCCATCATCACGGAATGGCGCGAGTTCCGCAGCCCGGACTTCGACTTCATCAAGAAGACGCTGCGCAGCGCGGTGATTTTCGACGGGCGCAACCTCTACGACCCGCAGCGCATGGTTCGCGACGGCTTCGCCTACTACGCGGTGGGCCGGGGTAAAACCGACGAGGCGGTCACACGATGATCACGGTGATCCCCGTGATCCTGTCCGGCGGCGCCGGCACGCGGCTGTGGCCGCTGTCGCGCGAGATGTATCCGAAGCAGTTGCTGGCGCTCACCAGCAAGCAGTCCATGCTGCAGGACACGGCGACGCGCCTGCAGGGCATCGCCGGCGCGTTGGGGCCCGTGGTGGTCTGCAACGAAGCGCACCGCTTCACCGTGGCCGAACAGCTGCGCTCCCTCGACATCAAACCGTCGGCCATCCTGCTCGAGCCCACCGGCCGCAACACGGCCCCCGCGGTGGCCATCGCGGCGCTCAAGGCGCAGGACCTCGATCCCGAGGCGGTGCTGGTGGTTGGGCCGGCCGATCACGTGATCCGCGATCCGCGGATATTCCAGCAGGCCGCCGCGACCGCGCTCACCCTGGCGTTGGACGGCAAGCTGGTGACCTTCGGCATCGTCGCGCACGCGCCCGAAACCGGCTACGGCTACATCCGCCGCGGCGCCGGCGAGGGTCCGGCCTTTCCGGTCGCCGAATTCATCGAAAAGCCGCCGCGGGCGGTGGCCGAGCAGTTCGTCGCGTCGGGCGAGTATTTCTGGAACAGCGGCATGTTCGTGTTCACGGCGCGTCGTTATCTCGAGGAACTCGGGGTGTTCGCCCCGGACATTCTCGAGGCGTCCACCGCCGCCTACCGCGCGGCGAAGAGCGACCTCGATTTCGTGCGCATCGACAAGGCCGCGTTCGACGCCTGCCGCAGCGAATCCATCGACTATGCCGTCATGGAGAAGACCCACGACGCCGTGGTGCTGCCGCTCGACGCCGGCTGGAGCGACGTGGGCTCGTGGTCGTCGTTGTTCGACGCGCTGGTCGCGGACGAGCAGGGCAACGTGCTGCAGGGCGACGTCCTGGTGCACGACACGCACGACTGCTACGTGCATTCGACCGGCCGCCTGGTGGCGGCGGTGGGCATGGCGGACCACATCATCGTCGAGACCAAGGACGCCATCCTGGTCGCGCCGAAGGATCGCGTGCAGGACGTCAAGGAGCTGGTCACGCGCCTGAAGAAGGCCGGGCGCAGCGAGTCCGCCTGGCACCGCGAAGTCTTCCGCCCCTGGGGCAGCTACGACAGCATCGACCACGGCGACCGCTTCCAGGTGAAGCGTCTGTCGTTGAAGCCGGGCGGCATGCTGTCGCTGCAGATGCATCATCACCGCGCCGAACACTGGATCGTGGTGCAGGGCACGGCACGCGTCACCTGTGAGGACAAGACCTTTTTCCTCTCGGAGAACGAGTCGACCTACGTGCCCATCGGCGCCCGGCACCGCATCGAGAATCCGGGCAAGGTGGATCTGCACATCGTCGAGGTGCGCTCGGGGACTTATCTCGGCGAGGACGACATCGTGCGCTACGAGGACAACTACGGCCGTGAAGGGACCAGCTCGTGAAATCGATCACCTGTTTCAAGGCCTATGACCTGCGCGGTCGCATCCCCGGCGAGCTGAACGAGGACGTGGCCTATCGCGTCGGCCGTGGCTATGCGCAGTTCCTGACGCCGCAGCGCGTCGTGGTGGGCCGCGACATCCGCTTGTCGAGCGCCGAGCTCGCCGACGCGCTGTGCCGGGGTCTCACCGACAGCGGCGTCGACGTCTACGACATCGGCATCTGCGGCACCGAGGGCGTCTATTTCGCCACCTTCGACGGCGGCTACGACGGCGGCATCATGGTGACCGCCAGCCACAACCCGCCCGACTACAACGGCATGAAGTTCGTCCGCGAGCAGTCCAAACCCATCAGCGGCGACAACGGCTTGAAGGACATCCGCGGCTTCGCGGAACGCGAGGAGTTTCCGCCCGCCCCCCGGCTCGGCGTGCGGCGCAGCATCGACACCATGCAGGCCTACATCGCGCATCTCTTGTCCTATGTGAATGTGCCCACGCTCAAACCGCTCAAGATCGTGGTCAACGCCGGCAACGGCGGTGCCGGGCTCATCGTCGACCAGCTCGAGGCGTCCCTGCCGTTCGAGTTCATCAAGGTGCACCACGAGCCCGACGGCCATTTTCCGAACGGCATTCCGAACCCCATGCTGGAGGAGAACCGGGCCTCCACCATCGCCGCCATCCGCGAGCACGAGGCCGACCTCGGCGTGGCCTGGGACGGCGACTTCGACCGCTGCTTCCTGTTCGACGAACACGGCGGCTTCGTGGAGGGCTACTACATCGTGGGCCTGCTCGCCTCGGTGCTGCTGCGCGGCGAGAAGGGCGGCCGCGTGGTCCACGACCCGCGCCTGACCTGGAACACCGTGGAGATCGTGCAGGGCGCCGGCGGCGAAGCCGTGCTCTCGAAGTCCGGCCACGCCTTCATCAAACAGCGCATGCGCGAGGTGGACGGCGTGTACGGCGGCGAGATGAGCGCGCACCACTACTTCCGGCGCTTCGCCTACTGTGACAGCGGCATGATCCCCTGGCTGCTGGTGGCGCAGATCCTGAGCGAGACCGGGCAGCCTCTGTCGGCGCTGGTGGGCGAGCGGATCGGCCTGTATCCGGTCAGCGGCGAATTGAATTACCGGGTGCCGAACGCGACCGCCACCATCGAGGCGGTGGAGGCGCGCTATGCCGCGGGCGCGCTCAAAGTCGACCGCACCGACGGCATCTCCTACGAATTCAAGGATTGGCGCTTCAACCTGCGCACCTCGAACACCGAGCCCTTGATTCGGCTCAACGTCGAGGCGCGCGGCTCGGCCGAGCTCATGCAGGAGAAGACCCGGGAACTGCTGGGCCTGATGAAATCGCACGGCGCCGTGGCCGCCGACCACTGACGGGCTGGGGTTTCTTCCATGTCCGTCCGGCCCAGGCTGAGCGTCGTCATTCCGGTCTACAACGAGGAGCAGGTCCTGCCCACGTTGTTCGCGCGCCTGTACCCGGCGCTCGATGCCCTCAAGCTGTCGTACGAGTGCGTGTTCGTCAACGACGGCAGCAAGGACCGCTCGGTGGCCCTGCTGCGCCAGCAGTTCCAGCGCCGCCCGCAGCACACCCGCGTCGTGCTGTTCCATGCGAACTTCGGCCAGCACTCGGCGGTGATGGCGGGCCTCTCCTACGCCCGCGGCGACTACGTGGTCACCCTGGATGCGGACCTGCAGAACCCGCCGGAAGAGGTGGGTAAGCTCGTCGAGATGCTGGAAAAGGGCTACGACTACGTGGGCACCGTGCGCGAGCAACGCCAGGATTACCTGTGGCGGCGTCTGTTGTCGAAGGGCATGAACGAGCTGCGCGAGCGCATCACGCCGGTGCGCATCACCGATCAGGGCTGCATGATGCGCGGCTACGCACGCTCCGTGGTCACGGCCCTGAACCAGACCCGCGAGATCAACACGTTCATCCCGGCGCTCGCGTCGTTGTACGCCATGAATCCCATCGAGGTGTCGATCTCGCACGAGGAGCGCTACGCGGGACAGTCGAAGTACTCCCTGTACAGCCTGATCCGCCTGAACTTCGATCTGATCACGGGCTTCTCGGTGGTGCCGCTGCAGCTCTTCTCGATGATCGGCATGGCGGTGTCCACGCTGTCCGCCATCCTGGTGATTTATCTGTTCGTGCGCCGCATCGTCGTCGGGCCGGAGGCCGAGGGCGTGTTCACCCTGTTCGGCGTGGTGTTCTTCTTCATCGGCCTCGCGCTGTTCGGCATCGGTCTGCTCGGCGAGTACGTCGGGCGCATCTATGCGCAGGTGCGCGAGCGGCCGCGCTACCTCGTCGAGGCGGTGCTGGAGGAGGACGAGTTCGGGGTGGCGGAGCCGCCGCCCGGGCCGCCGGCCGGGCTCGCAGCGGGGCTCCCCGACGTGGCCGCCCTGCATGGGCTCGGCGCGGCCCCCACCCCGCTCGATGCGGTCATGCCGCCGTGACGCGGGCCGTGGTGTTCGCCTACAGCGAAGTGGGCGCGCGTGGCCTGCGCGAGCTGTTGGACCAGGGCATCGAGATACCCCTGCTGTTCACCCACGCGGACGACCCGGGCGAGAGCCGCTGGTTCGCGAGCGTCGCGGAACTCGCGCGCGCGCGCGGCCTGCGGGTGGAGACACCGGAGGATCCGAACACGCCGCAATGGCTGGCGGAAGGCCGGCACGCCGCTCCGGATTTCTTGTTTTCGTTCTACTACCGCCACATGCTAAAAGCCGCCTGGCTCGACGTCGCGCCGCGCGGCGCGCTCAACATGCACGGCTCGCTGCTGCCGAAGTATCGCGGCCGGGCGCCCGTGCACTGGGCCATCTTGAACGGCGAGACGGTGACGGGTGCGAGCCTGCACTACATGCTGGAGAAACCCGACGCCGGGCCGCTGGTGGACCAAGAGGCCGTGCCCATCCTGGAGAACGACACGGCGCTCGACGTGTCCTTCAAGGTGGCCGACGCGGCCGCACGCGTGCTGCGGCGCAGCCTGCCGGCGCTGGTGGCGGGCACGGCGCCGGCGCGGCCGCTCGATCTTGCGCACGGCTCGTATTTCGGGCGGCGCCGTCCCGAGGACGGCCGCATCGACTGGCG
>CAZZYJ010000105.1:0-10333 GCA_964658215.1 uncultured Steroidobacteraceae bacterium | reverse complement strand
GTCCGCGCCCGCGTCGGGCGGTGCACCCCCCGGCGCCATCGCCGCGGCCTGCAGCGTCGCCGTCTCCAACGCCCCCGCGGCGCGATCGAAACACTGTAAGCGCGAGGTCGGGTTGGGCACCGCACGGCAGGCCTGGAGCGCCGCCAGCGGCTGCGCCAGCGGGCCTTCCGCAGCGTTGTCCGCCGCAGCACCCCCGGCGGCCGCGGCGGGGCCCGCCATCCACGCGACGCCGGCGCACAGCGCCACCCCGGCCAAGCCGCGCGCCCGGAGCGCCCCGACCGATTTCTGCATGCTGTTCAAAATACGACTCCTGGTACGGTTCCTTCGGTCGCATAGTACTGCGCGAGCGCCACCGTCGTCTCGCGCACCAGATCCCGCTCCAGCGCCGTGAGCTCCGGGTTCCACACGTCGAAGATCAGAATGGCGCGCGAGGCGTCCGAATCGTTCCACGCCTCGTGCTCGATGGTGTCGTCGAACACCCAGGCCGTGCCCTCGCGCCAGTCGCGCGTTTCGCCGCCGACGCGAAACCGGCAGCCCGGCGGCACCACCAGCGGCAGATGCACCGTGAGACGCGTGTTGGTGACGCCGCTGTGCGGCGGAATGGCCGTGTGGGCGTCCAGGAACGAGAAGAAGGCGGTGGGTCCGCGGCCGGGAATGTCGACCTGCGGCAGCGACTCGAGCAACGCCACGGTGCGCGGACAACGCGCCGCGTGCTCAGCCACGCTGCGTCCCTGGTTCCACAGGAAATACGCGCTCCAGCGCCGCGAATGATTGAGCGTCTGCCACTGCCGCAGCGGCAGGCCGGGTTCGAAGGCGATGTAGGGCTGGATGCCCGCCTCGTCCGCGCCCAGCACGCCCAGCAGCTCCTCGCGGATGGCGGGCGTCGCCGCCTCGAGCGCGGCGAGCCAGGGAAAGCGCCCGCGTGCGAAGAACTCCTCGTTGCGCAGGAACGGAAACAGCATGAAGGTGGGCTCGGGCTGATAGATGCGCCGGCGGCCGAGCAGCCGGTCGAGGCAGCGGTCGAAGCGCCGCTGCGACGCGTCGCCCTCCTCGGCGCCGGCTTCTGCGCCGGCCCGGGGCGCCGCTCCGTCACCGTGGCCATCCGCGGCCCTGGCTGCGGCCGCGGCGGCACGCGGTGCGATCCCGCCCAAGCGCGCGTCGATGACCGCGGCGAGTTGCGCCGCATTGTCCGCGACGCGACGTCGTGCATGCCGCACGTGCGCCTCCACCGCCGGCGGCAGCCGCTCGCCCGCGCCGAGCGTCTGCAAGGCGTGGCCGTACACCGCGGCGGCCGAGCGCGGCTTGTGCATGAGATCGAGCAGCGCCGCCTTCTGCAGCAGCACGACGAGATGCGTGGGATCGGCGGCGAGCGCCCGTTCCAGCGCCGCCAATTCCTCGTCGCGGCACGACAGCCGGCGCAACGTCGCCGCGAGGCTCAGCCAGAACGCCACGTACCCCGGCGCCTGCGCCACCAGGTTCTCGAGCAGCGTGCGCGCCGCCGCCGCATCGCCCGCCGCGAGCAGGGCGCAGGCGCGTTCATGGAGCGCCGCCTCGGAAGGCGATGCCGCCGCTGCCGACCTTACGTTCATCGCAGCAGTATAGCCCGCTACACTACGACGAGACATCCGCCGCCGCCCGAGGAGCTTCCGTGCCGCCACCCGAACTCATGAACATGTTCGCCGTCCCGTTCGCGTTCAGCCGCTGCCCGGACCACGAACCGTTGAACGCACGCCTGGTCCGCTACATCCACGCGCAGGAACGCGCGGGCACCGCCCTCAATCCGCGCCCGCGCATGCAGCGCAACCCCCAGGTCTTCGAAAGCCATTTCAATTTGTTCCGCGACGCCGACGCCGCGGTCCAGGAGTTGAAGACCTTCTGCTGGGACCAGCTGCTCGCCGTGATCGGCCGGTTGAACGGTTACGACCTCGCCACCCTCCACCGCCTGCAGATCTACAACGACTGCTGGTTCCACGTCACCCGCGGCGGCGGCTATTTTGGCGTGCACAACCACCCCAACGCGGCGTGGAGCGGCGTGTACTGCGTGGCCACCGGCCGCGAACCCGGCCAGAAGGACGGCGGCCTGCTGAGCTTCGTCAACCCCACCACCTTGAGCGCCATGCACATGGACGCCGGCAACGCGAACATGCCGCTGCCCTACGGGCCCCAGGTCGCGAGCGTCGCGCTCGACGCCGGGCAGCTCGTGCTGTTTCCGTCCTGGGTGCTGCACGAAGTGAAGCCGTACCCCGGCACCGGCGAGCGCATCACCATCGCCTTCAACTGCTGGTTCTCGCTGCCCGACGCCGAACCGGCGGCCTGAGCGGCCGTGAAGTGCAACCCGGGTGCTAGCCCGCCTCGTAATAAAACCGCTTCACCCACGGTTCGAGTTGCGCGAGCACCGGCGCCATGAACTGCCGGTAACGGCGCCACTGACCCAGCCCTTCGGTGTTGAGCCCGCGCACCAGCTGCGCCGTGCTCGGCGTGAGCATGCCGCGCTCGCGCGTGCGCAATGCGAAATCGCCCATGGCCGGGTCCCACTCCAGTTCCAGAAAGACGCACAGCCGCTTCATCTCGCGCACGAACTCCGTCACCACATCCTCGTGCCGCACCAGGCACACCCCCAGCGGCAGCATCGCGGTGAGCTGCATGCCGAGTCCCATCACGGCGGCGTAGTACCGCGCCGCGCCGTCCAACGTCAGCATTTCGTAGAACGGCGCGCTCATGCGAAAGCGGTGCCGGAAGCAGCTCAGCACCACGTCACGCGGGTCGCGGCACGCGAACAATATCTTCGCGTCGGGGAACAATTTGGCGATCAGCGGCAGCTTGAGCGTGTTGAGCGGGTGCTTGTCCACGAACACCTTGCCCGCCACCTCCACCCCCGTCTGCGCCACCCGCCGCCAGTACGCCGCCCGCAGCGGCTCCAGGGCGGCATCGCCCGAGCGCGCCAGGCGTTCGAGATCCGCAGGCGCACGCATGAAGGCGCGCACCGCATCGATCAGCGATTCCTTCTCCTCGAGGCTGACCACGTCCGGATGACCCTCGAGCACCACCTCGATGAGCGTCGTGCCCGAGCGCGGAAAGCCCAGCACGAACACATGGCCGCGCGCGCCAGACGCCGTCCCCGCGAGCGCGGCCGATTTTTGCCAGGGCTGCGGCGACGCAGCGGCAAAGTAGGCCGAGAGCGACTGCACATAGTCGAGCGCGCTCACCGCGCCGGCAAAGCCCCCGGCATAATGCCGGCGCAGTCGCTCGTTGCAGTCGGTGTACGCGGCGAATGCCTCGTCGCAGCGATTTTCGGCATCGAGAACGTCGCCGAGCAGACCCGTGGCATGCGCCCGCTCGAGCACCGACAACCGGTCATCCGCCAGCAGTTCGCGCAGCCGCGCCTGCGCCCGAGCGAGGCGGCGTTCGCCCCACTCGGCCCGCGCCAGGCTCATCACGGCATCCGGGTAGCCCGGCAGCACGGCCAGTGCCTGCTGCGCCAGCGGCCGTGCCGCGAAATAGTCGCCACGGTGGCTGAGGATGCGCGCACGGCCGGCGAGCGCGATCCCCTGCCCCGGATCGCGCTCCAGCGCGCGGCCGTAGGCGTCCTCCGCCGCCGCCATGGCGCCGATCGCCAGCAGCGCGTTGCCGCGGCTGGCATGGGCATAGGGAAGCGCGGGGTCGAGGGCGACCAGGGCGTCGAACTGCGCCAACGCCTCTTCGGCCCGTTCCAGCTGCATCAGGCACAGGCCCAGGGCGTTGCGCGAGCCCACGTCGTCGGGCGCCACGCGCACCGCCCGTTCGAGCAGCGCGAGCGCCTGGTCCAGCTCGCCACGACGCTCGTGGCCGAGCGCCGCGAGGTTCAACACCAGCGGATGCTCCAGCCCGCGCGCGAGCGCCGCCTGCGCGAGTGTCAGCGCCCGCGCAAGATCACCGGCCTGCGCCGCGTCGTGCACGGCCTGCAACGCGGCCGCGGCGGACGCCATGCTATTTGGACCACATCCGTTGCAGGTTCGCCATCACGTATTCGAGGCGGGTGCGGTTGCGCCAGTCGATCTTCAAACCCTCCAGCGCCTTGACCTCGCCGAGCGTGTACAGGAGCTCGCGCTGCATCGCATCCGGAATTTGGCTCTCGATGAACGTGATCATCACCAGCCGTTCGCCCAGGGTCACCGGTGCCACCTGGTGCAGCGCCGTCGAGGCATAGAACACCGCCGAGCCGGCATTGCCCTTGAGGCGCACCGACTCGGAACCGAGATACACCACCAGTTCGCCGCCCTGATAGCTCCCAGGCTCGCTGATGAACACGGTGCACGACACGTCCGAGCGCAGCGGCTGCGCACCCACCGGCAGGAAGGCCGCATCCACGTGCGGCCCATAGTTCATGCCGGTCTCGTAACGCGCCAGCTGCGGGATGGCGACGCGCTGCGGAAACACGAAGTCGCGCGCCGCCTCGCTGCGCTGGAACGCCGCCAGCACGATCTGCGCCGCACGCTGCCCCTGCGGATCCGCCGGATCGCACACCAGGCTGTTCTTGGTGGTGTTGTGCGGATTGGAGCGCCGGCCCTCGATGAACTGCGTCTGCCGCGCGAGCTGCGTCACCGCCTGCAATTCTTCGGCGTTCAGGAAATCGTCGATCTGAAGGAACACGGGCTCTCCCGACGGGTGGTGCGGCCGGGAAGTATACCCCCGCCACGTCGCGGTAACCGGTCGCCGCTAGCCGCCGGCCGTGGAGCGCCAGCAGGCGAGGAACGCCCGCAGGGTTTCGCCGCTCGGCGTCAACGTCGCAATCACGCTGTGGCCGCCCTCGAACAGCGACACCGCGCCGCAGACCCGAAGCCTCATCACGTAATCGAGGATGGCGGACGGCGGCTCGCGAAAGAACGTCGCGCCACCGCCCTTGATGCCGTCGAGCACGCCCAGCGTCAGCACGGCGTCGAAGAAGTCGGCGGCCGGGGCGGGCGGTCCGGCCGCCGCGGTGTGATCGGCGTCGTGTGGTTCGCCCATTGCATCTCCTCCCCCGGTCAGCTCACCACCGGAATCTACTCTGCCACCTGAACGGCTACTCTGCCAGGAGCGGCAAGATAATGGCAGGGTGAGGTGTTACTGGGCCTAAAACGCAATCACCTCTCTGCGGCTTGTTTCAGCTGCGCCAACCAACGCTGGTCGCTGCGGACCAGATCGGCTGATGAGTACATGCGTTCGATCAGCCACCCCGCCATGGATTCTTGCGTCCTCACCAACACCGTGTCGTCCGGTAACGACCTCAAGGTCCAGCAGTGAACGGCATGGAGGTGCAGCATGCGGCCGGTCCAGCATATTGCCTTTCCGGGGTCGAGCAGTCGTATGGTCGAGTGAATTTCCAGGCTGCCGGGCGACCAATCGAATTCCGCGCCGACCGCCGGGCTCCCGTGAATCTTCGCTTTCGCGATATCAGCCTGCCATATAGGCCAGGCGTCGACGTTGGTAAGGAGGCCAAAAATCCTCGACGCGGGCGCCGCGATGACGATCTCTGCGACCGCCTTGACGGGGGCGCTTTCCTCGATCGATCCAGACGCCGCGAGTCGATCTCGATCGATTTCCGACCGGGCGCATCCCGCCAGAGCGAGGAGCCATACTGCCAGCACAGCGGGTCGTTTCACCGATACAGCGTCATGACGGAGGCGGTCCAAAGCACGAGCGCGCTGCCCAAACCGACGAACCACGCCCGAACGTCCGGCGACGGCACGAAGACCCCGACTGTGCCTATGGCCACGAGGGCCAGCGACATCGGGTAGTAGCGCCCATCGGGAATGTAGCGGGCGAACGGCAAGAAGTGCAATCCCACCACTACAGCGAGAAGCGGAAGGTACTGATCGGCTATGCCCATGTTGCCGAGAATATTCGCCCCGACGAAGAACGCCAGGCCCTCGAACGCGGTGGCGTACATCACGATTTTGCTGCGCCGCCTTTTCTCGGCGGATGCCAACGGTGTCCCCGGTCGGGCGAGAGAAATGGACCATGCAGCCAGCAATCCGGCGATGCCGATTGGCACGAGACACAAAATCGGCTTCGGCGAGTGCTGCGACAAGATGGCAAACACCACCCACAATCCGCCGAATACGCTGAAGATGAGTGCGCTTTTGGGAGTCATGAAACGGCCGGCATGACCTTCACCGTACGAGGCGGAATTTTAGATGGATCGTCCCGGAAATTTCAAAGGAAGGCGTACTTCAAATTGATATAAAAATTGCGCAACACGGGATCTGCGATCAACGAGTTATATCCCGACGCGAAGTTGTTCTGCGCGGCATTGGTGAAAGGTGGGCTAGTGTTGAACAGGTTTTTGATTCCAACCAACACGGTCAGTTGCTCCACCGGCTTGATGCTCGCGTAACTATCAACGAGGGAATAGCTGTGCACATGCCTTAGATTGCCACTGCCATCGGCGTATTCATCGACGTACCCAGAGTACAAGCGGTCGCTCAGCCCGCCGCCCCACATCTTTCCCGGGCTGGTCCAATCGACCCGAGCGTTATGCTGCCACTTGAACGCAGGATTGATTCCTGAAATTTGCTGATTGCCCACCAAGTTCAGGGTCGGCCCGCCGGTGTATTGTTGCTCGAGAAACTGAGTCACCGCGGTCCCTTCCAGATCCTCGCGGAACGTCCCGATCGGGGTTTGCTGCAGATACTGCACGCTCAGGTCGATGCCGTCGGTCGTAATCCTGCCCGTGTTTGACGATTGCTCGTTGATGTATCCGCAGGTCGATGCCGTGTAAGGCTGGCAAACATTGGCCTCTGCGATGGTCGGGGGAAGTGTTCCAGCATAAGCACCACTGGTAGCCGTCGTGATGTAGGAAGCGAAGTTGGTGGGATTACCGTAAATGGCGCTGGAGGGAACACTGGAGATGGTGTTTTTGAGAAGGATTCTGTAATAGTCCAGCGTGATGCCTAGATTCTCGATCGGCTGAACGACCACACCAAAATCGAAGTTTTGCGATGTTTCAGGCGTCAAGTTTTTGTTTCCGCCGTACAACCCGATTCCCTGCGCCTGGCACGTAGCTTGCGTCCACTCCGCGTTGTATGCACCCGGCTGGCAGAACGGATTTCCTTGTCCCATGGTGCCGGAACTCGACGCCGCCAAAAAAGCGGGCGAATACAGGTTATACAGCGTGGGCGCCCGGAAGCCGGTGGACGCCGTTCCCCTCAAGGTCAGGTAACTGGTAGGCTGATAGCGCACCGACACCTTACCGTTGTTCGTTGTCCCAAAATCGCTGTAGCGGTCCTCACGATCCGATATGTCGAGATCGAGGCCCTTGGTGATGGGAACATCCAACTCAACGAAAACCGCTTGTATCTGACGACTTCCCTCGACCGCACTGTCGGAAAGACCGGTTTCGGATTGCACGAGGTCGTTATACGGCGTGGTGGCGTTGGTGAAGCGTTCGCCGTTGACAGTGAAACCAAGGGCGAATGTCGCCGGGGCGCCCGCATTGAAGGCGTCGCCCAGCGGGTGGCTTGCACTGCCATCGACGCTCCACCGTGTGTCCTTGCCCACCTCGTATACCCCGTTGATATACGACGAATCGATCAATGCCTGTCCTGCCGCGCTCTGCGGACCGAAGGGGTTGATCAGAGTGCTGAGGACCCCGCCGGGTGCTAGGACGGCTTCGTTGGGTATGCCCCCGGTATTGCGGTTGTCGTTGGTGTTCGTGCTGTAGTTGGCAGACGCGGAGTAATCCCAACCGGCATTTTTTCCAGAGAACGTCACCAGCACCCTCTGCTCCGTGTTGACGTTGCCGCCGTAGCGGGAGTTGTTCGGATCGGTCCAGATCGCATTGACCGGATCAGCGAGATCCACCGGGCCGGTGCAGTTCGCCGCGCCCCTGTTGCAAGTCAGCTGCGCCGCCGTTGGAAAATACGGGCTCGCCGGGTTCAATTGGAAGTCATAAAACGAGGGACCCGAGTAAGCATTTACCTCCGATTGCGTCCAGAAATACTGCACCTGCAGCTGGTTGTTGGCCGGCAGAACCTTGGTGAATTCGACCATCCCAGAAATCTCATGGGACTCCGGAACCAGATCCGTCGCAGCGGAATATCGATAAGAGCAGTCGCCGTAATACGTCGTCAGTTGCGGATTGCCCGCGCAGGCCGGATATCCCGACTGATAAAGATTACCGTTGGCGTCCTGCACGTTCCCCGGCCAGGATCCCGGATAATTCGTCGCGGTGACGCCACCCCCGGGATTGAACCCGTAGGCCGAAAAGCCCCGCTGCGTCGCCCGCAGTTCCTGCTGCTTGCTGTAATTTGCCGTGATAAGAAGGTTATAGCCGTCATTCACCAGATCGCCGTGTCCAACGGTGAAATCTACCTGTCCCGAGCCGCCGCCGGCTTCCTGCGGGTGGTCGAAATTGACGTTGATTTCACCCCCCTGATAATTCTTCTTCGTCTTGAAGTTGATCACACCCGCGATGGCGTCGGAGCCGTACAGCGCCGAGGCGCCCTCCCGAAGCACCTCGACCGTATCGATGGCCGAGAACGGAATACCACTGAGGTCGACCCCATTCCCGTTGTTGGCGTTGTTGGACAGCCGTTCACCATCGAGCAGCACCAGGGTGCGGCCATTGCCCAGGCCGCGCAGGTTGGCGTACGTTCCGCCTCCCGAAAACGACCCTACTGATGATGCGACGTTGACCGACGTGTTGCTGGAGGTGACCTGGCTCATCACCTGCTCCACGTTCGTGATACCCAGTTCTTTGAGGGAGTCCGCTTTGAGGACATTGATGGCCTCCGCAGTTTCGGCGTTGACTCTCTTGATCATGGAGCCCGTGACGACGACCTCCTGAAGCTCGGTTTGGTCGGACTGCACCGCCGGCGCGGTTTGCGCCCCTGCTGTTTGGGTGCCAAGTATGGCAAACACCGCGGCGGAAAGTGTCCTACCGGCAGACTTGGTAATCATTTATGAACACCCCACAATTTATTCGTGCAGAAAATTTTTCGTACCAAAAACACAACGACCATCCGGCACCCTGAGACGAGCCTGACCCGTGGTGATCGCCTACGAACCTTCAACGACATACATCCCTAACAGCCGGCGTTACTTGCGCAGTAACACGGATTATGTTCAGACGATAACATTTGGTTTAAGAAATACCAGGGGACCGTAAATAATTGCATGTTGTATTTATGCTACATACCAGCAATTATCGGTACGCGTTCATAGCGCGGGCGGTGAAGGCTTAAAACTGTCTGCCGTTCTACTAAGGCACGCTTGGAAAGCCTATTGCGGATCGATTTGGGGGGCGGGGACGGAGGCGCGCCCGTTGACGGAACGAGGCGCCGTAGCGATTTGGTCCAGGCTGGCGAGATCTGGGCTCGTGCCCTCTATGCAGGCCAAACCAAATAATCTCACTGCAAAGAAGGCGTGGGCCCGAACGGCGCCGACGACTGACGGCTTCGGCGCTCCGGGGAAGAAGGCGTTTGGTGCGGCGGACGCAGTCGGCATGCCGAAGTCCGCGCCCGCCGATTCCTCGAAATGGTGGCGGTCGTTGGTTCCGGTCAAACCCAGGCTATCGGTAGCCTCCATACACGGGGCTCGCTTTCTGCTCCCCGCGGATGGAGTCGACGTGATGTCCAAATGCGCAAGCTTTTGTGCGGCGAGTAGTCAGATGAAAACGGCTGAGGAAACCCCAAAGCGCGCTGCGAGTGAGCGAGCTTGACGCGCGTTGATTTCGCGTTTTCCACTCAGCACTTCATTCACATTTGACTGCGTACCGAAGTGTTCGGCCAAATCGATTTGTCGTAGCTTCCTTCGTTCCATGAGAAATTGAAGGCCCGCAGTGGGCGAGGCATTTGGAATTTCCACGTTTTGCTCTTCATAGTCACTCACCAAAGCGCTTACGACATCCAGCAAACCCGTGAGAACGTGGCTTTCACGATCGCCAACTCGGTCGATCAGGGCGTTCATCAGGGACACCATCTCCTTGTAGTGCCGCTCACTGCCGATAGCGCACAATTTAACGCGAGCTTGGCTCTCCATCTCGCGCCAAACCGGTGCCAGGTCATCAATATCCTGAACAGCTGCGACTGTCATAGCTTCATTCTCTTGTTCCGCTTACGTTTCACTTTTTGCATCGCTTCGGACCAATCGTCATACTCTGAATACGTATAGACTCGTCGGGAGCAACGCAATCCACCGAGCCAAACGCGGCTTTGAGCGCGTTGAAGTCCTCGAGGTTCCCACTCTCGACGACACGGAACCACGCCACCAGAGGGGTGAGATATTACGCAAGCCAGGGCTTGCTCTTCTATCTTTTAGGGCTTCGGCGGTCCCGGGAAGAAGGCGTTGGTGCGGCGGACGTAGTCGGCGTATT
>CAZZYJ010000104.1:0-10555 GCA_964658215.1 uncultured Steroidobacteraceae bacterium | reverse complement strand
AATGATCTATGAAGGCGTGCGCGCCAAGACCTTCCCGAAGTGGGCGGATCTTCCGAATCTGGGCTCGGGCTGGTTAAAGATAGATGTTGATGCTTGGCTAATGGCGCGAGATCAGCAACCAAATAAACATCTTGAATCTGTCGATGCGGCTCGTTCGAGCCCGCGCTCCCTAAGCGCCAAGCCACGAACAACGGCTCGGCTTGGCTCGAAATAAAAGCTTGCGCAATCATCTCAAATCAAGGAGCTCGGCTGAAAAGATTCAACGTTTCTTGCTGCTCAACGACTTTCGACTCGATGACTCCAACCGGCTGCGGAGGAGCGATACCTAAAGCTTCAGGCACGGCGCTCGCAGCAGCATCCCATGCTATCGCAAACACGTCTCTTTTTACTGCCGCGTAATCAAGAAAAGCGCCCACCATCGCCTTCGCCGGCACACTAAGCTGATCAAAGCTAGGGCACGCTCTCGCGTAACTTGCTGTTTCGAGCTCTCTAGCAACCGCGAATAACATATTTTCTTTTAATAGTCGGCCGGCTTGGTCAGCAACAATTTCGGCGGGAATCGCGTTCAGCTCCGCAGACAATGCTGATTCCACTTGACGTGCCGTCGCGCTACCGCCCTTAGAATACTTCTCGATTAAGGCGACGGCAACACGGAGCGTTCGAGCACTTTCCTCGTCTCCAAAACGAACAGCTTTCAACAATAAATCCCTTTTCTCGTCGATCGAGCGGAAGGCAGCAGCTACGCTCACGTAATCCAGGCAGGCACACGCTATCGCCGCGGAAAGATAAGCCAAGCGGCCTGCGCCCATGGCACTAGCCGACCCAGGATGCGCCGACACAGTAAGGCTGGCCATCTCTGAAAAATTTCCCAGCACACGCACAACAGCAGATGCCCCAAAACCGTTCGACAGTGACGATAGGATGTCTTTTCGACATGTTTGAAGAATTTTGTCTTTTCGGTTCTTGTCCACGGATTGGAAAGACTCAATCAGTTCCTCGTCAGACATACGACCTGGAAATAGGACGTTCGGACTCTCCCGAATTCGCTTCAGATCGGCCCCGTCTATTATTCCCAGGTCCAACTTATCGGCGATTTTTCTCAAGACAGCTCGGCTGTCCGTTGTTGCGACGTACCCGCCGTCAATGTCGACCGCTTCAATCAGGCCTCTCGTCCAAAACATTCGCTCGACCGCTTTTGGCTTCTGCTTGTACTTTATGTCGACAACTTGGATCCTCCGGGTTGCACCGGTGGGTCGTTCGTAGAGGAGCAGGTCGAGATCCGTAAGATCTTCTCCGTCATAGGCAAACGGAACACCTCGAATCACAAAAAATCCGCTGCGCAAAAAATACGCCCGTAGCAATTCTTCCAAGGCGATGCCGGTTTCGTTGCTCACTTAAATTCTCGCCCGCCTCTCACTGCTTCGAGAACATCTTGTACGCGCTTCTTGCTTGGTTTTGACTGCATTCGGCGCAACTGCGTACGGGACGTTTCAGGGCCCGAGTATGTGCTCATGGGCGCAGCCGGAAGAATGCTCAAGGAGGTAGTTGAAGCATCGCCGGTCGTGAGAACCTGCAACGCCAACTCGCCGATCTCACGCTTCAATAGGCGCATATAGAACTGTCCAGGCTTTGAGACATCTGCTCGGATCTTCACAACCCTGTTAACCTCAAGGACCCGGTAATCCTGACCAATTGCCGTTGCGGGACCAACTTCCCCGCCCCAAATTAATTTGCTGATCAACACTTCAGGGCGAGCAATTCTACCGGTAGATTGTGGTCTTGCCGTTATTCCATATGTAAGTGCCGATACCAACGCTTTGGCCATGTCAAAACAGTCATCGACCATAGGATTGACGAATTTATGGAATGCTGAGGGCGATGTCACATATACATGATCGCCCTTTTCATTACCCACCACATTTACATCGTAGAGACCGGCCGCACGCAGCTTCTCAAATAATTCAGGGTGGAGGATCTTCTCAATCTCGTCAAATTTCACGCATCCGCGGATTTCCAGCAACTCGCGGACTGTTTTGGCTTTAGCTTCATCCGCCGAGCTCAGCGAGGCAAGTACCTTGGAGGTTTTAAGGACCGCGTCGCGCCGAAACAAATTTCCATTAAAGAGGAGCCGGCCGTCATGCTCACCTTCGGCATCGACAAAACCCAATTGCTCCGATCGGTTTAGAAAATCAGTGACTTCAGAGGAAGAGAGAAAGTAAGAGTCCCCGATCGACTCTGCAACGCGATTTCGCAACTTGGGCTCGACCGATACCTCATCGCCGAGCTCGATTGCAGCACGCTCATACGGTGAAGGCTCGGCCTCCTCGAAAAGATCTGCGGCATGCCCCAAGGCACCACGCGTTGTGACACCCAACACTGCAATTTGGCCGCCAGCTTGATCGATTAATCGTTTTTTCTCGAGCACGCCAAGCAGCCCAGTCAGCTCGTGACGCGGATTGAGGCCGGCAGCAACCGCGATGGCTTTGACCTCGGAAACTTCGAGTGTGGCTTGATTGGTTTCGCCGAGTCTCGCGAGAAGGTTGGCAGCCTTGGCCGCTTCGTCAATTGCTGGAAACTCTGCCGCGCCATTTGCGTCTAGAGCCAACTTTCGCCCATGATGGACAATCCAAGCGCCAGTATTCTCTCGCGTATCTTTGGACGGCATGTCGCCGGCTCCTGCGTTAAAGGATCGCCGGAACGTTCAGACGGCCGCAGTTCCTTTCCGTTAGATGCTGTCGGCCACTCTACATGGCCCCTACATGTTCCTAGCGAGACGGCTCTATCGCCTGGAAAGAGATTCTAACCTATTGAATTAATTGGTAGCGGGGGTAGGATTTGAACCTACGACCTTCGGGTTATGAGCCCGACGAGCTGCCAGACTGCTCCACCCCGCACCGGAGAGCCGATGATTATACCCCCGGTTGCGGGCAATGCAACCCCAGCGCAGTCACTCTCCCCGTCCCGCCGCCCCGTGCCCGACCCGGCCAGGCAGCCTACGGCAGCGCCCGCTGACAGAGAGCGATCAACCCCGCCGGCACTAACCCCATCGCAAACACCAGCAGCGCATTGGCGCTCAGCACCGTGCGCATCAGCACGGACCCGCCGAGCCGCGCGCTGTCGGTGGGATCGTCGAAATACATGGTCTTCACGATGCGCAGATAGAAGAACGCACCCACCACCGAGAACAGCACCGCCACCACGGCGAGCCACGTGTCGCCGACGTCGAGCACCGCCTGTACCACGCCGAGCTTGGCCCAGAACCCCACGAACGGGGGCAGCCCGGCCAGGCTGAACATCAAGATGGCCATCATGCCGGCGAACCACGGGCTGCGTGCATTCAGGCCCTTGAAATCCAGGATCTGATCGGCTTCGAAACCCCGTCGTGCCAGCAGCAGGATCATGCCGAACGCGCCGCAGGCGACGATCACATAGCTGATCATGTAGAACAAGGCCGCCTGATAGCCCTGCGCCGTGCCGGCGAGCAGCCCCAGCAAGATATAGCCGACGTGCGAGATCGTCGAGTACGCCAGCATGCGCTTCAGGTTCGTCTGCGCGATGGCGACGACGTTGCCGATCGCGATCGACAGCACCGAGAGCACCACCAGCATCTGGCTCCAATCCGGCTGCGCGGCGCCGAGCGCCTCGGGCAGCAGGCGCATCGCCAGGGCGAACGCGGCGAGCTTGGAGGCCGTGCCGATGAACACGGTGACGCAGGTGGGCGATCCCTCGTACACATCCGGTATCCACATGTGGAACGGCACGGCGCCGATCTTGAAGCCGATGCCGACGATGAGGAACGCGACGCCGAACATGAGGCCCACGTTGTCGCCGAGCCCGTTGTGCACGGCCGTGGCGATCTCGGCGATCTCGAGACTGCCCGTCATGCCGTACACGATGGACATGCCGTACAGCAAGGTGCCCGAGGCCATCGAACCCAGCACGAAATACTTGATTGCCGACTCGGCCGCGACGCCGGACTCGCGGTCGAACGCCACCATGGCATACAGACACAGTGACATGAGCTCGAGGCCCAGGTACAGCGTGATCAGGCTGGCGGCGGACGTGAGCACCATGCCGCCGAGCGTCGCGAACAGCCCGAGCACGTAATACTCGCCGCGCAGAATGGAGCGCCGGTGCAGATAGTCCGTGGAATAGATGAACACCACCGCCACGGTGAGCAGGGTCACGATCTTCAGGAGCTGCGCCATGCGGTCGAGTTCGAACAGCCCGCCGAGCGCGACGATCCGTCCGGGGATGGGCTGCACCACCGCGAGGATGGCCGTGACGAACAACGCCACCACCGCCCACACGCCGGTCCAATGCCGCTGCGCGGGCTTCAGCAGCAGGTCGACGAGCAGGATGGCGCAGGAGGCCAGCCCCAGGAATATCTCCGGCCTCGCATAGACCAGGCCGGCATCGAAATCGGCGACGTTGAACGCGTTCATGGGCACCTTACGGGAGGATTTTCGAGACCAGCAGCTGCTGGGCCAGGTGCTGCGTGGAGGCGCGCATGACGTCGAGCAGCGGCGCGGGCCACACCCCCACCAGCAGCACCGCCACCGCCAGAACGCTCAAGATGCCGAACTCGCGGCCGCTCAAGTCCTGGAGCGCTGCCACCTTGGCGTTGCCCACCTCGCCGAAGATGACCCGCTTGACCAGCCACAGCGTGTACGCCGCCCCCAGTATCAACGTGGTCGCCGCCAGGAACGCGAACCAAGCGTTGGCCTTGAACGAGGCCAGGATGACCAGGAACTCACCGACGAACCCCGAGGTGCCCGGCAGACCTGCGTTCGCCATCGCGAACAGCACCATGAACGCGGCGAATCTCGGCATGGTGTTGATCACGCCGCCATAGGCGCTGATCTCGCGGCTGTGCACGCGGTCGTACATGACGCCCACGCACAGGAACATCGCCCCGGACACCAGGCCGTGCGAGAGCATCTGCACCACGGCGCCGTCCAACCCCATGGCGATGCCCGTGGTGCCGCCGGTGTTCGCCACGATCTGGTAGCCGATGAAGGCCCCCAGCGTGACGAAGCCCATGTGCGCGATCGAGGAATACGCGATCAGCTTCTTCATGTCGCGCTGCGCGAGCGCCACGAAACCGATGTACACCACCGCCACCAGGGACAGCGCGATGATCAGCCAGTCGAGCTTGCGGCTGGCGTCGGGCGCGATGGGCAGCGAGAAGCGCAGGAAACCGTAGCCGCCCATCTTGAGCATGATGGCCGCCAGGACCACCGAGCCGCCCGTGGGCGCCTCCACGTGTGCGTCCGGCAGCCAGGTGTGCACCGGCCACATCGGCACCTTGACCGCGAACGCCGCGAAGAACGCCAGGAAGATGAACAGCTGTTCGTTCAAGGTCAGCGGCAGCCGCTGGAACGTCGCGATGTCGTAGCTGCCCGCCTTGAGGTACATGTAGATGAGTGCGACCAGCATCAACAACGAACCGATGAAGGTGTACAGGAAGAACTTGATGGTGGCGTAGACGCGCCGCGGGCCGCCCCAGATGCCGATGATGATGAACATCGGAATCAGCATGGCTTCCCAGAACACGTAGAACAGCACGCCGTCGAGTGCCGCGAACACGCCGATCATCAGGCCTTCGAGAATGAGAAAGGCCGCGAAGTACTGCGCGACCCGCTTCTCCACGTTCTGCCAACCCGAGATCACGATCAGGACGGTGGTGAACGTCGTCAGCAATATCAGCGGCATCGAGATGCCGTCGACGCCGATGTGGAAATCCGCATGGATGGCGCCGATCCAGCGCGTGCGTTCGACGAACTGCATGGCCGCAGTGCCGGTCTTGAACCCCGCCCACAGCGGGAGGCTGAACAGGAAGGTCGCGCCGGAGATGCCGAGCGCCGCCCAGCGCGCCGCGGCATCGTCGTGCCCCAGCCAGAGCACCGCGAACCCGCCGACGATGGGCAGCCAGATGAGGAGGGCGAGCAGGTGAGCGTTCAGCATCACGGACGCCACACCAGCCACAGCAGGAGCGACGCAAGTCCTAAGATCATGGCGAAGGCATAGTGATACAGATAACCCGACTGGGCGTAGCGCATCACCGAGCTGAACCAGCCCACCACCCGGGCGCTGCCGTTGACCAGCCCCTCGTCGATGATGGCCTGGTCGCCGAAGCGCCACAGACCGCCGCCGAGCGCCCGCGCCCCGGCGACCAGCACGTTTTGATTGAACCAGTCGAAACCGTATTTATCGATCAATATCGTCTGCAGCCATTTGAAGGAACGCTCCGCCGAGTCCGCGAGCGACGGCTTCCAGAGGAAGAATACGTAGGCGGTGGCCACCCCCGCCACGGCGAGAATGAACGGCAGCGCGGTGAGCGCCGTCCACACGAAGGCCCCGGGGCCGTGGAACTCCTCCGCCATGTGCTTCAGCACGTCGTTGGCCGGCAGCACCTGAATCACCCCGGTGAACCAGTCGCCGAACAACAGCGGCTTCACCGTGAACCAACCGATGAGTGCGGACGGGATGGCCAGCAGAATGAGCGGCACCGTCACCACCAGCGGGCTCTCGTGCAGGTGCTCCTGCGTGTGATGGTCCATGCGCTCCCTGCCGTGGAACGTCATGAAGAACATGCGGAAGGTGTACAGCGCCGTGATGAACACCCCCGTCAGCACGCAGAAATAGGCATAGCCCGAACCGAAACGGTGCGATGCCGCGACCGCATCGATCAAGGAATCCTTGGAGAAGAAGCCCGACGTGCCCGGAAAACCGATCAGGGCCAGCGAGCCGACGAGACAGGTCCAGTACGTGACGGGCAGATACTTGCGCAGGCCGCCCATCTTGCGCATGTCCTGCTCATGGTGCATGGCCATGATCACCGAGCCCGCGGCCAGGAACAGCAACGCCTTGAAGAACGCGTGTGTCATCAGGTGGAACATGCCTGCGCCGTAGGCAGACACGCCGAGCGCCACGGTCATGTAACCGAGCTGCGACAGCGTCGAGTACGCCACCACCCGCTTGATGTCGTTGTTGACGATGCCGAGCAGGCCCATGAAAAATGCGGTGGTCGAACCGATGATCAGCACGAAGGAGAGTGCGGTGTCGGACAGCTCGAACAGCGGCGACATGCGCGCCACCATGAAGATCCCCGCGGTGACCATGGTCGCCGCATGGATCAGGGCCGAGATCGGCGTCGGACCTTCCATCGAGTCGGGCAGCCAGACGTGCAGCGGCACCTGCGCCGACTTGCCCATGGCGCCGATGAACAAACAGATGCAGGTGAAGGTGATGGCCGACCAGGAGACGGTGCTGCTGACGTGCACCTGCGCCCCGGCGAATCCGCCGCTGTGCGCGAACACGGTGGCGTAGTCCAGCGAGCCCGTGAACTTGAGCACCGCGGCGATGCCGAGCACGAAGCCGAAATCGCCCACCCGGTTCACCAGGAAGGCCTTGAGGTTCGCGAACACCGCCGAGGGCTTCGTATACCAGAAGCCGATCAACAGGTAGGACACCAGCCCCACCGCCTCCCAGCCGAAGAACAGCTGCATGAAGTTGTTCGCCATCACCAGCATGAGCATCGCGAAGGTGAACAGCGAGATGTAGGCGAAGAAGCGCTGATAGCCCGGGTCCTCGTGCATGTAGCCGATGGTGTAGACATGCACCATCAAGGACACGAACGTCACCACCACCATCATCATGGCCGACAGATGATCGATCAAAAACCCTACCTGCAGGGTGAGGCCGTCGCTGACCAGCCAGGTGTAAACCGGCGCATTGAAGGGCGCCATGTGCTCGAAGACGAAACGCGACAGCACGTACAGCGACAGGGCGCACGACAGCCCCACCCCGCCGATGGTGATGCTGTGCGCACCGGCGCGGCCGATGGTACGGCCGAACAAGCCGGCGATGATCGCGGCGGCCAGGGGCCCCAGCGCGATGGTCAGATAGATCGACTGCATTTTTCTGCTTAACCCCTCAACCTTGGAGCGTATCGAGATCTTCGACGTCGATGCTGCGCCGCTCGCGGAACAGAACGACCAGGATGGCGAGTCCGATCGCCGCCTCGGCCGCCGCCACCGTCAATATGAAGAACACGAACACCTGACCGCTGATGTCGCCGAGAAATCGCGAGAAGGCGACGAAGTTGAAGTTGACGGCCAGCAGCATGAGCTCGATGCACATCAGCAGAACGATGATGTTCTTGCGGTTCAGGAACACACCCGCCACGGCGATGGAAAACAGGATGCCGGACAGGGTCAACACCTCGGTGAGCGTGATCATGGACGTTTCTCGGCGGCCATCTTGACGATGCGCACGCGGTCCCGGGCGCGCACCGCCACCTGTTTGGCGATGTCCTGAGGCTTGCCGCCGGTACGGCGCCGCAGGGTCAGCACGATGGCGGCGACGCTCGCGACCAGGAGGATGCACGCGGCCAGCTGCGCAGGATAGGCGTAGCGCGTGAAGAGCACGGTGCCCAGGGCCCGGGTGTTCGAATACCCGGCGGGCAGCGCCGGCGCCGTCTTCAGCGCCACGCCGCCGAGATGCTTGACCACGATCACGTTGAGCACCGCGAACACGATGAAACCGGCCACGGCCACCGATAGCGGCCAGTAGCTCGCCAGCCCCTTGCGCAGATCCTCGACGTTGATGTCGAGCATCATGACCACGAACAGGAACAGAACCATTACCGCACCCACGTAGACCAGCACCAGCACGATCCCCAGAAACTCCGCATCGAGCAGCAGCCAGATCACCGCGCTCGTAAAGAAGCACAGCACCAGCAGCAGCGCCGAAAACACCGGGTTGCGCGCGAGGATCACGCCGAGCGCGGAACACACCAGCACGCCGGCAAAGATGAAGAACAAAATCGTCGGAAACATCAACGATACCGCGCGTCGGCGGCCCGGTCGGCCGCGATCATGGCTTCGTAGCGATCGCCGATACCGAGCAGCTTGTCCTTGCTCATGATGTTCTCGCCGCGGTTTTCCATGTGGTACTCGTGCAGGCGGGTCTCTACGACGGCGTCGACGGGACAGGCTTCCTCGCAGAAACCGCAGTAGATGCACTTGAACAGGTCGATGTCGTAGCGGGTGGTGCGCCGCGTGCCGTCGGCACCGACGCCCGATTCGATGGTGATCGCGAGCGCGGGGCACACCGCCTCGCAGAGCTTGCACGCGATGCAACGCTCCTCGCCGTTCGGGTAACGCCTGAGCGCGTGCAGCCCGCGGAACCGCGAACTCTGCGGGGTCTTCTCCTCCGGGTAGTTGATGGTCACCTTGCGCTGGAACATGCCCTTCCAGGTGACCCACAGACCCTGCAGCAACTCCCACAACAGGAACGTCTTCAAGAAACTGCGTATGCCTTGCATTACGGATGCCCCTTCCACGGACCCACATGGAAATACACCATGAAGCCCTCGACCAACAACCAGACCAGGGTGACCGGGATCAAGGCCTTCCAGCCCAGTCGCATGATCTGGTCGTACCGGTAGCGCGGAAACGTCGCGCGCAACCACAGGAAACTGAACATCGGGAACAGCGTTTTCAGGCCGAACCAGAAGAAGCTCGGCGCGGCCAGCCATTGATCGTCGGGCAGATAGCCTTCGAGCGGGGAGAGCCAGCCGCCGAAGAAGAACACCACGGTGAGCGCCGAAATCAGGATCATGTTGACGTATTCGGCGATGAAGAAGAGCGCGAAGGCCATGCCGGAATAATCCACGTGGAAACCGGCGACGATTTCCGATTCGCCTTCCGCGACGTCGAAGGGCGCGCGGTTGGTCTCGGCGACGCCCGCGATGAAATACACCACCAGCAGCGGAAACAACCAGAACCAGTTCCAGCTCAAGGGCCCGCCCGACTGCGCATGGATGATGTCGCCGATGTTCAAGCTGCCCGCCGCCATCAACACGCCCACCATGGCGAATCCCATGGCGATCTCGTAGGCGACGATCTGCGCGGCGGAGCGCATAGCACCCAAAAATGCGTACTTGGAGTTCGCCGCCCAACCGGCCAGGATGATGCCGTAGACACCCATCGAGGTCAGCGCCAGCACGTAGAGCAGGCCCGCGTCGATGTTCGCGAAGGCGTGTTCGGGGGACAGCGGAATCACCGCCCAGATGGCGAGCGCGGGGATCAATGCCAGGAAAGGCGCGAGCCGGAACAGGAACCCGTTGGCGTCCGCAGGAATGAGGATTTCCTTGAACATCAACTTGATCACGTCCGCGAACGGCTGGCCGGCACCCGGGATCCAGAACAAGTTCACCCGGTTCGGCCCCTTGCGCGCTTGGATCCAGCCGATGACCTTGCGTTCGGCGAGCGTGTAGAACGCCATGATCAAGATCAGGCACACCATCACCATCAAGGCCTGGACCACCGTCAGCAACGGAAACGTCCAGTAGGGCGTGATCTGGCCGGACAGCCAACCGCGCAGGGGGCTCCACTCCCACATGGCTAGAGCACGGTGCGGGCCGCGTGCCCGTCCCTGGTCTTGGACAACGCTTCGGAACCGCGCACCAGCATGTCGCCCTGGTAGAGGGGGATGTCGACCCAGGCGCCGCCCGGCGCGGCGGCGGCCTCCTCGGCCGCAGAGGCGC
>CAZZYJ010000103.1:5669-10843 GCA_964658215.1 uncultured Steroidobacteraceae bacterium | reverse complement strand
ACGCGATTGACACGAATGCCCTGCCCGCCATGATCGATCGCCAGACATCGGTCGAATTCTTCGAGCGAGGTGTCGACGAGGGTGCCCTGGATCGTGTTGATGACGACACGGACGGCTGCCGCCGCCGCCGGCCGTTATGGCATAAGGGTGAATGCCGCGCTGCCGGGCGCGGGGCGGGGCGGGGCGGGGCGTAGCGGGGCGTAGCGCGGCGCCCGCCCTCACCCGTGGCCTCACTTGGGTGCGGCCGGGTTCTCCCCCCAGCGGCGTTCGAACTCCCACACTTCTTCGAAGCCTATCTGGCGGCAAAAACGCTCGAAGCCATACAGCTCCACCGTCTCGGGCGCGATGCTCGTGCCGCGCTCCTTGAGGGTCCGCAGCACCCGCTCCACCGCCGCATTCGCGGCGAGCGCGGTGCTGGCCGGAAAGATCGCCCCGGCGTAGCCGATCTGCTCGAGCTCCACGGCGGATAGGATCGGCGTCTTGCCGCCGTCCGCCATGTTGGCCATGGTGGGCTTCTCCGACTCCCTGCACACCTGGTACATCTCCTCCTGCGATTGCAGCGCCTCGACGAACAGCACGTCCGCGCCGGCGCGGCCGTAGGCTTCCACGCGCCGGATCGCCGCGTCGAGCCCCTCGCCCGCACGCGAATCGGTACGGGCGATGATCAGGGTCTTGCGTGCGTCCTGCCGCGCTTCACAGGCGACGCGGATCTTGGCGACCATGTCCTCGCGGGGGATCACCCGCTTGAAGGGGGTGTGACCGCATTTCTTCGGGAATTCCTGGTCCTCGATCTGTATGGCGGTGACGCCCGCGCGCTCATAGCCCTTGACGGTATGGTGCACGTTGAGCAGACCCCCGTAGCCCGTGTCCGCGTCGGCAATGAGTTCGGCGCCGCCCACCGTTTTCTTCAGCGTCGCCATCCGGTCGAGCATCTGCGTGAAGGTGGCGATGCCGGCATCGGGGAGGCCGAAGCACGAAGCTGTGAGCCAGAACCCGGAGCCGTACACGATGTCGAATTTCATGTCCCGCGCGATGACCGCCGCCATCATGTCGTGCAGACCGGGTGCGAGAAAGAATTCTTTTCTGTCGAGTTTTTGACGAAGCAGGCTGTCGGTCATGTACGGTCTCCGGACGGGGTGAAGATACGAGCTTCGGGGCGCGCATATTAGAACAAATGTTCGTATCCTAGAACAAATGAGACCGAAACATTAAGCTGTGCGATCTGCCCTCCATAAAAGGTGAGTTCCATGCGTATGCGTGCTGCCGTGCTGTGCGAGTCGGGCCTGCCACCCCCTTATGCACAAAGCCGTCCTCTGCGGTTGGACGAGGTCGAGCTGGACGGGCCCGGCCCGGGGGAGGTGCTGATCGCCCTGCGCGCGGCGGGCCTGTGCCATTCCGACCTGTCCGTCATCGACGGCAACCGGCCACGGCCGCTGCCCATGCTGCTCGGTCATGAAGCGGCCGGCACGGTGGAGGCGACTGGCCCGGGGGTGACGCGGTTTTCCGCCGATGACCACGTCGTCCTCGCCTTCGTGCCGAGTTGCGGGACGTGCGAACCCTGCGCGCGGGGCCGGCCCGCGCTCTGCGAACCCGGGGCCGCCGTGAATGCCGCGGGAACGCTGCTGTCCGGCGCAGTCCGCCTGCATCGAGGCGCCGGAGCCGTAAAACATCACCTCGGGGTGTCTGCGTTCGCCTCGCATGCGGTGGTCGCGCAGGAGTCGCTGGTCAAGGTGGACCGCACGCTCGCCTTCGATCATGCAGCGCTATTCGGCTGCGCGGTGATCACCGGCGTGGGCGCCGTGGTCAACACCGGCGTCGTGGCGCCGGAGGCCAGCATCGCCGTCATCGGCCTGGGCGGCGTCGGGCTCGCCGCGCTGCTGGGCGCGCTGACTCTGCAACCGCGTGTGCTGGTGGCGGTGGACTTCAGTGCGGAAAAGCTCGCGCTCGCCACCGAGCTCGGCGCCACCCACGTGTTCCGAGCCGACGATCCGGACTGTGTGGCGAAGATACGGGAGGCCACGCGCGGCGGCGTCGAATACGCCTTCGAAATGGCCGGCTCGGCCCGTGCCCTGGAAACGGCGTACCAGATCACCCGGCGCGGGGGCACCACCGTCACGGCGGGGCTTTCGAACCCAAAGGCGATGTTCAGCGTGCCCCATGTCGGCATCGTCGCCGAGGAGCGCACCATCAAGGGCAGTTACCTCGGCAGCTGCGTCCCGCAACGCGACATTCCGCGCTACATCGAATGGTTCCAGGCCGGCAGACTGCCGGTCGACCGGCTGCTGTCTGAACGGATCGCGCTCGACGACATCAACGCCGCTTTCGATCGTCTGGCCGCCGGCACCGGCCTGCGGCAGGTCATCACGCAGTTTTGACCCGTGAGGCTCGGTTTGCGACGGGTTGGCGGGGGTAGCGGCCGAGCCCGAGCAGGGAGAGTCCGCCTGCGAGCATGAGCGCCGCCGCGCCGAACAGGGCGGCGTCGTAACTGCCGGTCTCGTCGAAGACGACACCGAAGGTCAGCGAACCGATGCCGGCGCAGAGCGACAATCCCGCCCACTGCCAGGCATAGAGGCGGGCGTAGCTTCGCATGCCGAAATAGCGTGCACACAAATAGGCGACCAGGTCGAATTCGGCGCCGCCCGCGAGACCGATCAGAACGGCATCCATCGCCGGCAGGGTTTTATGGGCCAGCAATGCGCAGGCAACGGCGGGCACCGCCAGCAGTGCGGCCGCCACGGCGGGTGCCCAGAACCGATCCAGCAGCCACCCCGCCGCGAGACGCCCGACGATGATGGCGACGCCCAGCAGACTGGCGTAGGCGGTGGCATTGCGTATGCCCCGGTCGGTCAGCATCGACACGAGATTCGGAATCACCCCGCCGACGCCGAACGAGACGGCCGCAAAACAGAGCAGGATCAACCAGAAGCGGTAGCCGCGCACCGCGATGCCGAACGCCATGCCCGGAATCTCGCCTTCGAACGAAGCAGCTCCCCGGCGGCCACCATGAAAGAACAGGAGCACGCAGGGCAGGCCGATGACCAGGATGGCGGCGGCGATGGCCGCGTACGCGGCACGCCAGCCGAACGCGGCGATCAACCTGCCGATCAGCGGCGGCGCGACGAACGACGTGATGCCCGTGCCCGCGAGCGCCATCCCGAGGGCGGTGCCGCGTGCGGCCACGAACCAGCCGGCGATGCCACGCGACCAGGTGAGCGGCGTCGTGCCGATGCCGAACACCGCGAGCAGAAACCAACTCGCACGCCAGAGCGTCGGGTTGCCATTCTGGCAGGCCAGCAGTACGAAGCCCGCGGCCAGTCCCATCTGGCTCGCAATCGCAACCCTGCGCACGCCGAAACGATCTATCATCGAGCCGGCGATCCCGGCGACGCACACCGTGCCCAACATCGCGAAGAGGAGTCCCGATTGCACCACCGCCCGCGGCCAGCCGAAGGCCTGCGCCAGCGGTCTCGCGAAGACACCGAGCGTATAGAAGGGCAGGGCGCTCGAGCCGAGGGCGACGCCCACCACGGAGCCGAGCACGATCTTCCAGCCGCCGGCGCGAAATTCCGCGAATGTGTCCGTCTCCATCAATTCGATCCTTTGCTCGACGCCATCGCCGGGTCGCTGAACCATCAAGGTCAGGTTATTATCGGGCGGTGGCCTCGCGAACGCCACGGAGAACGAATCGATGCGTCCCACCCGATCTCAAAATCTCACCCCCGATCAGCTGGACAGCCTCGGCTTCGCCCTGCTCGAAATGGCCAAGGAGGTCTGGATCATCAAGGATCGGCAGCTGGTCACCGAGGCGCTGCTGCGCGAAAGAAATCTGCTCGGCGACCTCGACGCCTATCAGCCCGACCCCGAGTTGTCGGCGCGCATCGCAGCCGAGCGCGAGCGATTTATCGGTTCGCTGACGGCCGTCCTGTTCGACGCCCAGTCACGATCCGGGCCGAGGGCGACGCCATGAAAACGGAGCTGCATCAGCGCGGCCGTGCGTCCATGGAATTTATGGTCGCCTTGAACAAGAGTGCCGCCCGTTTCGAGAGCAGGCTGCGGGAGGACATGCAGACGGCCGGCGTGACGGAGGAACGGCTTGCCGACGACCTCGACGAACGCCTCGCGCAGATGGAGTCGCTGCTCGCCGGGTCGCATGCCCTGCACATGCGCGATCTGTGCTCCGAGTGGTCGTCGATCAACCATGGTCTCGTCGCCGCCGCCGCATTCGAGGAAATCCGCGGGCAGGCGGAGCCCGAGATGCGCGCGCTGGCACGCGGGGCCACGCAGATTCAAACCTTTCCGCACTACGCGCCCCCTGAGTACCTGCAGGGCGTGTGGATCCATCGCACCCATGGCGGCTGGGACGGCCACGAACATCAGGGCTTCATCCACGGCGAACTGATCCACAAGCGCTACCTGTCGGCGATGTTCGGTGGCGGCATCTTCGATACGCGCAGGGCGGTGCTCGACCATCTGCCACGCAGGGACTATCGCCGCATATTCGAAATGGGCGTGTCCTCGGGCTTTCATACCCTGGGGCTCGCGCAGGCGTTCCCGCAGGCGCGTATCTCTGGTTGCGACGTCAGCCGTCCCATGCTGGAGCAGGCGCAGCGCGTCGCCAACGAGCGCGGCTTGTACTGGCAGCTCTACGTGGGCTGCGGGGAGGACACGCGGCTGCCGGCGGCGAGCTTCGATCTCGTCAGTTCGTTCATTCTCCTGCACGAACTGCCGGCCGCGGTGAACAGGCAGTTCTTCGCCGAGGCGTTCCGGCTGCTCGAGCCGGGCGGGGCGGTCATCATGACCGACGTGCCGCCGTCCTGGTCGCAGGACAAGATCACGGCGTGGCGTTTCGATCGCAGCGCCATGCGCGGCGGCGAGCCGTATTGGCGCGAAGCGGGATTGCTCGATACGGCGCAGATCGCGCGTGATTGCGGCTTCGTGAACGTACGCGCCTTCAAGGAGCCGGGTGGCGGCAACTACTGGGTGACGATCGGCGAAAAGCCCGTCGATGCAGCCGATTCGTCGGGCGCGTGAGTTGCCGCGCCTCACCGGCCCGCGGGCGGCACCGCTTCGTCGCGCATCCTGGCGGACTCAGGCCGTCCGACGCGGAACCTGCCTACGGGGTGGAGGTGTTGCGTCCGCTTTCCAGCATTCCACGGTTTTAGATTTACGGATCG
>CAZZYJ010000103.1:0-5659 GCA_964658215.1 uncultured Steroidobacteraceae bacterium | reverse complement strand
GTGCGGTCGTGGGTTGCGAGCGGTAAGCCATGCGCGCGGGCCGTTGCCACGATCAAGCGATCGGCCGGGTCTCCGTGAAATCGCGAAGGCAAGGCGTCCAAAGCAATCACCACTTCGGGATCGAGGGGCAGAACCGTGACTACATCGGGATGCCCGGCACGACGCAGCCATTGCGCGAAAGGCAGGGGCAGTTTTATCCGTTTTTTCAGGTGAAGCATCTGGGCTTCCCATAAGCTGATGGCCGCGAGGCAGGTCTGTTGTCGCCCGGCGCATCGGTCGATGGACTGCCGCTCGGCATCGGACAAGTCGGCGCTTCCCGTCAGCCACCACAGCCAGATGTGTGTGTCGAGCAACAGCCTCAACGCAACGCCTCGAAGTCTTTTTCATGCAAAACCGATTCTGCAGGAGTAGCGAACACCGTGCCCCCCATGGCGCGCAATTGTTCCCAGGGTTTGAGCTCCTCATCCGGCGGCCCGGCCGGTTCAAGGCGCGCCACCACTTTGCCGTGCCGTCTGATGACGACCGGAGTGCCGTCTTTTTCGATCCTGCGGATCAGATCGAGGCACCGCGTCTTGAAATCGGTTACTGAAATGTCCATTTAATTATAATAAATGGTCATTTGCGGAAAATCAACGCGCGGCGGCCCCCCGTTCAACACGTCATATTCGTCAGGTCCTCGATCAACCCCGGCCCGGTCGGCTGCCAGCCCAGGGTCTTTCGCGTCCATTCGCTCGACGCCGGCATGTCCAACCCGGCGAAGTGCGCAAACCAGCCGAAGTGTTCGGCCGCCGTTTCCGGCGGTATCGACCGCACCGGCATATTCAGTCCTTTGGCCAGCGTCCGTGCGATGTCGCGCAGCGCGACGCCTTCCTCCTGCACGGCATGATAGGTCGACACGCCCGGGCCGGCCTGTTCCACCGCGAGACGATACAGGCGTGCCACGTCCTCGAGCGGCGCCGCAGCCCAGCGGTTAGCGCCGTCGCCGACGTACGCCGACACGCCTGTATCGCGTGCCAATTGCGTGAGCATCACGACGAGGCCCTGCTTGCGTGTGTCGTGCACCTGCGGCAGGCGCACGATGGCCACCCTTACGCCCGCTCGGCGGCCGGAAGAGTCGCGCGCGGCCTGGGCGGGGTGGGAAATAGCGGTGAGGGTGAAGCCTAATACGCAGGCGGGCTACGCGGGGCGGGGTGCGTGAAGCGGTATACGTAACGCGGGTTACATGCAGCGCGGTTATGCGCTAGCGTCCGACGGCTGCGGATATATCGGTGGATACCAGCAATTCTTCGAGCTGAACCTTGCTGATCGCCTTGCTGAAAAGGTATCCCTGCATTTCGTCGCACCGCAGCAGCCGTAGCAAAGCGCGTTGCTCCTCCGTTTCGACCCCTTCTGCAACCGTGGTGAATCGAAGACCGTGGGCAAGCGATATGATGCTCGAAACGATGGCCATGTTGTCCGGACTCTTATTCATGGCATGAATGAACGCCATGTCGATCTTGAGTACGTCGATCGGCAACCGCGCCAGATAGCGCAGAGAGGAATAGCCGCTGCCGAAATCGTCGATGGCCACACGTACCCCCCACGTGCGAATGGTACGCAGGGACTCGATACAGCGGTCTGCCTGCTCCATCAAAATCGCCTCGGTAAGTTCAATATCCAACAGCGGCCGGGCGCCCCGGCAATTGAGGATGGTCTCGAAGTCTTCTAAAAATGTCCGGTGCCGGAGCTGCAGGGGCGAGATGTTCACGGCGATGCGGGGCGCGTCGAATCCACGGGCCTGCCAGTCCTTCTGGTCCCGGGCCGCTTGCTCGAGCACCCATTGGCCCACCTCGACGATGAGACCGGTTGCTTCCAGGGCCGGCACGAACCGCGTGGGAGGAATCCAAATATCGTCGAGATCCGTCACGTCGGCTTCCGGCGTACGATCGCGCCACCTGAGTAGGGCTTCCACACCCGAGATCGCACCATCCGACAAACGGACTTTCGGCTGATAAAAGAGTTCGAACTGTTGCTGCTCGATGGCACGTCGAAGCTTGGTTTCGAAAGTGACTACGCTCGCAACGCGCGCCTCGAGATCCGCGGTGAACACGGCGAATGCCTCCTCGGACTCTTTTGCTTTGACCAACGCCGTGTTTGCGCGTCGCAGCAACTGCTCCGAGCTGATGTTCTTGCCGGCCGGCGTCATGGAGATGCCCACCTTGAACGCCACCCGCAATTCTTTTTCGTCGACCCGATATGGCAGATTCAATGCCGGTAGCACCTGTTTTTCCAGCATGCTGACCGCGTTGGCGACGGTCGAGGCATGGACCGTCAGTGCGGCGAACCGATCGGATTCCAAATGGGCGATTTCGTGGGCCGTGCCAAATACTTTGACGAGTCGGCGGGCCACCTCGCGTAGCAGCTCATCCAGATGACTTTGTCCGACTAGTTCGCTGACGAAGGCGAATCGCTGCATGTCCATCACAAACACCGCGACAGGGACGTCGCCAAGCATCGTCGAGGTAAGGTATTCGTCGAGCCGTTCGAGAAACAGGTTGCGATTGGCCAGGCCTGTTTGCGCGCTGTACTGTGCCAGCTGCTCGATCCTAGCGTTCTGCTCTCTTACCAAACTATCCAGATGCTGGTGACTTCTTTCCAATGTCCGGACTTGTATCTGATGTTGAAGACTATCCTGCGCGAGCTCCTTGTAACGCTTGCGCAATTCCAGTTGCGCCATTACGTGGCGACCCAACAGCCGCAGGCCTTCCTGCTGCTGGGGAGTGAGTTCCCGGGCCACGCGATCGATCACACACAAAGTACCCAATGCGTTGCCGTCCGGCGCCACGAGGGGCGCCGCGGCATAAAAGCGGATATCGGGTCCGGACCTGACCAGCGGGTTATTGACGAAGCGTGGGTCCGCAAGGGCATCCGGCACGATGAACAAGTGTTTGCCCTGAATGGCGTGAGCACAGAAGGCCATGTCGCGCGGCGTCTCCTTCACCTCGAGTCCAACGGTTGCTTTGAACCACTGGCGAGTACCATCGAGAAGCGAGACCAGCGCTATGGGAGTGCCGCAGATGGAGGCGGCCATACGCGCCAGTTCGTCGAAAAGGATTTCCGGCGGCGTATCGAGAATATCGTAGCTATCCAGCGTTTTGAGCCTGGAAAGCTCTGCCGTGTTCTCGTCATTCGAGGAGAGGGGTAACGGTTTCATACGAAGTGGGGACCTGCTGCGGTGCTGCCGGCGCGTTTTGCTAAGCGGAATACGCCATCGGCCGGCATCCGTACTGTGCTATCGAGCGATGGAGGAGTCGCGTCCTACGAGCTGGGTTTCGTGCGCCGCGTGTATGGCATCGACCGCCACGGTGGATACGGCGGGAAGTCGTTCCACGGCGGGCTTGGCGAACAGGTAGCCTTGGAAGAGCCGGACCCCGAGATCGCGCAGCGTCACGGCTTCTTCGATCGTTTCGACGCCCTCGGCGATCACCGAGATGTGGAGATCTTTGCAGAGGCCGATCACCGCCGTGGCAATCGCACGGCGAACCGAATCGGTATCGATCGAGCGGGTGAGGGCCATGTCGATCTTGAGCACGTCGGGCTGGAAATCCGCCAGCATGTTGAGCCCCGAATGGCCGGCACCGAAATCGTCGATTGCCGTGATCATGCCGTGTCGTTTGTACTCCGTGAAGATGTTCTGCAGGTGGCCGACATCGCGGGAAGGTTCGTTTTCCGTCACCTCGAACATGAGGTGGTGCAGCGGAAAACGCGCGTGCTGGGCGGCCTCGAAGGTCTTCTGCAGGCAGGCGGCCGGCTGATAGACGGCATTGGGCAGGAAATTGATGCTGAGCAGGGCGTCCATCTCGAGCCGCGCCGCCAGCGTGATCGCCTTGACGCGGCAGCCCTGGTCGAAGGCGTACCGGTTCTCCTCGGTGATCAGGCTGAGCACGTCGTAGGCGCTGCCACCCCCGACGGGGCGCACCAACGCTTCGTAGGCGTAGACCTCGGCGGTCTCGATATCGACGATGGGCTGGAACGCCATCGTGAAATCAGGCACCGACACCTCGGTGCGACAGGCATTGCAACGCGTCTTGGCGGTCATGGGGTTCGTGTGCAGGTTGAAATGGTAATAGCGCGACGGTACCCATAACCGATCGCGACTGGCAACCGACTGGCTCCGCTGGCTGCGGGGAAAATATCCAGACTGGGCGCTGGTTATCATAATTCCGACAGGCGGCATTTCGGCGTCCTGGTCGGCCTGACAGAAAAACTTCATAAAGCCGGCGCGGGCCCGGGCTATTCTGCCCGCTCCGGCAGCAAGGAGAGACCTCATGGCCAGCTCGAAAACGTCAGCCACACAGCCGTCGCAGGGCGGGGCTCGGGTGCTTCAGGGGCCCGTGTTCGGCCAGCCCGTGCCCACCGCCGATCCCACCACGTTCACGGTCAAGCACCCCTCGGACGCGGATGCCTACAAGGTCATCGACGAGCTGAACAAGGAACACCGCCTCGAGCCCATGGCGTTTCCCCCGCCGCGTGGCGGGACGGCGGAGCCGTCGCTGACCCTCGGGCAGGTCTTCAATGGCAATCAGAAGGCAATCGACGCCATCCTCGGCAGTGGTCAGATGGTGTTCCATGCGACGGGTGACTGCGGCAGCACGCGCGGTCCGCGCACGCAAAACGAAGTCACCGACAAGATGGTGGGCGACTTCACGGAGGCGAAGGCGATGGAGGCGCCGCAATTCGCCCTGCTGCTCGGCGACGTGGTCTACAACTTCGGGGAAACGCAGTACTACTACGATCAGTTCTACGAACCGTACCGCAATTATCATGCCCCCGTGCTCGCGGTCGCGGGCAATCACGATGGCATGATTTCGCCGCTGGCGCACGCCACCAGCCTTGAGGCGTATCTGCGGAATTTCTGTGCGGATCCGGCGTCGGGATTCACGGTGACGCCGGAGGCGGGAGGATTGTCACGCACCGCCCAGATCCAGCCCGGCGTGTACTTCACCTTCGATGCGCCGTTCGTGCGCATCCTGTGTTTCTACAGCAATACGCTGGAGGACCCCGGAGTCATCGCGAGCGATGCCATCGGAGTCGCGCAGCTGACCTTTTTGAAGGCCGCGCTCGAGCGCATCAAGCAGGAGAACTATCAGGGCGCGCTGCTGTTCGCGCACCATCATCCGGCCTACGCCTTCGGCGGGCAGCATTCCTCCAGCACGCAGATGCGCCAGCAGATGGACGAGGTGTGTCAGGCGGCGGGGGTGTGGCCGCACGCGGTGCTCTCCGGCCACGCGCATTCCTATCAGCGCTTCACGCGGCACCGCGCCGACGGCACGGACATTCCCTACGTCACCTGCGGAAACGGCGGCCACAACGTGCAGAAGCTCGCGACGGTCAACGGCGCCGCGCCGCGCACGCCGCAGGTACTGCAGGTGGCGACCGCGCAGGACGATGCGGTCACCTTCGAGAACTATGACGACACGCATTACGGGTACCTGCGCCTGATCGTCAACGCACGCCAGCTGCGGATCGAATATCACCCGGCCGACGACACGGTGAACGTGAAAGCTCCGGACGACAGCGTCACCGTCGAGCTGGCGGCGCGAAAACAGGCGGCGTACCGGGCGGTCGACCTGGGGCACCCGGAGAACGCACGGGCGGTCAGGCAGAGCCGCGACCTTGC
>CAZZYJ010000102.1:0-10900 GCA_964658215.1 uncultured Steroidobacteraceae bacterium | reverse complement strand
TGATCGCGTCGATCACCGGCTGGAAGCCGCGGTGGCCGAGCATGACGGCCGCGACCGCGATCCAACCGCGCCCGGCGGTCATGTTCTCGCTGAACAGGGTCAGGCTTCCCAGCGCCAGCTGCAGGCCGGCGAGGCCGCACAGCGCGCCGCCCAGTACGGTGACGAGGAAGCGGTAACGGGTGGCATCGACGCCGAGCGCGACGGCGGCGGCCGGCTGTTCGCCGATGCCACGCAGACGCAGTCCCCAGGGCGTGCGATTCAGGAACACGCCGATCAGCGCCACCAGGCCCCAGGACAGGTACACCAGGGCGTTCTGCCGTCCCAGCGCCTGGCCCAGCAGGGGCAGCGCGGCCACGCCCGGAACGGTGAGGCGCGGCAGGCCCACCATGGCGGCGTCGCTGAACGTGCCGCTGACGCCGAACAGCGTGCGCAGCAGGAAGGACGTGAGCCCCGCGGCCAGCAGGTTGAGACTGATGCCGATGACGATGTCGTTGCCGCGCAGCAGCGCGCTGCCCACTGCGAGCAGGCACGAGAACAGCACGCCGGCGGTGATGGCGGCGATGACGCCGGTCTGCAACGAGCCGCCGAAATGGCTGCCGGCTACCGCGGCGAAGGCGCCGACCAGCATCTGCCCCTCGAGCGCGATGTTGAAGAGGCCGACGCGCTCGGACAACGTGCCGGCGAGCGCCGCCAGCAGGATGGGCGTGATGCCGAGCACCGCCTGATCGAAGAACGTGGCGTTGAAGAAGGCGTACGTCACGACCGCTTCCAGATCGCGCCGCGCATGGCGAGGAAGAGAATCATCACCGACTGCAGCACCGTGGTGAGCACCCGCGGGATCTCCACCGAACGCTCCATGGCGAAGCCGCCGGTCTGCAGGCCCGCGAACAGCAGCGCCGCGATCACCGCGCCCACCGGCTCGCCGCCGGCGAGCAACGCCGCGAGCGTGCCCGACCACGAGTACTGGGGCGCGGTCAGCGCGCCGTCGGTGTAGCGGAACTGCGAGCCCAGCACCATGACCGCGCCCACCAAGCCTGCGATGGCGCCGCTCGCCAGCATGACGCCCAGGGTCTGCCGGTGCAACGCCACGCCGCCGTAGCGCGCGAAGCGTTCGTTCAGCCCCCGCAGCCGCAGTTCGAAGCCCACCGACGTGCGGCGGTCGACGTAGATGACGGCGATGGCGAGCACGGCGATCAACACCAGTCCCTGGTTCACCGGCGTGCCCGGAATCAAGGACCCGAGCCGCGCCCCCACCGCGATGCGCGGCGTCGAAGGCCAGGCCGTCGTGGGATCGCGCAGCGAGGTGCGCACCAGGTAGCCGCACAAGCCCTTCGCCGGATAGCTCAGCAGCCACGTCGACAACAGCAGCGGCACGCCCGCGATTATCTCCCCCGCCGCGGCCAGTGCCGCGTAGCCGGCACCCACCGCCACGCCGGCACCCAGCGCCGCGACGAGCCGTATCCCATCCGGCGCCGGCAGCCAGAGCGCGACGATGGCCGCCGCACAGCCGCCGAGCGCGAGCTGACCGTCGGCACCGAGGTTGACGATGCCGGCGCGCAGGGGAATGGCGGCCGCCAGCGTCATGCCCACCAGAGGCACGGCGCGCGCCATCGTTTCGAACGACTGCGGCCCCGCCACCGCTCCCCACAGAAGTTCGTGGAACATCAGACCCGGACGCAGACCCACGCACCAGGCGATGACGCCGCACACGCCGAAGCCCACCGCCACCGCGGCGGCGATGGGCAGCAGCGGCCCCAGCCGACGGCGCAGCACTGCGCGCAGCGCGGCCCGCGTCACGCGCGACTCCCGCCGGCCATGTACAGGCCGAGCGTCGCCTCGTCCGCCGTCGCCCGCGCGAATTCCGCGACGATGCGCCCCTCGTACATGACGAGGATGCGATCCGCCAGCGCGAGAATTTCAGAGAGCTCGGCGGACACCAGCAGGACACCGTGACCCCGCTCGCGTTCGCGCAGCAGCTCGGCGTGGATGAACGCGATGGCGCCCACGTCCACGCCACGGGTGGGCTGCTCGGCGATGAGCACCGGGGCGTCGTGCGCGAGCTCGCGCGCAGTCACTATCTTCTGTAGATTCCCTCCCGACAGTGTGCCCACCGCCGTGTCCGCGGACGCAATCTTGATGTCGAAGCGCTCGATGAGACGGCGCGCCCAGCGGCGCAGCGCCTGCGGCTGCAGGATGCCGTGACGGGCCAGCGGCGGGCGGCGGTGGAAGCCCATCGCCAGATTGTCCGTGGCACTGGCCGTCGCCGCCGTGGCGGTGCGTGCGCGATCCTCGGCGATGTAGCTCAGGCCGCCGGCACGATGCGCCGCCACCGACGCGTGCGTGAGCTCACGACCCGCGACCCGGACGCTGCCGGCGGTGACGGCAGCGAGGCCCATGAGCGCCTCCACCAATTCCGATTGTCCGTTGCCGGCCACCCCCGCGATGCCGACGATCTCGCCGCCCCGCACCTCGAGCGAGACGCCGTCGACCACGCGCCGTCCGTGCCGCTCCACCACCAGGTCGCGGGCCTGCAGCGCGACGTCGCCCGGCGTGCGGGCCTCGTGCGCGGTGCGTGCGGCCAGATCGCGGCCCGTCATCGCCCGCACGATCTGCTCGGGCGTGGTGTCGGCGGTGACCAGGCGCTGCGCCACGCGCCCGTCGCGCAGCACCGTGATGCGGTCGCTGACCGCCATGACCTCGTGCAGCTTGTGCGTCACCAGCAGGAGGGTGCACCCGCCGGCCGCCAGGCTCTTCATGACCGTGAACAGCGTGGTTACTTCCGCGGGAGTGAGGACGGCGGTGGGCTCGTCGAGTATCAACACCTCGGCGTCGCGGTACAGGGCCTTCAGGATCTCGAGCCGTTGACGCACGCCCACCGGCAGCGTGGCGACGCGGGCCCCGGGGTCGATGGGCAGGCCATGCCGGTGCGCGAGTGCGGCCACCTCGGCGCGCGCCCGTGCGCCGTCGACGAACGGGCCGCGGCGGGGTTCGCGCCGGTACACGATGTTTTCCCAGACGGTGAGCGATTCGAACAGCTTGAAGGCTTGATGCACCATGCCGATGCCGCGGGCGATGGCATCGAGCGGCGATTGCAGCAGCAGCGTGCTGCCCTGGTAGCGGATGTACCCTTCGTCGGGACGTTGCAGGCCGTACAGGATGGACATCAAGGTGGACTTGCCGGCGCCGTTCTCGCCCATGACGGCATGGATCTCGCCGCGCTCCACGGCGAGGTCGACGTGGTCGTTGGCGACCACGCCGGGGTAGCGTTTCACGATGTCGATCATTTCGAGGTACGCCATGCAGGGACTCAGCGCCTCACCGGATGATGCCGGCCGGATCGGCGATCACCAGGCGCCCGGCGACGATCTTGTCGCGCACCGCGCCCACCGCGGCGAGCACCGCCGGGTCGGCCGCGGCGACGCACTGGCTCGCGCCCGCCCCGGCTTCCAGCGCGGTCAGATTGACGGCGCCCTCCTTGAGCCCGTACGACACGGTGCCGGGCTGGGTGTGCGCGGCGATGCCGGCGATGGCGCGGGCGATCACGAGATCGACGTGCCGCACCGCGCTGTCGAGCAGGTGGCCGGGTGCGTCCGGGCACTCGTTGACGTCGAGACCGGTGGCGAGTGCGCCCGGCGTATTGGTGACCACCTTGTATACGCCGCCGTTGCCGGCCGCGACGGTCGCCAGTATCCGATCGACGCCGTCGCCCACCATGGCCGCGGCCTGCGCCTGCGCCCGCAGCGGATCGGACCAGGGATTGTCGCCGCCGATCCAGAGCGTCGGATGCACCTGCACCGTGGCGCGTGCGTACCGCGCGCCGTCGCCGAAGGTGTCCGAGAAACGGTGCGCCTCGGGATAATCGACGGGCGCCAGAGTGCCGACTTTGCCGGTGCGGGTGGTGAGCCCGGCCTCGACGCCGGCGAGGAAGCCGGCCTCGTAGGTGCGCAGCTGCACGCAGTACACGTTCGGGCGCCGCTTCGCGGGGCAGTCCTCCACCATCAAGAACTGGATGGCCGGAAAGTCCTCGGCGAAGTCCGGCACCATGTCGAGAAACTCCGGGCCCGGCGCCACGATGAGAGTCGCGCCCTGGTTGATCGCCGCGCGGATGTTTTCGCTGCGGGTCTCGGGATCGCTGCTCTCGAAGACCCGCACCCGCGCGCCGATGGCGCGGCCGCCCTCGAGCGTGCCGCGGCGGGTCATGTTGAGATACACGTCGACGCCGAAGGGCAGCGGGGAGATGAGGATGACCTGGTTCACCACGGGCATCGTGCGCACGCCGGCAACGTTGGCGACCGGCGCAGGCGCCACAGTCGCCGCTGCCGCGGCCGCGATGGCGAGCAGGGCGCAGGCGCCGAGCGCCGGTAGCCGCGAGAGCATGGTCGTCTTCCCGTGGCGACCCGACGGGCCGCCTCCTGGACAGGAAACCCAGCAATATATGTGCCACGTACGCCGCGACACCCTTATCGGCCCGGCGGGCGTCCGCCGCACCTGCGCCGGCGCGCCCGTCCGGCACGCACGCCGTGCGCTGGTGCATGCCGCCCGGCGGCGTGCACGGATAATGTACAATCACGGTGAGGATTGTCGACAATCGCCGCCCAGGGACCGACCATGATCTACAGAGCACGCACGCCGCAGCTGAGCTACGGGCGACCCATCGGCATCATCGTCCTGGAGGAGCACATTCCCTGCCCGCCGGGCACGCCCGGCAACCCGACCACCTTCCCGTTCCCGGTGTGCTACGAGGTGGCGCGTGGCGTGAGTGCGGCGGGGCTGCGCCAGGCGCCGCCCGCCGGGCTCGACGAGTTCCTCGCCGCGGGACGGCGTCTGCTGGAGCGCGGCGCCTGCGCCATCGCCGGCAACTGCGGCCTCATGATCGTGCACCAGGACGCCCTCGCGCGCGCCCTGCCCGTGCCCGTGCTGCTGTCGAGCCTCCTGCAGGTGCCGCTCATCGCCCGTCTGCTGGGGCCCGCGGCGGCGATCGGCGTGCTCGTCTCGGCGCAGGACAGCCTGAGCGGCGAGCATCTGCGGCTGGCCCGCGCCGGCGGCGACGCCCGGCTCGTCGTCGCGAGCATGCAGGGGCGGCCGCATTTCACCGCGGCCGTGTGCGAGGAGCGCGGCGACCTCGACTTCGACGCTGTGATGGCCGAGGTGGTGGCGGTGGCGCAGACCCTGGTGCATGACCACCCGGACGTCGGCGCGCTGCTGTTCGAGTGCGTGGACCTGCCGCCCTATGCGCATGCGGTGCAGGCGGCGGTGGGACTGCCGGTGTTCGACATGACCACGCTCGTCGGACACTTTCAGGCCGCGCTCGTGCGAAATCCCTTCACCGGCGTGTATTGAACCCCTGCCGCTCCCGCTATAATCGCGCCGGCCAGCAGTTCAAGCAAAGGCCATCATCCGCCCATGAGCATTCGCGCCGTGAAATCGAAGGTGAGCGCGCCGCACGCCACCCGGCAGTCGGAGGAATCGACCGTGTACGCGAGGATCCACGCGGCCATCGTCGAGCGACGCATACTGCCCGGCGTCCGGCTGGTCGAGGACCAGCTGGCCGACGTGTTCGCGGTGAGCCGCATGCGCATCCGCTCGGTGCTGCAATCCCTCGCGCACGACAAGGTGGTGACCCTGCACCGCAACCGCGGCGCCGTGGTGGCCTCGCCCAGCGTTCGCGAAGCCAAGGAGGTGTTCGCGGCTCGGCGCCTGATCGAAGCTGCGCTGGCGCCCGACATCGTCGAACGGGCCGATGCGAAGGCGCTGCAGCGCTTGAAGATGCACGTCAAGCGCGAGAAGCAGGGCGAGGGCAGGCCGAACCGGGCGCTCGAGCTCAAGACCTCACATGATTTCCACACGCTGCTCGCGGAAATCGCCGGCAATCGGGTGGTGGTCGATTTCCTGCGCGAGCTGATGACGCAATCGCTGTTGATAACGGCCATCTACGAACGCCCGGACGTGAGCAGCTGTTCCCACCAGGCGCACGCCCACCTGGTCCGCTTCATCGAGCGTGGCGACGCCAAGGGTCTCGCCCAGGCGATGCGCCAGCACCTCGACGAGATCGAGGGCGACCTCGTGCTGTTCGAACGTCAGGAAATCTCCGCGGACGTGCGCTCCGTGTTCGCCTCGCGCTGAGTCCCCGCGATCGCGGCCGACTCTGCGGCCGCGTCGAAATTCCGGCTCAATGCCAGGTAGGCGAGCGAGGCTGCCCCCAGACTCACCAGCCAGCCCACGTCGACGCCGCCGAGCCGCGCGGCGAGGGGTCCGGTGTACACGTTCGGCACGACGAAGAACGGAATGCTCGAGAGAATACCGATGGCGTAGGCGCCGAGGCCGCGGCCGTTCCAGACGCCGTAGATGCCGTCCGGCGTGAACAGGTCCGCGATCGAGTAGCGCCCGCGCCGCAGCCAGAAATAATCGATCAGGTTCACGGCTGTCCACGGCATCAGAAAGTACAGCATCATCACCAGCATGGCGTTGACATAGGTGATGGCTTCACCGCCGAAGCCGATGGCGACCATGATCCAGAGCACCGTGATGACGGCGATGACCGCGATGCGCAACGCCTGCGTGGAGCGCACCCGGCGGATGGAATCCAGGGTGGTGACGAGCGTGAGCATGGCGCTGTAGGCGTTCATGCCCACCGTGGCCACCAGCGCGACGATGGACGTGATGGCCAGCACCGAGCCCAAGCCTGCCGCCACCACGTCGCCCGACTGCTTAAGGGCCAGCAGCCCATCGGTCACCCCCATGTGGGTGGCCAGCCATCCGCCGAGTGCGATCAGCCAGATCGCGGACAGCGCCGACCCCGCGAACACGTTCAGAATGATCGCCGCCCGCGGCGTGGCGGTGGGCAGGTAGCGCGAGTAATCGGATACATAGGGCGCCGCGGTGACGTTGAAGCTCACCGCCGAGGCCAGCTGCGTGACAAAGGCGACCGTGTTGAAGCCGCCGACCACCACCGTCGCGCCGCCGGCCCGGCCGGCGAGGATGGCGCCGCTCAGCACCGCGAACAGCGGCAGGCTCACCCAGAATAGAATGCGAAACACGCGGTGCAGCCAGTCGTAGCCCCACACCGCGAGTACCGCGGCGAGCACGGAAATCACGATGGCCGCGGTCCGCGCGTTCACCGGCCAGAGCGTCGCCAGGCCCTGCGCCAGGATGACGGTGGCCACCACGTTGTAGCCCACCAGGCTCACGAAGGTCGCGAGCAGCGGCACCACCACGCCGCGATAGCCGAACTGGGCACGCGACTGAATCATCTGCGGCAGCCCCAGTTCCGCGCCCTGTGAGGCGTGAAACGCCTGGAAGGTGGTGCCGATCAGAATGCCCAGCGTACCGGCCAGCGCCGTGTACGCGAGCGACAGTCCCAGGCTCGGGCCGACGAAACCGATGGCGATGGCGAAGAAATGGAAATTGCTCAGGAACCAGAAAGGCCCCTGATCGATGACCCGCCCATGCCGCTCGTGCTCCGGGACGAAGGCGATGGAACGTCGCTCGATCGGCATTTATTCTCCTCGCGCGATGCCGTGTGGACCGGTACGTCGCGAGCATACGTCAATCCGCGTCGCGCAGCGCCGCGCTCGGCGGCGTTCACGCGGCCGTTCGCCCCGCTGCACGAAGTGCGTCGACCTTGTTTATATTTCCAGCTTCGACGGCTCAGCCCGCTCTGCAGGGCAGCAGGGCCGGGGGGAGGCGGAGACTTGCGCATAACGGGACAGTGCATCGGCCAGGGTGGGCATGAGGTAAACGCGCTCGCTCGCCAGCGCGCTGTAGCGGGGCCTGGCGGCGGGCAGGGCGAACGATTGCAACGGCCGGCCTTCAACGCGTGCCGCGTCTCTTTTCGTCGCGGCGGCTGCCGCCCGTGCGAACTCGTACCAGCTCAACGCGCCCTGATTGGTGAGGTGGACGATGCCGATGCATTCGTCCAGGAGCAGGTCGAGACTCGCGTTGGCGAGATCCGGCAGGTAGGTCGGCGACACCGAGACGTCGTCGATCGCCAGAAATCTCTCGCCGCGGGCCAAGGTGCGCAGCATCCGGGCGACGAAGTCGTCGCGCCCCCAGGCGCCGAAGAACGCGGCCGTGCGCACGCACAAGGTCGAACGGCAGGCGAGCGTGAGTTCCTCGGCGGCGGCCTTGCTGCGGCCGTAGGCGTTCAGCGGCGCGACCCGCGCGCGTTCGGTATAGGGCGTGCTGGAGCCGCCATCGAAGACGAGGTCCGAGGAGTAGGTCAGGAAGCGGGCGCCGTGGCGCTCGGCGGCGAGGGCCAGCGCCTGTGCGCCGGCGGCGTTCTCGCGGAAGCAACGCCTGGTTTCGTGTTCGGCGTGATCCACGCGCACGTACCCTGCGGCGTTGATCACCGCCCAGGGCCGCACCTGCCGCAGCATTTCCTCGATGGCGCCTGCATCGCAGATGTCGAGTTCCGCACGACCGACACCGCGCATGGCAAGGTTGCGCTGCTGGCAGGCCTGACCGAGCGCCCGGCCGAGGATGCCGGCGGCGCCGCAGATCAGCACGGGGGCGGGACTCCCGTCGCGTGCCGCGGAGCCTTGCCGCGACGTGGTGTGTGGCACGGCACCCGCCACAGCGCCGTACGTGAGCTTGTCGGGTCGCTGCCACCAGCCGTGTGACGCCAGCACAGGGTGTTCGGGCCGGCCGTCGCGAACGGCGCGGCGGATCAGATGCGCGATCGCGGTCGGCCGCGGCAGCGGCGCCCGCACGTCGAAGGCGCCGGGCTCGTAGCTGCCCTCGAAGCGGGTGAGGAGGCTGCCCCAGTCGAAGGCACCGAGCAGCGACCATGCCGTCACCGCGCGCACGTCGCAGCCGGCCGCGCGCGCGCGTTCGGCCGCGGTCCAGGCATCTTTGAACCAGCGCAACTGCTCCTCGCGCGTACATCCCAGGTGCACCTCGGTCAGCGCGATGGGCAGACGGTAGCGTTCCCACGCACTCTTGATGACATCCCAGCCGCCGTACTCGCGTGGCATCACGCGCACCGCTTCGAGATCCGCGTAGCGCTCCCGGGCGTTGCCGCCGTGCGCCGTGGCCGGATAGAGCGCGAGACGTTCGTCGAGGAAGCGGTCGCTGGTCACATAGTGGTTGATGCCGAGCATGCTCGGCGGACACGGATTTTCCACGAACCAGTCGAGCTCGCGCGCGTCGATCTGCAGGCGCCGCAAGAACTCCGCCAGGGGATGCTGCGCGTTCACCCGGCCGCACAACAGATCCCATGTCAGCCATCGGCGCTCGTTGTCGAAGCGCGCCTGATAGCCCATGTGCGCCGTGCCATACACGGTGCCCAGGTCCTCGGTTTGAACCAGGCGGGCGTTCGGAACGTGGCGGCGGATGGCCTGCATGCCGAGCACGGTGGCCCGGCATTGATTGATCAGGGCGCGCGCGAAGGCGCGGTCGTCGCGTCGATGCGGGTACCAATGTCCATACAGCGTTGAGAAGCGTGCCGTGGTCAACGGTTCGTTGACCGGCGTGAAATGCACGAGCCAGGGGTGGCGTTCGGCCACGCGCCCCGCGAAGTCGGCCAGCCCGGGCGCGAAGCTGTCCTCGATCAGGCTGGTGTAGCGCGGGCCGCTGCCATGGTGCACGAGCCCGACGATCGGCGTGATGCCGTGCGCGCGCAGCAGGGCGAGCCGCTCATCCGCCCACGACCAGTCGATGTCCGCCGCGGAGCGCGCGGCCGCACGCTCCCACAGCACCGGATAGCGCAGGGTGCGGATGCCGAGTTGTGCGATGAGTTCGATGTCGCCCGCGCGGTCGTCGTGGCCGCTCATGGCCAGCTGGCTGTGCCAGCCGTCTGCAACCCGGTTGACGGTGCACTCGACGCCGCCCCACACCTCAAGAGGCGTCATGCCCACCGCTACGTCGAGGCGCGCGCGAAGCTCGTTCCGTCCGCGCCGACGGGCGCCACGGCGCCCGCCGCGCCTGCCGCCCCCATCGCCTTCGCAGCACGCGCCGCCGCGTCTCTGCCGGCGAGGAAGGCGTGGTCGGAATTGTAATATTCCCACTCGCTGTAACGTCCCGCGAGGACGATGTCGTGGCGCTGCGCCCAGTCGCGGATGGTGCGGACGTTCTCCGCCCGGCCGTGGTCGTACACTACATAGGCATATGGCATGTCCACCATGTTGCGCACCCACACCGGATCGTCCGTCCTGAGCATGCCCACCGCGATGCAGTCCTCGATGCAGCGGTCGATGAGCGCCTCGCCCTCGCATGGCAGCGGTTTGTCCGGTGAATAGGTGATCTCACAGGTGAGGCCGAAGCCGCCGGGCGCGTTGCAATGCGGGCTCGCGTTGCCCTGCACGAAGATCCGGTGGAACACCGAGGTCTCGGGATAGTAGATCCAATGCTTGTCGGTGACGTCGGCGCGGCCGATGCCGAGATTCACGCAGCGCACCGAGACGTGGCGCAGGCGGGCCGCCGCCGAGCGCACTGCGGCGGGAGCCTCGTCGCCGACCATCTTCACGAGCACCGGCAACGGCATGGTGCTGATGAGCTGCTCGTAGGCATGGATGGAGCCGTCGGCGAGCACCACGGCGTGGCGCGCCGGCGTGACGCGGACGACGCGGGCGTCGAGCTTGAGCGGCCCGCGCAGATGGGCCAGAAAACCGTTCATCAGGGCTTGGAAGCCGCCGCGCAACGGGTAGCCGAAGCGCGCATTCGGGCCCATCGGCTTCGCGACCGGCTGCAGCGCGCCTTCGATCATCTCACTGAGGTCGGGCACCGGCACCCGGCCGCCCAACCAGGAAGTTTCCATCGTCGACAGCGGCACCGCCCACAGCTTACGGTTGTACGGCACGGCAAAGTGCTTGGCGATGCCGCGGCCCCATACCTGATGGATGAACTGCTCGAAGTTACGCGGCTCCCCCGGAGCCGCGGCGGCCGGGGCGTGCAGCAGTGGCAC
>CAZZYJ010000101.1:390-11014 GCA_964658215.1 uncultured Steroidobacteraceae bacterium | reverse complement strand
CGAGGAAGAAAGCCGGCGCAAGACGGACGAAGAGGTCCGCAAGCGCACCGCCGAGGAGGAGGCGCGTCGCGTGGCCGAGGTACAGGCCCGGGATGTGGCCGAACGTGACCGCAAGGCTGCCGCGGCCAAGCCGGGCAAGGCTGTGCGCGAAGTGGTGGACGACAAGGCCACCCGCTACGGCCGTCAGGAACTGCACATCGTCGGCGACGTGAGCAACCGCCACAAGAAAAAGAAATCGCGGGACGGCCGTCGTCGCTCCATGGGCGGCGACCCGGACACCAAGCACGGCTTCGAAATGCCGACGGCGCGCGTGATCCGCGAAGTCGCCATCGGCGAAGCGATGACGGTGGGCGATCTCGCGCAGAAGATGGCGGTGAAGGCCACCGAAGTCATCAAGGTGATGATGAACATGGGCGTGATGGCCACCATCAATCAGATGGTCGAACAGGACACGGCCGTCCTCGTCGTCGAGGAGATGGGCCACACGGCGGTGCTGCGCAAGGAAAACGTCATCGAAGAAGACCTCCAGGGCGAGACGGACTCTTCCTTCGAGTCCTCGCCGCGTCCGCCGGTGGTCACCGTCATGGGTCACGTCGACCATGGCAAGACCTCCCTGCTCGATTACATCCGCCGCGCCAAGGTGGCGGCCGGCGAAGCGGGCGGCATCACGCAGCACATCGGCGCCTACCACGTCGAAACCGCCAAGGGCATGGTGACGTTTCTCGACACGCCGGGCCACGCGGCCTTCACCTCGATGCGGGCGCGCGGCGCCCAGGTCACCGACATCGTGATCCTGGTGATCGGTGCGGACGACGGCGTCATGCCGCAGACGGTCGAAGCCATCAAGCATGCGCAGGCGGCCAAGGTGCCCATCGTGGTGGCGATCAACAAGATCGACAAGCCGGAAGCCGACGCCGAGAAAGTCAGACAGGAATTGACCAAGTACGGGGTCATTCCCGAGGAGTGGGGCGGCGAGAACATCTTCGTGCCCGTGTCCGCGAAGACGGGTCAGGGTGTCGACCAGCTGCTGGACAGCATTCTCCTGCAGGCCGAGGTCCTGGAACTCAAGGCCCCGACGGACGGTCTGGCCGCCGGCTACGTGATCGAGTCGAGTCTCGAGAAAGGCCGCGGCGCGGTGGCCACTGTGCTGGTGCTGCGCGGCACGCTCAAACTCGGCGACCCTCTGCTCATCGGGCAGGAGTTCGGCCGTGTGCGGGCGCTGTTCGACGAGGCGGGGCGCCCGGTCGAGTCCGCGGGTCCGTCCATTCCCGTGGTGGTGCTCGGTCTGTCCGGCGCACCGAACGCGGGCGACGAACTGCTGGTGGTCGAGAGCGAACGCAAGGCCCGTGAAGTCGCGATGCACCGCCAGTCGAAGTCGCGCGACGTCAAGCTCGCGCAGAAGAGCGCGAACATGCAGGACGTGTTCTCCACCATGGGCGAGAGCAAGGCCGACCTCGTGCAACTGCTCGTGAAAGCCGATGTACAGGGCAGCGTCGAGGCACTGCGCGACGCCTTGAACGCCCTTTCAACCGGCGAGGTGGCGGTGAACATCGTGTCGTCCGGCGTGGGCGGCCTCACCGAATCCGACGTCACCCTGGCGGCCGCGTCGAAAGCCCGGATCATCGCGTTCAACGTCCGTGGCGATGCCGCGGCACGCACCGCCATCAAGGATCACGGCGTCGACGTCCGCTACTACAGCATCATCTACGAAGCCATCGACGACATACGGGCGGTATTGACCGGCATGCTGTCCCCCGAGGTCAAGGAGCAGATCGTGGGGCTCGCGGCGGTGCGCAGCGTGTTCCGTTCGAGCAAGTTCGGCACGGTGGCCGGCTGCATGGTGATCGACGGGTTCGTACGGCGCAATTTCCCGATTCGCGTGCTGCGCAACAACGTGGTGATATTCGAAGGAGCGTTGGAGTCGCTGAAGCGTTTCAAAGACGACGTCAACGAAGTGCGCGCGGGTACCGAATGCGGCATCGGCGTGAAGAACTACAACGACGTCCACGAGAACGACCAGATCGAATGCTACTCGCGGGTGGAAGTGGCGCGCACGCTGTAGCGGCCCGCTGCACTCCTCATGGCGAAGGACAACCCGCGGGCCAGGCGGCTGGGTGAGCAGATTCAGCGCGAGTTGACGGAGGTGCTGCGGCGCAACGTCAAGGACGTGCGCATCGGCAACGTGACCATCACCGCGGTCGAGCTCACCGGCGATCTGCGTACCGCGAAAGTGCACTACCTGGTGTTCGGCAAGCAGGGAGCGGACCGCCAGGTACAGCGGGGCTTGGAGAGCGCCGCGGGATTTCTGCGCAATGCCCTGGCGAAGTCCCTGATGATCCGGTACACGCCCACGTTGAGTTTCGCGCTCGACACGTCCATCGAGCAGGGGGTGCGGCTCGCCCAGCTGATCGACTCGGTGAGCAAGCCCGCCGCGCCGGAGACTGCGGACCCGGCGGATGGCCACGTCATCGACGAGGGGTGAAGGTGGCGTCCGATTTGCACGGTATCCTGCTGCTCGACAAGCCCCTGCACATGTCGTCCGCCGGCGCGGTCGCGCGGGCAAAGCGTCTGTTCGACGCGCGCAAGGCGGGGCACACCGGCTCCCTCGATCCGCTGGCCACCGGAATGCTGCCGATCTGCTTCGGCGAGGGGACCAAATTCGGCGCGCAACTGCTCGATGCCGACAAGACCTACCGCGTGTGCGTGCGGCTGGGGGAGCGCACGCCGACCGCAGACCGCGAGTCGCAGGTCAGCGAACGCCGCGAGGTGCCGCCGTTTTCCCGGGAAGACCTGGAGGCGGCCCTGGGACGGTTTCCGCGCCGCTACGCACAGATACCGCCGATGCACTCGGCATTGAAGCAGGATGGGCGGCCGCTCTACGAATACGCGCGGGCCGGTGAAACCCGTGTGCGGGCGCCGCGCGACATCGTCATCCACGACCTCGGTCTGCAGGAATGGCGGTCGCCGGAGCTGACGTTCGATGTGCGCTGCAGTAAAGGCGCTTATATCCGGGTGATGGCGGAGGATCTGGCCGCCCAGCTCGGTACCCTGGGGCACCTCGCCGCGCTGCGGCGCCTCGCGGTGGCACCGTTCGGTGCGGAGCCGCAGTGGTCGTTCGACGCGCTCGAGGCCATGGACGCGGACCAACGTCGTGCCTTGCTCCTGCCGGTGGATGCGGCGCTCATGGAGTGCCGGCGCGTGGAACTGCCCGCGGCCGGGATCGGCGCCCTGCGCCAGGGGCAGGCGGTGTCCCTGCCCGCGGAGCCGCCGGGGACGGTGCGCATCTACGCCGCCGGGGTGGGTTTTCTGGGTTTGGGAGCGGTCGAGGCCGCCGGCCGGTTGGTGCCGCTGCGTCTGATCGCAGCAGTTGCGAATCGTGCTTGAGAGCAACTGGCGCGACGCGTACAATGCGCGCCTTCTTAAAGGGTCTAAGTTATTGATTGAGGTTTGATTTCAATGCCACTCACTCGCGAAGTAAAGACGGACGTGGTCGGTAAATTCCAGCGCAGCGCGCAGGACACCGGCTCGCCCGAAGTTCAGATTGCCCTGTTGTCCGAGCGCATCAACGGCTTGAGCCAGCACTTCACCACTCACAAGGCGGACCACGCTTCGCGGCGCGGACTCCTGAAGATGGTCAACACGCGTCGCAAACTGCTCGACTATCTGAAGAGTCGGACGCCCGAACGCTACACGCAGGTGGTCGAACGCCTCGGACTACGCCGCTGATCGGCTCCGTCGCCGGCCCTGCGGGCCGGCTCTGTCTCAAATTTTCGACATAAGGGGCTCGCCGTGGGCGTTACCAAAAAGACTTTTCAGTATGGGGATCACGCCGTAACCATCGAGACGGGTGAACTCGCGCGTCAAGCCGACGGCGCGGTGCTGGTGACGATGAACGAAACGGTGGTGCTGGTCACGGCGGTGGGCCTCAAGAAAGCGACCCCGGGGCGGGACTTCTTCCCGCTGACCGTGAATTATCAGGAGAAGACCTACGCCGCCGGCCGTATTCCGGGCGGGTTCTTCAAGCGTGAAGGGCGTCCCACGGAGAAGGAAACGCTGACGTCGCGGCTCATCGACCGGCCGATACGGCCGCTGTTCCCCGAAGGCTTCATCAACGACGTGCAAGTCGTGGCCTCGGTGATCTCCGTCAATGCCGAGGTGGACCCCGACATCGCCGCGCTGCTCGGTGCGTCCGCCGCGCTCGCCGTGTCCGGACTGCCGTTCATGGGCCCGATCGGTGCTGCTCGTGTGGGGTACATCGACGGTAAATATGTCCTGAACCCGAGTACGACCCAGTTGGGCGCGTCGAAGCTCGATCTCGTGGTCGCCGGCACCGAGGAAGGCGTGCTGATGGTGGAGTCCGAGGCGGACGGCCTCGACGAAGACGTCATGCTGGGTGCGGTGGTGTTCGGTCACGATCACATGCAGGTGGCGATCAAGGCCATCCAGGAACTGGCCGCGGAAGCCGGTAAGCCGAAGTGGTCGTGGGAGGCTCCGCAGGCGAACACCGAACTCAAGAGCGCGGTCGCCTCGATCGCGGAGAAGGATCTCGTGGCCGCCTACGCGGTGACCGAGAAGCAGCTGCGTTACGCGAAGATCAAAGAGGTCAAGGCGGCGGCCGTGGCCGCGTTGGCCAAGGGCGAGTCGCCCAAATTCACGGCGGAACAGATCGGCGCCGAATTCTTCGATCTGGAATACCGGCTGGTGCGCGAGCGCATCCTCGACGGGCATCCGCGCATCGATGGCCGTGACACGAAGACCGTGCGGCCGATCCAGATCCGCACCGGCGTGCTGCCGCGCACCCACGGGTCGGCGCTGTTCACCCGCGGTGAGACCCAGGCGCTGGTGGTGACCACCCTCGGCACCGGCCGCGACTCGCAGGTCATCGACGGACTGACCGGCGAGCGCAAGGAGCCGTTCATGCTGCATTACAATTTTCCTCCGTTCAGCGTGGGCGAGACCGGCATGATGGGATCGCCCAAGCGGCGCGAAATCGGCCACGGCAATCTCGCCAAGCGCGGCGTCAAGGCGGTGATGCCCGGCATCGAGAAATTTCCCTACGTGATCCGCGTGGTGTCCGAGATTCTCGAGTCGAACGGATCGAGTTCCATGGCGTCGGTGTGCGGCAGCAGTCTGGCGTTGATGGATGCCGGTGTGCCGATCAAGGCGCCGGTGGCCGGCGTGGCCATGGGCCTGGTCAAGGAAGGCGACCGGTTCCAGGTACTCACCGATATCCTGGGCGACGAGGATCATCTCGGCGACATGGATTTCAAGGTGGCCGGAACCAAGGACGGCATCACTGCGCTGCAGATGGACATCAAGATCACGAGCATCACGCGCGAGATCATGAAGGTGGCGTTGGATCAGGCACGCAGCGGCCGCCTGCACATCCTGGACGAGATGAACAAGGTGCTGTCGAAGCCGCGCGAGAACATGTCCGAGTGGGCACCGACCATCATCACCTTGAAGATCGATCCGGAGAAGATCCGCGACGTCATCGGCAAGGGCGGCGCGGTGATTCGTCAGATCACCGAGGAAACCGGCACGTCCATCGACATCGAGAACGACGGCACCGTGAAGATCGCCTCGGTTCAGGGTGCGGCGGGGCGTGAAGCCCAGCGGCGCATCGAATTGATCACCGCGGACGTCGAGGTCGGACGGGTGTACGAGGGCAAGGTGGCGCGCCTGATGGATTTCGGCGCATTCGTGACCATCCTGCCCGGCCGCGACGGCCTCGTGCACATCTCGCAGATCTCCGAGGAACGGGTAGAGCGCGTCGGCGACAAGCTCAAGGAAGGCGACCTGGTGCGGGTCAAGGTCCTCGAGGTGGACCGCCAGGGTCGCGTGCGCCTGTCCATGCGCAACGTCGACGCCGCCTGAGGCCGGATCGATGGGCGCCTCGCGGTTCCGGGGCGCCCCTCACCCCTAGTCGTCGAGCAGCCGCATGGGTGCGAGCGACTTGTAGTCCTCCGGCGGTCTCTGCACCCCCATGAAGGGTTTGACGCGATCGCGCACCTGTTGCTGATGTTGGTTCAGGAACTGTCGCAAGGTCTGTTCCAGATGATCGCTGACCAGGGCCTGGGCGCTGCTGCCGTAGGATCTGATCAGGTTCACCATGAATTCCTGGCTCAATATGGGCTGGGCCAACGTTTCCTGTTCGGCAATCACCTGCAACAGGATGCCGCGCGAAATGTCCGCGCCGTTTTTCTTGTCCACCACCACGAAATCGATGCGTTCGACGACGAGGCGCCGGATGTCCGCCAGCGTGATGTAGCGGCTTTCGACGGTGTCGTACAGGCGGCGATTGGGATATTTCTTGATCACTCGAGGATCGCTCATGACGTTCCCTCGCTCGTGCTGGCCGACGCGCAACCGAAAAATGCCGGTTCGTGCCTGGGCTTAAACCAGTCCTTGGGCTGAGTCGGGGCGAGGATAGCGCAACGCAGCGACAACTCAAAACTTGTTGTTTTTCGTTATTTTTCGGGCCTTTATGCGCAGTTTTCTGCAGCAAGCAGCCCTCAAACCGGAGCCTGCAGGCGCAGGCGCTTCGGTACGTGCGCAACGTTCCAGCGCGCGACCGCCCAGCGCCAGAGATCGGCCACGCTCGATGCGGCCAGAGCGGAGGACGGCGACAATCCGAGCAGTTCGAAGACGGTGATGAGCTGCGGCGCAGCCCCGGCCGCATCTATGCGCACGCTGCGGGCGGATTTTGCGAGCTTGCTGCCGTCGCGTTCCACGAGCAGCGGCACGTGTGCATAGGCCGGGGTGGCGAGGTTGAGGCGGCCCTGCAGAGCGATCTGCCGCGGGGTGTCGTCCAGGAGGTCCGCGCCGCGTACGACGTGGGTGACGCCCTGCTCGGCGTCGTCCACCACCGCCGCGAGGACGTAGGCAGGGATGCCGTCGCGGCGTCTTAGGATGAAGTCTCCCGAGGCCCGTGCGACGTCCTGCCGGAACACGCCCTGGATACGATCCGCGAATTGCACGTTGCCGGGCTCGACGCGCAGCCGAATGGCGGGTGCGGCCGTGGGGTCGCGCATGCCCGGACGGCAATGGCCCGGATAGCGTGACTCGTCGCCGAGTTGCGAGCGTGTGCAGGAGCACGGGTAGGTGAGATGCTGCCGGGCGAGCGCGGTGAGGGCGGCGGCGTAGCGCGGTTCCCGCTCGCTCTGGCGCACCACCGCGCCGTCCCATTCGAAGCCGAACCCTTGCAACGTGCGCAGGATCTGGTCGGCCGCACCCGGCACCACACGTGGCAGATCGAGATCCTCCACCCGCACCAGCCACCGTCCGCGCGCCGCGCGGGCATCGAGATAACTAGCAGCTGCGGTGTAGAGCGAGCCCAGGTGCAGCGCACCGGAGGGCGAGGGCGCGAAGCGGCCGACGTAATCCGGGATCGCCGAGCGCCGGCCGGGCGGGCACGAAGTGCCGACCGTACGGCTAGCGGTAGCGGTCGTCCCGATCGCCGTATTGCTTCTCGCGGCGTTCGCGGCGCTCCTGGGCTTCGACCGACAAGGTCGCCACCGGCCTCGCTTCGAGACGCTTGATGCCGATTTCCTCGCCGGTTTCCAGGCAATAACCGTACGAACCGTCTTCGGTGCGCTTCAACGCCTCGTCGATCTTGCGGATCAGCTTGCGCTCCCGGTCACGCGTGCGCAGTTCGAGGCTGAATTCCTCCTCCTGGGTGGCGCGGTCGTTGGGGTCCGGAAAATTGGCCGCTTCGTCCTTCATGTGCAGCACCGTGCGGTCGACCTCGACCATGAGGTCGCGCTTCCAACTGCTCAGGATGCGGCCGAAGTGCTCCAGCTGCTCCTTGTTCATGTACTGCTCGCCGCGGCGGGCGATGTACGGCTTCACGTTGCGGGGCCCGGCGAGCAGGCTGGGGGAACTCGGATCCGTGTCGGAATCTTCGTCGTTCTGCGGCACGCCGGCGGAAATCACCAGCGGCCGCGTGTCGAACTTGATGGGGCCGTTCTTCTCGGCGCCGTCGAGGGCTTCGTCCGCACGCGGATCCGTCTTGACCGGAACTGCGGGTTTAGGACGCATTGCCTTGACGGACGGAGCTTTCGCCGCTGCGGCTTTTGAGGCGGTTTTGTCTGATTTCACGGTTACCTTGGATGTGGCGGTCATGGGCATGGGTTTGACGGGAGGTCGTGCGGGTTTTTCGGCCCCCGCGATTTTTTGACCCACCTTCCGTGGTGTCGCCTTACCTGGCTTTTTAGCCGCCTTGCTGGGCTTCTTCGAGGGCATTGTCGGTCTCCGCCTCTTTACGAAAGAGCGCGCGATTATACCGACGCCTAGCGGCCTGTACAGGCTGTATTCATAACATATTTTACTTATCTAACTGGCTGATTGAAAAGGCAAACCGCGGGGTGGCACGCGACCTCAGGGAAGCGTCACCGGCGCTGCCGCCTGCCAGCCCGGACGGCGATGCTCGGCCACCACGGTGGTGTAGATTCCGCCGCGCACGTTGAACTCCGCCGACAGGCGCATGAAGCGGGGCGACGTCGCCTCGACCAGATCTTTCAGTATCTCGTTGGTCACGGCTTCGTGAAACGTGCCCCGCTCGCGAAACGACCAGACGTAGAGCTTCAGGGCCTTGAGTTCGACGCAGCGCTCGTCCGGCACGTATTCGAGCTTCATGGTCGCAAAGTCCGGCTGGCCAGTCTTCGGGCACAAGCAACTGAACTCCGGGATTGTCATGCGTATGGTGTAGTCGCGCTCCGGGGCGGGATTCGAAAATGTTTCCAGATGACGGCTCGGTTGATTCATGCGATTCCGCGATTATTCGCCAGGGGTTTACGAAAGTGACGTTTACTTTACACTACGCGCCACGTCGACAGCCATGAGCCTGACTGCGTCGACATTTCCGAAGGTTCATACATGCGTTTGACCAAACTCAAGATCGCCGGCTTCAAGTCCTTCGTCGACCCGACCACGGTGACTTTCCCCAGCAGCTTGACCGGCGTCGTGGGACCCAATGGTTGCGGCAAGTCGAACATCATCGACGCGGTGCGCTGGGTGATGGGCGAAATCTCCGCCAAACATCTGCGCGGCGAGTCGATGGCCGACGTGATCTTCAACGGCTCCGCGTCGCGCAAGCCCCTGGGCACCGCATCGGTCGAAATGGTTTTCGACAATGCCGAGGGCAAGATCGGCGGGGCCTACGCCAGCTACAATGAGGTTGCCCTGCGCCGTACCGTGAGCCGCGACGGCACCTCGGATTATTTCATCAACGGTACCAAGGTACGCCGCAAGGACATCACCCAGCTGTTCCTCGGCACGGGCCTCGGCACGCGCAGCTACGCCATCATCGAGCAGGGAATGATCTCCCGGGTGATAGATGCCCGTCCCGAGGATCTGCGCTCCTTTCTGGAGGAAGCCGCCGGTATTTCACGTTACAAGGAGCGTCGTCGCGAGACCGAGAACCGCATCGGCCAGACACGCGAGAACCTGGATCGATTGACCGACCTGCGCGAGGAGGTCGAGAAGCAGATCCGCCATCTGCAACGGCAGGCGGCGACGGCGCGGCGCTACGAGGTGCTCAAGGAGGAAGAACGCCGGCTGCAGGCGGAACTCTTCGCACTGCGTCTGCAGAACCTGGAGGCCGATGCCCGGCTGAGGGACGCCGCCAGCGAGCGTTGCGAGACGGCCCTGCAGGCGGTCATCGCCGAGCTGCGCGAGGCGGAGTCGCAGATAGAGCAGATCCGCGCCGACCAGTCGGTCAAGGTCGATACCCTGGGCGCGATCCAAGCGCGGTTCTACGAGGCGGGCGCGGTGGTGACGCGGATCGAACAGAGCATCGGGCATGCGCGCGAGCTGCGGCAACGGCAGCGGGCGGACCTCGAGCAGGCGCAGACGCAGGTCGGTGATCTTGCGGGCATCATTCAGCGCGATCTCGGCCAGCTCCAGGCCCTGGCGGAGGAACTGGCCGCCATGGTGCCGACGCTGGACGACGCGCACGTCCGCGAGCGCGACGCCGCGCAGGTGCTCGAGCGGGGCGAACAGGCATTGTCGGCGTGGCAGCACAGCTCGGATGCGCACGCGGGCGCCGTCTCGGTGCGGCAACGGGAGACACAGGTGGAGCGGGCCCGCATCGAACAGCTCGACAATCAGCAGCGACGCCTGCTGCAGCAGCGTGAACGTCAGGAGGCGGAGCGTGCCGCGCTCGCCCAGGTACAACCTGCGGTGGCGCTCGACACCTTGGCCGAGCAGGCGGCGGTCGCGCGGGACGCGGGCCTGCGGGCGGCTGCCGAGCTGCAGGAACTCCTCGCCGAGCTCGCCGGCGCGCGCGAACGCGAACGCGCACAGGCCCAGGCGCAGAACGCCCTGCGCGCACGCGGGCAACAGGCGCAAGGAGCGCTGGTCGCGACCGAGGCGCTGCAACAGGCGGCGCTCGGCCGGGCGTCCGGCAAGGTGGCGCAGTGGCTCGCGGCACAGGGATTGGACCGGCAGCCGCGGGTGGCACAGCAGCTACGGGTGGAACGCGGGTGGGAGCGGGCCGTGGAGACCGTGCTCGGCTCGTATCTGGAGGCGGTCTGTGTGGAGGGGCTGGACGGCATCGCCGCGCTGCTCGACAGTTTCGACGGCGGACACCTCGCGTTCGTGAGCGTGAACGAGCGCAGCCACG
>CAZZYJ010000101.1:0-380 GCA_964658215.1 uncultured Steroidobacteraceae bacterium | reverse complement strand
AGGCCAAGGTGCAGGGCGCCACCGTCCTGAATTCGGTGCTGAACGCGGTGTGCGCAGCCGAGAATCTGGAAGACGCGCTGGCATTGCGCGGCGGCCTTACTGCTGGCCAGTCCGTCGTCACGCGCGACGGCATCTGGCTGGGCCCGGACTGGCTGCGTTTGTCGCGCGACAAGGATCCCCACGCCGGCGTGATCGAGCGCGAAGAATCCCTGCGGGAGATACGCGCGACGGTGGGACGGCTCGCGGACGAGGTCAAGGAGGCGGAGCGGGCGCTCGAGCTGCAGCGCGAACGCGTGCGCGGTCACGAAGACCAACGCGAACGGCTGCAGGCGGACGTCAATCGGTTGCACCGCGAGCACGTGGACCGGCGCGCGGCCCAC
>CAZZYJ010000100.1:0-11121 GCA_964658215.1 uncultured Steroidobacteraceae bacterium | reverse complement strand
GCGGTCAGCGCAGCGCTTGATACACGAGCGCCCGCAGCCGGGCGCGGTACCGGGTACGCCGTTCGGCGTTCAGTTCTTGCAGCATGAGCATCGCCACCAGCTCTTCGGCGGGGTCCACCCAGAAGTATGGACCGAGCGCACCGCCCCAGTAGAAATCGCCCACGGAACCGGGTGCCGGGGACAGGCCCGCCTGCATCCGTACACCGAGGCCGAGGCCGTAGCCCTGTCCAAGTTCCGGAAGGGGCGCCGCCAGCCCGAGCGCGGCGGTACGCGGGCCATACAGCACGTCCGCCGGCAGGTGATTGCTCACCATGAGCTGCACGCTCTTGCGCGACAGGACGCGTGCACCGTCCAGCTCGCCGCCGTTCAACAACATCGCGCAAAAACGCGCGTAGTCGGCCGCCGTCGACAGCAGGCCGCTGCCGCCGGAAAACCACGCGGTGGGCCGCGCCGGATCGTAGGGCACCACGGCCGGTGCCGGCGCCTGCGGGTCGTACTGGGGTTCGGCCAGCCGCGCCCCTTGCGCCGGCTCGAGACCAAAAGCGGTGTCGGGCATGGCCAGCGGGCCGGTGATGTGCACCGAGAAGAAACGGTCCAGGGACATCCCGGACACGACTTCGACGACCCGGCCGAGCACATCGGTGGACATGCCGTATTCGAACGTCGTGCCCGGCTGATGGGCCAGCGGCAGCGCCGCCAGCTTGGTGACCAGTTCGGCGTTGCTCTGCCGGTTGTCCATGACTTGGGCCGCCCGGTACGCCCGCTGCACGAGCGAATCGCCGAACTGTCCGTACGTGAAGCCGGCGGTGTGACGCATGAGATCCTGGAGCGTGATCGCGCGGCGCGCCGGTTCGAGCCCGAGCCGGCGCTCGCCGAGCGCCGCGGCGGCGGACTCCACGCCGACCTCGAGGTTGCCCAATTCGGGCAGGTAGCGCGCCACGGGATCGCCGAGCAGCAGGTCACCGCCCTCCATGAGAATGAGCGCCGCCGTCACGGTGAGAGGTTTGGTCATGGAGGCGATGCGGAAAATGCAGTCATGGCGCATGGGCTGCTGCGCGTCGCGGTCGGCGAACCCGCAGGCCTCGTGATGCGCCAGCCTTCCCCTGCGCGCGATCAAGGTGACGGCACCCGGAATGGCCCCGGCATCGACGTCGCGCTGCAGGAGCTGCGTCAACCGCTGCAGCCGGGCGGGATCGAAACCGGCTGCGTCCGCATCCGCAACGCCGGCATGCCAATGAGCGGTGGTTATCATTCCCCGCAGATTATGGCAGGGCGCCGCCGTCGGGAAGAAAATATACGGCATCTCCCGCCCGTATTATGACGTGTACCCCTTGCCGTCGGGGCCCCGTCCTCGGGATAGTGCGTGGATGAAACACCGCCTACGCGATGCAGCGCCCTCGGATCCCGAGCGTCGGATTTCGGTCAACCGCCGCCGCCGCCCGTGGTGGTCGATGTGGTACGGCAATTTCAATCCACGGCGTCGGCGCCCGCCGCGACGCGGCGAGGAAACGCGCTTTTCGCCGCCCGACTGGCACGAGCCGCATTTGTTCGCGGTGGCCATCGGGATCGTGTTGTTGAGCGTGGCGGACGCGTTCATGACCGTGACCCTGCTCGCCAACGGCGCGATCGAGGTCAATCCTGTGATGGCGGCGGTGGTTTACAAGAGCGCCGCGCTGTTCGCTTCGATCAAAATGGCGCTGACCGGCGTCGGCGTCATCACCATGGTGCTGCTGGCGCGCTACCGCTTCATGCGCCTCGTGCGCGTGCAGGTGGTCTTGTACGCGGTGCTGCTGGGCTATTTGTCCCTGCTGACCTATGAATATCTCATGCTGCGGGGTGCTTGGTAATTCCCGACGTGCGAGCGCCCGCTGCCGCGCTTTGCGCTCGCCTTTGCGCCCCCGCCTGCGAGAAATGCGCCCGCGCGGTTCATTATTGAGCCGTATTGCGCTAAACTACGTGCCGTTCAGCATTGCTGCATCTCTCCTCATCATGTTGAGTTAATTGAGGTTTTTCCACTTACAGTGCACCCATGAGCCAATCACTTGCCGATCAATTAGCCTCCACGGCTCTCTACGGCGGAAATGCCGATTTCGTAGAGGATCTTTACGAACAGTATTTGCAGGATCCCCAGTCGGTCGACCCGGTGTGGTCGGCGTATTTCGGCACACTGAAGGGCGGCTCCACCCGGGAAGTCGCCCACAGCGCGATCCGCGAGGAGCTGCTCGCGCGGCAGGCGATGAGCCGCAGCGCCGCTCCGGCGGCGCCCGCCAGCGCCGTCGTCGAGGAGGTCAGCGCCAAGCAGGGCGCGGTGTCGCGCCTGATCCAGGTTTACGCGAACCGGGGTCACCTCGCCGCGCATCTGGACCCGCTCGGCCTGCAGCAGCACGAGAAGCCGTATGTCCTGAATCTCGAGTACTTCGGCCTGTCGGCCGCGGACCTCGACACCGAGTTTTTCACCGGGAGCCGCAACGAGGCCATCCGCGCGCGCAGCAAGCTCAAGGACATCCTCGCCACCCTAAAATTCATCTACGGCGGACCGATCGGCGCGGAATTCGCGCACGTCTCCGACAGCGACGAGCGTCTGTGGCTGCAGGATGCCTTTCAGTCGCAGCGCATGCAGCAGCGTTTTTCCGTCGACGAGAAGAAGAACATCCTTTGGCAGCTCACCGCGGCGGAGGGGTTGGAGCGCTACCTGCATACCAAGTACGTGGGCCAGAAGCGCTTTTCGCTCGAAGGCGGCGACAGCCTGATTCCCCTGCTCGACGATCTCGTGCAGCAGGGCGGCAAGGCCGGCGTCGAGGAGACCATCATCGGCATGGCCCATCGCGGCCGTTTGAACGTGCTGGTGAATCTGCTCGGCAAGTCGCCCAAGGATTTGTTCAACGAGTTCGAGGGCCACTACGATCTGGCCAAGCTGCGCGGCTCGGGCGACGTGAAGTACCACAAGGGCTTTTCCTCAGACTTGAAGACCCCCTCCGGCAACGTGCACGTCGCGCTCGCCTTCAATCCCTCGCACCTGGAAATCGTCAATGCGGTGGTCGAAGGGTCGACGCGGGCGCGCCAGGAGCGTCGCGGCGACAAGATCGGCGACAAGGTGTTGCCGGTGCAGATCCACGGTGACGCCGCCTTCGCCGGGCAGGGCGTCATCATGGAGACGCTGCAGCTGTCCCAGGCGCGTGGCTTCTACACCGGCGGTTCAGTGCACGTGATCGTCAACAACCAGGTGGGATTCACCACCAGCGATCCGCACGATGCGCGTTCGACCCGATACTGCTCCGACGTCGCCAAGATGGTCGAGGCGCCGATTTTCCACGTCAACGCGGACGACCCGGAAGCGGTATGCTTCGTCGCCCGGTTCGCGCTCGACTATCGCATGAAGTTTCACAAGGACGTGGTCATCGACCTCGTCTGCTACCGTCGTCATGGTCACAACGAAGCGGACGAGCCGGCAGCCACGCAGCCTCTCATGTACCAGGTGATCCGCAAGAAACCGACCGTGCGTCAGGTGTATGCGGAGCAGCTGGTGGCCGAGGGCGTGCTGACGGCCGCCGATGCCGCCGCGATGATGGAGCAGTATCGCAATGGCCTCGATGAGGGCAAGCCGCAGGCGCGTGCCGCCCTCGGGCTGATCGGCAACAAATACACGGTGGACTGGAGCAAGTATCTCGGCGCGGACTGGTCGGAACCGGTCAAGACCGGCATCGACATGGACCGGCTGAAGGCGCTCGGCAAGGCCATCACCACCTATCCCACGGATTGGAAACTGCACCCGCGGGTGCTCGCCGTCATGCAGGCGCGCGAGCGGATGATCGCGGGCGATCTCGCGCTCGACTGGGGATGCGCGGAAAACCTGGCGTATGCCAGTCTGGTTCAGGAAGGCTATCCGGTACGCCTCACCGGGCAGGACAGCGGTCGCGGCACCTTCTTCCACCGTCACGCCGTGCTGCACGACCAGGCAACGGGCCACCGCTACGTGCCACTGCAGCACCTCGCCAGCAACCAGCCCACCTTCACCGTCATCGACTCGGTGTTGTCCGAAGAGGCGGTGATGGGTTTCGAATACGGCTTTTCGAGCACCGAACCGCACTGCCTGACCATCTGGGAAGGCCAGTTCGGCGATTTCTGCAACGGCGCGCAGGTGATCATCGATCAGTTCATCAGTTCGGGCGAGGCGAAATGGGGACGGCTGTCGGGCCTGACGTTGTTCCTTCCGCATGGCTACGAGGGCCAGGGCCCGGAGCATTCTTCGGCGCGGCTCGAGCGCTTCCTGCAATTGTGCGCGGAGTACAACATGCAGGTCTGCGTGCCGTCGACGCCCGCCCAGATGTTCCACATGCTGCGCCGGCAGATGGTGAGGCCGCTGCGCAAGCCGCTGATCATCATGACGCCGAAGAGCCTGCTGCGTCATCCATTGTCCGTGTCGCGGCTCGAAGAGCTGGCGGTGGGCTCGTTCCGCAACATCATCGACGAGATCGACGATCTCAAACCCTCGGCGGTGACGCGCGTGGTGTTGTGCAGCGGCAAGGTGTATTTCGACCTGTTGAAGACGCGCCGCGAGGCGAAGTCGGAGAGCGTGGCCATCGTGCGTCTGGAACAGATGTATCCGTTTCCGTCGGACGAGTACGAGGCGGTGATTCGCAAGTACGCGAACGCGCGCGAGATCGTGTGGTGTCAGGAGGAGCCGCAGAATCAGGGTGGGTGGTACCAGATCCGTCACCGGCTGCAGCTGCCGTTGAGCCCCAAGCATGAACTGCTCTATGCGGGCCGGGCGGGGGCGGCGGCGCCGGCCACCGGCATCGCCGCGCTGCACGAACAACAACAAAAGAATCTGGTCGCCGCCGCCCTGCAGGGTGTGCCTCCCGAAGAAACCTCACGACAAACAATGCGCCTCTCGGCGACTCAAACTAGGACAGGTTAATGACAATCGAAGTGCGCGTACCGCAGCTGCCGGAGTCGGTGGCTGACGCTACGCTGGTCTCGTGGCATAAAAAGCCCGGCGATAGCGTCGCGCGCGATGAAAACTTGGTGGATCTGGAAACCGACAAGGTGGTGCTCGAAGTTCCCGCGCCGGCGGCCGGCGTGCTCAGGGAAATCAGACTGGGCGACGGCACCACCGTGACCAGCGGTCAGATACTGGCGGTGATCGACGAGGGCGCCGTCGCCGTGCCGGGCGCCAGTGCGCCGGCCATCCTCGCGGCCGCCAACGGCACCGCGGCTGCGGCGGGCTCTGCGGCGCCGACCGCGACCGTCGCCGGCGGTCCCGCGGGCAAGTTGAGCCCGGCGGCCAAGCGGGTGGTCGAGGAACACAAGATCGATCCCGCGGCCGTCGCCGGCTCGGGTCATGACGGTCGTATTTCGAAGTCGGACGTCGTCAACCACCTGGCCGCGAAGGGCAGCGAACCGCCCGTGATGCCGCGTGCGGCGCCCGCGTCGGGCACAGCGGGCGCGCCGGCGGCCCCCGCCGCCCGGGCGCCCGAGGCGAAGGCGCCGCCCGCTCCGGTGGCACGCGGCGCGCGCAGCGAGCAGCGCGTGCCGATGACGCGTCTGCGGGCCCGGATCGCCGACCGCATGGTGCAGGCGCAGGCCACGCAGGCGCTGCTCACCTCCTTCAACGAGGTGGACCTGCAGGCGGTCAACGACCTGCGCGCGCGCTACAAGGCGCCCTTCGAGAAGCAGCACGGCGCCAAGCTCGGCTTCATGTCGTTCTTCACCAAGGCGTGCGTCGAGGCCCTGAAGAAGTTCCCGTCCGTGAATGCCTCGGTCGAAGGCGCGGACATCGTCTATCACGAATATTTCGACGTGGGTGTCGCGGTGTCCACCGATCGCGGACTCATCGTCCCGGTGCTGCGCGATGCCGATCACATGAGCTTCGCCGACATCGAGAAGTCGATCGCGAATTTCGCCGCCAAGGCGCGCGCCGGCTCCATCACCATGGAGGAGCTCACCGGCGGCACCTTCACCATCACCAACGGCGGCACGTTCGGCTCGCTGCTGTCCACGCCCATCGTCAATGCGCCGCAGAGCGCCATCCTGGGCATGCACAAGATCCAGGACCGTGCGGTGGTGATCGACGGTCAGGTGGTGGTGCGGCCGATGATGTACGTGGCGTTGACCTACGATCACCGCATCATCGACGGCCGCGAAGCGGTGCAGTTTCTGGTCACCGTCAAGCAATGCCTGGAAGATCCGGCGCGCATGGTGCTCGGGATATGAGCGAGATGTACGACGTGATCGTGATCGGCTCGGGACCGGCGGGCTACCCTGCCGCCATTCGGGCCGGCCAGCACAAGCTGAAGACCGCCTGTGTGGACGAGTGGAAGAACTTCGACGGTTCGTTTTCGTTCGGTGGGACCTGTCTGAATGCAGGCTGCATTCCCTCCAAGGCCTTGCTCGAGTCATCGGAACTTTTCCAGCGCGCGAAGGACGAGTTCGCCATCCACGGCATCAAGCTCGGCGACATCCAGCTCGACCTCGCCGCCATGCAGAAGCGTCGTGCCAACGTGGTCAAAACCATGACCAACGGCATCAATGCGCTGTTCAAGGCCAACGGCGTCACGGGTGTGCAGGGGCACGGCAAGCTGCTGCCCGGCAACAAGGTCCTCGTCACGGCGCCCGACGGCACGGAGAAAACGCTCGAGGCACGGCACGTGGTGCTGGCGTCGGGATCGACGCCCATCCGGCTGAAGACCGTGCCGCACGACGGCCAATACATCGTCGATTCCTGGAACGCGTTGGAATTCGACGCGGTGCCGCGCCGGCTCGGCGTCATCGGCGCCGGCGTGATCGGCCTCGAACTCGGCAGCGTCTGGCGCCGTCTCGGCAGCGAAGTCACCATACTCGAAGCGCTCGACGCCTTCCTGCCCATGGTCGACCAGACCATCGCGAAAGAAGCCCAGCGGCATTTCAAGAAACAAGGGCTCGACCTCAAACTCGGCGCCAAGGTGACCCGCGCGATCGTGACCGGCGAGGCCGTGGACGTCGTGTACGTGGACGCCCAGGGCGAGCACACGTTGCAGGTGGACAAGCTGGTGGTGGCCGTGGGGCGCCGTCCGTTCACGCACGATCTGCTGGCCGACGGCACCGGCGTGAAGGTCGACCCGCGCGGCTTCATCGAGGTCGACGACCAGTGCCGCACCGGCGTCGAGAACGTCTGGGCGGTGGGCGATGTGGTGCGGGGTCCCATGCTCGCGCACAAGGGCAAGGAGGAAGGCGTGATGGTCGCCGATCTGATCGCCGGTGAATTCGGCGCCGTGAACTACAAGGTGATCCCATCGGTGATCTACACCGCCCCGGAAATCGCCTGGGTGGGGTTGACCGAGGAGCAGGTCAAGGCCAGCGGTCGTGCCTACAAGGTGGGTGCCTTCCCGTTCGCCGCCAGCGGCCGTGCCCGTGCCATGGAGGCCGGTGCCGGCATGGCGAAGATCGTCTCGGCCCAGGATGACGACGAGGTGCTGGGCGTGCACGTCATCGGTCCCATGGCCGGCGAGTTGATCGGCGAAGCCGTGCTCGCGCTCGAGTATTCGGCGAGCACCGAAGACATCCAGCGCACCATGCATGCCCACCCCACGCTGTCGGAGGCCATTCACGAGGCGGCGCTCGCGGTGGACAAGAAGATGATCGACGGGATCAACCGCTAGCACGCGAGAGCCTTGGCCGACCGGCGCTGGCCGGTCGCAGGCGGCGGCCACGGAGGGCCCCGCCCGCCGCCCGTACCCGTCGGCCGCACTACCCGCCCGCGGCGCTCACTTGCGGCGTCGCGCGCTCAGCACGTTTGCCACCTGCGCCACCCGTGCCAGGAGCCGCGACAGATGCGGCAGGCCGGTGATCAAAATGGCGATCTTCATGTGGGCGATGTTCTCGCGCCGGTCGGTGACGGTGGTCATCCCCTGGATGCTGATTTTTTCGTCCGCGAGGGCCGCACTGACGTCGCGTACCAAGCCATGGCGGTCGAACGCCTGCACCTCGATGTCGACCGGAAACTCTCCGCTCGCGAGCGTGCCCCACGTGACGGCGAGCACGCGCGCCGGGGTGCGTGCCGCGAGCCTGCCGAGATTGGCGCAGGACTGGGCGTGGATGCTCACGCCGCGCCCCACGGTGATGTAGCCGGCGATGGGTTCGGGCGGTACGGGTTTGCAGCACCGGGCATAGGTGGACAGCAGGTGGCCGATGCCCTGGACTTGAGCCTCCGGTTCACGGGCGGGACCGCGCGGGCGCGCCGGAAAGTCCGGCCGCGGTTCACGCGCGTGCAGCAGCCGTTGGATGGCACCGGCCACCTGCGCCACGCTCAACTCGCCGAGGCCGAGCGCCTCGTGCAGGGCCTCCGTGCTCGGCAGGTGAAGTTCCTCGAGCAGGTCCGGGATGGGCGGGCTGCCCTCGCCGAGCCGCTGCAGTTCGCGGTCGAACAGCGCGCGTCCTTCGAGCTTGTTCTGCGCTTCGTTCTGCCTGCGAAACCACGCGCGCACCTTGTTGCGGTGGCGCGGGCTCGCGAGATATCCCGACCCCGCCGACAGCCAGTCGCGCGACGGCTGCGCCGCCTTGGCGGTGATGATCTCCACGCTGTCGCTGTTCTTCAGGCGGTGATCGAGGGCGACGATGCGGCCGTTGACCTTGGCACCACGGGTGCGGTGGCCGAGGTCGGTGTGGACCTGGTAGGCGAAGTCGAGCGGGGTGCCGCCCACGGGCACGTCGACGATCTCGCCCTTGGGCGAGACCACGTACACGCGGTCCTGGAACAGATCGACGCGCATGCGATCCAGAAAGTCGCGTTCCGGTTCGGAAGCGTCCGCAGGCGTCAGCAGCGAACGCAGCTGGTTGATCTTCTTCTCGTAGGCCTGATCGCTGCGGCCGCGTTCCTTGTAGCGCCAGTGCGCCGCCACGCCGCGCTCCGAGTTCGCGTGCATGTCGTGGGTGCGGATCTGGATTTCCACGGGCTGCTGGCCCGGTCCGATGACGGCGGTGTGGATGGAGCGGTAGAAGTTGTCTTTCGGCGTCGCGATGTAGTCGTCGAACTCGCCGGGGATGAACTGCCACAGCGAATGCACCACGCCGAGCGCCGCATAGCATTCGGCCACCGAGCCCACCAGCACGCGTGCGGCGCGGATGTCCATGAGTTGATGGAAGGCCAGGTGCTTGTCGCGCATCTTGCGCCAGATGCTGTAGAGGTGCTTCGGGCGCCCCTCGATGCTGGCTTCGATGCCCGCGGCCTGCAGCTCGCCCTGCAGCAGGCTCTTCAGTTCGTCGATGTAGCGTTCGCGCTCGGAACGGCGCACCTTGAGAGCCGCCGCGATATGCTGGTACTGCGCGGGCTCGAGGTAGCGGAAGGCGAGGTCCTCGAGCTCCCATTTGACCTGCCACACCCCCAGGCGGTTGGCGAGCGGCGCATACACCTCGCGGGTTTCGATGGCGAACTTGCGCTGCAGCGCCGGGTCCAGCGATTTGGCCGAACGCATCTTCTGCAGCTGCTCGGCGAGCCGCACCACCACCAGCCGTACGTCGCCGATCACGGCCAGCAGCATCTTGCGCAGCGCTTCGGCCTGTCCGCTCTCGAGGCCGAGCGCCGGGCTCCAGTCGGCCGGCAGGCCGAAATGGCCGAGCTGCCCGAGCGCGCGTGCCAGCCGCGCAGCCTCCGACCCGAAGCGCTTCTCGGCGGCCGCGTGGTCGAGCAGGCGGGCGTCGAGCAGCGGATGCAGCAGCGCTGCGATCACCACGTCGTCGTCCGCGTCGAGCGTGCGCACGATCTCGGCCACGTCGAGTGCGCTGCCGCGCAGCGCCTCGGCGGCGACGGGCAGGTCGAGCCCGCGCGCCGCCGCAAAGGCGGCCTGCACGCCCTCGCTGGGAGCCCGCGACAGGATGGTGGTTTCCATGCGCTTGATCGTCAGTGCGTTCGGGCGGCCATTGCCGGTATCATACCCGCCCATGACTTCGACCATTCGCGTGCTCGGCATCGACCCCGGCTCGCAACGCACGGGGTTCGGCGTGATCGACGCCACGGGCGCGCGGCTCTGCTACGTCGCGAGCGGCGTCATCCGCACCGGCGAGGGCGAATTCGCGTCGCGCCTGTGCGAGATCTTCCGCTGCGTACAGACCATCGTCGCCGAATACCGGCCGCACGAAATCGCCATCGAGAAGGTGTTCGTCAATCGCAATCCGGACAGTGCGTTGAAGCTCGGTCAGGCACGCGGCGCGGCCATCTGCGGCACGCATGCGGCGAACGCCGAAGTGTTCGAATACGCGACGCGGCAGATCAAGCTCGCGGTGGTGGGCAGCGGCGGCGCCGAGAAAGCCCAGGTGCAGCTCATGATGAGGAGCCTCCTCAAGCTCGACGCGGCCGTGGCCGAGGATGCCGCGGACGCGCTGGCGGCGGCGGTGTGCCACGCACTGCGCGGCCGGATGCGCGTGGCGGTGGCGCGCGCCGGCGGACCGGTGTGATCGGCTTCCTGCGCGGCCGCCTCGCCGCCAAACAGCCGCCGCAACTGCTGGTGGACGTGGGCGGCGTCGGCTACGAACTCGAGGCGCCCATGTCGACGTTCTACGGCCTCCCCGCGCTCGGCGAAGCGGTGGCGTTGTTCACGCATCTGGTGGTGCGCGAAGACGCCCACATCCTGTTCGGCTTCGGCACGGACGGCGAACGCCGGCTGTTCCGGGCGCTGCTGAAGATCTCCGGGGTGGGGCCGAAGATCGCGCTCGGCATCCTCTCGGGCGCGAGCGTCGAGGATTTCCTGCGCACCATCGAGGCGGAGGACGTGGCCATGCTCACGCGCATTCCGGGTATCGGCCGCAAGACCGCCGAGCGCGTGTTGATTGAGATGCGCGACAGCGTGCAGAAGCTGGCCTCGTCCGGCACCGGGACGCTGTCGGCGGCGGGCCTCGGCATCCCGCCGACGGCACAGCACGAAGCGTTCAGCGCCTTGATCGCACTCGGCTACAAGCCGCCCGAGGTGACCCGACTTCTCAAAGCCGCGGACGAGCCGGGCTTGTCCACCACGGAGCTGATCCGGCGCGCGCTCAAGGCCGCGGTCAAGGCGTAAGCTTCACCCATGGGCATCGAACAGGACCGCATCATAGCCGGCACCGGCCGCCGCGACGAAGAAGTGCAGGACAAGGCCGTGCGGCCGAAGACGC
>CAZZYJ010000099.1:0-11266 GCA_964658215.1 uncultured Steroidobacteraceae bacterium | reverse complement strand
CGGTCCGCCGGCTTCGCCACTCAGGCGCCGGAGGCCCCTCAGGCGCGTCCGTCGAGGAAATCCGCGATCGCGAGCCCGAGTTCAGGCTTCGTGACCGCGCTCATGTGGTTGCCCGGCATCGACGCGTAACGCCCGTCGGGCAGCGCCGAGGCGAGGGCCTGGGCCGAGCCGTTGTCGCGATCCTCCACGCCCGCCAGCACCAAGGTCGGCACGTCGATACGTGCCAGCGCCTCGCTGGGCGTGTCGACGAAGGTGTCGAGTACACGCACCAGCGCCTGCGCATCGCCGCCCACGGTCTTGAGGAAGGCCTCCGCCAGGCCTTCCGGTGAGCCACGGGCGAAGGTGCCGGGATGCATGAGCAGGTGACGAAAGAACGTCGAGCGCGTGCCGGGATGCACGATCCCCTCCAATCCCATCCCCGCCACGATGGCCCGCCGCGGCCGCGCACCCCGCACCAGCATGCGCAGCGTCGTGCGGGCGCCGAGCGAATAGCCGCCGAGGTCGTAGTCGACCAGTCCCAGCTGCTCGATCAAGGCGAGCCCGTCATCGGCGAGCACGTCCGCCGGATAGGCGGCCGCCTCGTGCGACTTCGCGCTGTCGCCGTGCGCACGCAGGTCGGGGAGGATGACGCGGTGGCCCCGTCCCGCCAGCACGGCCGCGTGCCCGTAGCGCAGCCAGTTCACTGTCGCCGTCGAGAAATAGCCGTGCAGCAGCACCAGCGGGCGCCCCCCGCCCAGCTCGCGATAGATCAGGCGCGCGCCATCGCGGCCCTCGAATCCATGCAGCGAAACCACCGGCGCCGGTGACGCCTCAGCCACCACGCACCTCGAGCGGCGCCCGCTGCGCACGGGCAGGACGACCGACGGAAGGCCGGGCGGGACGAGCGGGACGGGAGCACGGCGCGAGCATGGGACGCCACGTTATCCATAACGCCGCCGCAAAGCGAGAAGACATCACCGGTGATGCGCTGTTTGATCGCGACCCGCGTCACCATTTCCGACCGCCCGCGTCGTCTTTTCCCACCGCATTCGTGCCTTCCGGCTGCACCCTTGCCGGTGTATCGTGTCGCAAACGTCGACCAGGGCCCTTCTTCAAGCAACCCATGCAGCGCTCTGCTTTCACGCTCGTCCTGATTCATCCTGTGGGCCGATTCGGTCCGTCATGACATCGGCGATGCGACAGCCCGCCCGCGCGGGCCGCGGACTTACGCACGTCGTCGTGGACACGCCGCGCGGCAGCCGCAACAAATTCAAGTTCGACGAAGCCCGCCAGCTGTTCAAACTCAGCCGCACCCTGCCCGACGGCATGCATTTCCCGTACGATTTCGGTTCCATTCCGGGTACGCTCGGCGACGATGGCGATGCGCTGGACGTCGTGGTGCTCATCGACGCACCCACCTTCGTCGGCTGTCTGTTGACGGTGCGTTTGATCGGCGTGATTACCGCCCTGCAAACCGAGGCACGGCACAAGATCCGCAACGACCGGCTGGTCGCGGTGCCGGTGACGCCGGTCAACGTCCCGCGCCTGCGCCGCCTCGCCGACCTGTCCGCCCCGGCGCTTGCCGAACTCGAGTATTTCTTCATTCACTACAACCGCGTCGAGGGACGTATTTTCACGCCCCTGACCCGGCAGGGCGCGCGCGCGGCGGAGCGCCTCCTCGACGACGCGATCCAGCGTTACACCCGCAGCGGCGCCGATGAGCCAGCCTGACCAGGCGGCGGCGGCGGCGGCGCCGCTCACCGCGGTGGGTGGCCTCTACCTCGGCCAGGTGGGGGCGGCCGCGGCGAGCCTGCGCAAGCGGGTCGACTCCGATGCCGCCGTGCATGACACCCGCAAGACTCTCAAGCGCGCGCGGGCCACGTTGCGCCTGCTGCGAGCCGCCCTGGGCGACGCCGCCTTCCGCCGCGAAAACCGGCTGCTGCGCGATGCCGGCCGGCCCCTGACGGCGATACGCGATGCGCGAACCTTGATGGAGACGCTAGAGCTGCTACGCCGCAAATCAGACGGCGAGGGCACACGGGCAAGCGGCCGCCAGCTCATGCGCGCGTTGCGGCGTGAGCACGCCGAGCGCCTCGAGGCGTTCAAGACCGCCACGATGCGCGCCGAAGCGGCCCGTCTCGAGGAGTCGGCCCGGCGGATCCACGAACTCACCGGAAAGGGTGCGCGGAATTTTGACGTGAAGCAAGGACTGGCCCATGCGTACCGCAAGGCCCGCGCCGCCCGCGCCACCGCCGAGAGCAGACCGTCCGACGAAGATCTGCACGAATGGCGCAAGCAGGTGAAGTATTTCCTGAATGAACTTGGCGCCGTCGCTCACCTGCACGGTCCCCGCTTCGCGCGCTGGCGCAGCAGGAGCGAACGGCTTGCCAAGCATCTGGGCGACGATCACGACCTCGCCGTTCTGCATCAGAAGATGAACCAGCTGGCGACACTGCCGCCCTTCGCGGGCAAGGCCAGGTCCCTGAAGAAATGGACCTCCCGCCTCGCCAAACGCCGCCGAAGACTGCAGCGCAAGGCCCTGCGCCTGGGCGAGAAGTTGTTCGCACCCAAGCCGAAACATGCCCGCCGGTACATAGCCAAGCGTCTCGGCAACACGGCGGAGCAAGCTCGTGGATAACCGAATGCGCACGTCCTTGCGTGACCGCATTCGAGCAGGCGTGGAACGCCGGATCGCCCGCGTTGACCGAGTTGGCTCTAAAACAACTAAAGTCCATGTCGTGGTCAACTCCGGCCCGCCATCGTACGTAATTTTTCGTTAGAGCCGGGAGCTTCCTGCCATCCACATCCACTGTTTCGACGACGCATGTGCAGCGGCCAAGGTGACTTTTCGTTGATCGTCGCGGACGCCCCTTTCGACGTTGCACCCATCGTGATCACCGCGACGCGCATCGCGCAGTCGAGCTCCGACCTGCCGGTTTCGATAGATCGTGTGACGCAGGGGACGCTGCACCCCGGTCAGTTGCAGGTCAACCTGTCGGAATCGCTGCTGACGGTGCCGGGCGTATCGGTGCAAAGCCGGCAGAACTACGCCCAGGATCTGCAGATATCGGTGCGTGGCTTCGGCGCGCGTTCGAGTTTCGGGGTGCGCGGCGTGCGGCTCTATGCCGACGGCATACCGGGCACCCTGCCCGACGGCCAGGGGCAGTTTTCACAATTCGACTTGGGTTCGGCCGATCACATCGAGGTGTTGCGCGGCCCCTTCTCGGCGCTCTACGGGAATTCCTCGGGCGGGGTCATCGCCGTTTTCACCGCTGACGCGAAGCCCGGCTTCGCCGTGGACGGCACCAGCGTCTACGGCACCTTCGACACGCAGCGTTACGCGCTGCGCATGACGGGTGACCAGGGCGCCGTCAACTATGTGGTGGACGCGGCGCATTTCCAAACGTCCGGCTATCGCTACCACAGCCAGGCGGAGCGGAATAATTTCAATGCCCGGGTACGTTTCGAGCTGACCTCGACGTCGCGGCTCACGCTCATCGGCAACGCGGTGCAAACACCATTCGTGCAGGACCCCCTCGGGCTGACGCGCGCCCAGGTGGCTGCGGATCCCGCGCAGGCCGGGACGGGAGCGGTCGCCTACGACACGAGAAAGGATCTCGCGCAGGAACAATTCGGCATGGTGTACGACACCGAGCCGGCCGCGCACGAGCATGTCACGAGCACGGCCTACACCGGACATCGCACGACCACGCAGTTCCAGTCCATCCCGCAGGCCGTCCAGCAGGCCACTGCGCTGTATCCCGGCGGCGTCATCGACCTGAGCCGGGCGTTTTTCGGCGTGGAGTCGCACCTCACCGATCGGCACGACGTCGGCGCCACCCAGGTCTCGACCACGTTCGGGTTGAGTTACGAAGATCTGGCGGAAGCCCGCAAGGGCTACGCCAATTACGTCGGCAATGAACCTGGGGTCCAAGGCAGCCTGAGACGCGACGAGGCCAACCACGTCTACGATTTCGATCAGTATCTGCAGGCGCAATGGAATTCGGGCTCTCGCTGGCTTCTCATCGCCGGGGTGCGCAACAGTGCGGTCCAGGTGTCCTCACGCGACCATCTATCCGGCAGCGGCACCGCCAGCGGCGTGCGCTATTCAGCGCTGGACCCGGTGGGCGGTGCCACCTTCCGCGCCACCTCGCGCATGAACCTGTACGCCTCCTATGGCAAGGGCTTCGAGACGCCCACCTTGAACGACCTCGCGTATCGCTCCACCGACGGCAGTCTGCCGGGCCTGAACCTTGCCCTGCGGCCCGCGCGCAGCGACAACTACGAGGCAGGACTCAAGGCGGGCAACGCGTCCGTGCGGATCAACCTCGCCGGCTTCTACATAAAGACCACGAATGAACTGGCGGTGCTCGCCAATGCCAACGGTCGGACCGTGAATCAGAATATCGGCGAAACGACGCGGCATGGCGCGGAGCTCGCCCTCGATGCAGATCTCACCGGCGGGTTCGCAGCACGGGTGGCCTACACCTATATGCGAGCCGTGGTGGCCCGGTCCTACACCGCCTGCGTGGGCACACCCTGCGCGCAAACGGCGACCGGCGCCGGCTCGACAGCGGCCAACGGCTCGTGGGTCGTCGCGGGAAGCCGTCTGCCGGGCGTACCGATGAACTCCTTGTATGCGGGCGTGACCTGGACACAGTCCGCGTTCGGTTTCACTGCAACCTTGGAGGCGCAGGGGAGAGCGCAAATCCAGGCGGACGATCGCAATTCCGCAGCCGCGGCCGGCTACTGGGTGGCCAACGTACGCGCAGGCTTCGAGCAGAATACCCATCACTGGCAGGTGAGCGAGTTCGCAAGTCTCGACAACCTGACGGACCGGCGCTACGTCGGATCGGTGATCGTGAACGACGTCAATTTGCGATTCTTCGAGCCCGCACCGGGTAGAACGGCCTACCTGATGTTCAGCGCCGGTTTGCGCTCTAAGTGACGAGCGCCCTCATTTGAGCTTCTTGCGGCTCTTGGATTGGTGGGCCTTTTCCAGGCGGTGATACGCCAACAAATGCCGAAACGACGCCTGCGCCTCGCCCAGCCGCTCGTGCAGCAGCGACAGGTTGAAGTGCGCATCCGCAATGCCGGGATCGTGCACGATGGCTTTGCGATAGGCTTCGATCGCATCGAGATCACGTTTCATGTCTTCCAGCAGCACCCCCCAGTTGAAGAAGAGGATGGCGTTGGGCTCTTCGTGCGCCTCGTAGATCGCGTCCGCTTCGCGAAGCAGGCCCTCCACGTGCAGCAGGCGACCCAGGTTGATCCGTGCTTCCAGATGACTGCAATCACCGGCCAGACAGGCCTCGTACGCGGCACGGGCCGCCTTGAGATCGTCGTCCTCGAGGGCCGACCCCCGTACGTAGTGGGCGTGCGCGGCGGTTTGTTTCTTCTTCATGGGATCACCGAGATGCGCTCAACGCCGCGAGGACTTGCGCGCCTTCGGTTCTTCCGCGCGTTTCGGCTCCTTGCGTTCCTTGGCAGCCGGCTTGCTAGCCTTCGCCCCGAGGCTTGCGCGTAGCGATTCCATCAAATCGATCACATTGCTGCCGCCGCTCTTCGCCACCGGGGCCTCGGACATCGAAACCTCCTTGCCGGCGACCTTTCTCTGTATGGCCGCCTCGACGCGGGCCTTGAACTCGTCGTGGAATTCGTGGGGGTCGAAGCGTTTCGCAGCCAGGTGATCGATCAGCTGCTCGGCGAGTTTGAGCTCCGCCTCGGAGACCTTCGTGGGCTCCAGCCCAACATCCTTGATCGCACGCACCTCGGCCTGAAAATGCAGTTGGTGCATGGCCAGCCCCTCTCCCATGGGCCGGATGACGACGATGTTCTCCTTGCCGCGGGAGATCCAACGTCCCACTGCGCATTGTTTGGTCTTCTCGAGCGCGGTCGCCAGCAAGGAATAGGGCTTCGCGCCCCCCTTGTCCGGCGCCAGATAATAAGTGCCGTCGAAATAGACGGGATCTACCGATTCCAGAGGCACGAATTGCCCGATGTCGATGGAGTGAGTGGTGGTCTCCTCCAGCGACTTGAGCTCGTCGGGGCTGAACTGCACGTATTGGTCCTTGGCGAATTCATAGCCCTTGATCATCTGCGACCGCTCCACCAGCTTGCCGTCGTTCACCGCCACGTACTGCTGCTTGACGCGGGAACCATCGCCTTTGCGAAGCAGGTTGAAGGATATGCGTTCGGATGAAATCGTCGCCGAGTACAGCTTGACCGGAATCGCCACGAGCCCGAAGGAGATGGTGAGGGACGCGATGGAGCGTGCTTGAGTTGGCATGCAGCCACGATGTCCGAGCACTGGACGAAGGTCAACGTGACCTCCTTCATGAACAAACCAACCTAAGTCTCGGCCGCGGAAGCGCAAATCGAAACCGTGTAGGCTGAAACTCGCATGAACTTGCGGCGCACGATCGTGTCTCGGAGCACCTCGGTAGCCGGGTCCCCCGCTCCCTCTCACCATCTTCCGTGGAGAAGATTGATCATTTTCGCAAATCGCACGGCGTCCGTCGGTCGCGGCGCAGCCAGATGGGGCAGGAACGTGCCGCGCCGGACGCTCACCGATTTAGCGGCGGTCATTTCCAGGAGCCCCTCCGCCCCGCGCGTTCGTCCAAAACCGCTACGGCCGCCGCCGCCGAAGGGTAACCGCGGATCGGCGGTGGGTACGATCAGATCGTTGATACAGATGGAACCCGCGCGAATCTGCCGCGCGAAGCGCCGCGCCGCGTCGGCAGGCCCGAAGACGGACGCGCCCAGCGCATACGGGCATTTGAGATCCTCCACAAGGGCCGTCGCCATATCCGGGACGGGTATCAGCGCGAGCCATGGCGCCAACACATCACGTTGCAACAACTCCATGTCGCATCGTGCATCGGCGACGATGACGGGAAGATCCGCGGCGCCCTGCAGGAGCCGCGCGCCGGCCGCCGACGCCTGTTCGAGGAGATGAACCAGGGTTTGATTGCGCAGCATGGGGAGGCGGTCGCGTGCGCTCGACACCAGCATGTCCACCAGCAACCGTTCGACGTGCAGCGCCAGGCTTTCGAGCACGAACACCCGACGTGGCGCGATGCAGGTCGCGCCCCCGTTCAAGGTGAGTCCATAAGAGAGACACCGCGCCACCCGAGGTAGATCCGCTCCCGCCATGATGTAGGCTGCGTCGCATCCCGACAGTTCCAGGGTGACGGGCGTCAGCGGGGCGGCGCTCGCCCGTAAGACGGCCACTCCGGTCTCCGCCGATCCGGTGAGAACGATCCGGTCGAACCCACGGTCCACGGCCGCGGGGCCGGCCGACGCGTCGAGCAGTTGCAAAAGATGTTCGGGCAGTCCGGCCTGCCACAGCCATTGCGCCACCGCGGCGGCGGCGGCCTCGCCGCCCGGCGCCGGTTTCAGGCAGACGGCATTGCCGGCCACCAAGGCCTGCATGGCCTGCACGCAGGGAAGGAACAGCGGATAGTTGCCGGGTCCCAGGATCAATACCACGCCGAGCGGCTCCCTGTGGATCTCCGCCGAGATGCCCCGCAACCACAGGGGCCTCCCGCCACGCACGCGCTGCGTGGCCAACAGGCCACGTGCGCGCCGCTCCAGGAAGCGCATGGCATCGAGCAGAGGAAGCACCTCGCATACCAGGGTATCGCGGACGGGGCGGCTCGTGACCGTCGCCGCCAGAGCCGTTGCATGACGGGCCATCGCATGGCGCGCCCTTCGCACCACCCGCAACCGTGCGGACACGGATTCCTTCGCCCAGGCGGCGGCGGCGATGCGGCCGTCGTTCAGGGCATGCTCCACCGCCGGACCAGCAACCTCAACGCGCCGCATAGCGACGGCCCCGCCAGGTCGCCGACCCCCCGGCGCCTGCTCGCAGGAGACTGAACCACTGGATCGACAAGAGCACACCGATGCCCACGGGGTGCAACAACGCCGACAGCCACGGCTGTCGATATCGATGGGCGAGGATCAGCCGGGTGGTGATGCCGAGTGCGGTGGCGATGCCGGCCGGAACGCTGGCGGTGACCAAGAAGAGCACGACGGGCAGGATCTGGCCGCCGCCGAGAATCACCGTCCACACGGGCAGCGCCGCCGGCGTCGCCATCGCTTCCGTCGCATTTTTGCTCAATCCTTCCCAGACCTGCGCCGCATGGGTGTACATGCGGCAGTGTCCCAATACCGTCGCGTCGAACAACGCCGTGCGATGGCCGCCGCGCCGAAATGCGCGCGGCAGCGCCAACCCGTCGTGAATGGCGCTTGCGATCGCAGCATGGCCTCCCACGGCCCGGTACGCAGCACGCCGTGCCACGAAAAGCTGCCCGCACCCTGCGCCGAAACGGGGGTCTGCCCGCTGGCGCATCAACGTCATGGGCAGGTAACCCAACAGCATGAAATGAATGAGCGGCAACACCAACCGCTCGAACCAGGTTCCGAGGACTTGGCGCGGAACCCCGCTGGCCAACGCGACGTGCGTCGTTTCCATGAATCCGGCCATGCGGTTCAAAGCATCGGGTTCGAGTCGGACATCGGCATCGACGAACACCAGCAGATCCCGCGTGGCGGCCTGGCCCAACAGGTGGCACGCATGCTGCTTGCCGCACCAGCCGCTCGGAAGCAGCGGCGCCGACACCACGCGCAGACGCGGATCCGTCATCGTTCGCAAAATCTCCAGCGTCCTGTCGGTACTGGCATCGTCGAGCACGATCAATTCCAGATCGACGTCCCGACTGGCCAATACCGCCGCGCAGGCCTCCGCAATGTTGGCTTCCTCGTCGCGTGCCGGGATCAGCACGCTGATTTGCGCCCGGCTCGCGCTGCGGCCAGGCGTACGATATTCCCGCAGGTTGCGCAAGGTCATCACGAGCGGGACGCCGGCCAGCACGCACATCAGAATCTGCATCGCGATCATGGCGGCGGTCCGTGCGACGCCTCGAATGAGCAGCCGCGCGACCATGCCCGCAGCCGGCGCCAGACGTCGTAAATCCCTCCGACACCCGACCGCCCCCGCAGCAGCGCGCGGAAGAGAGCCGGATCGCGTTGCTGACTCTCGTGAGAGAGCTGATCCATGGTGCGTGACAGCGCCCGCTCGAAAACGGCGTTCAGTGTCTGCGCTGAGCGTTGCTTGGCGTCGAGTTCGTCGATGACGAGGGGACTGCCGAAGCGGCACAGCGCTTCGGGCCGGCTTTCGTTCCAAAACGGATACTCCACCGCCAGCGGGAGGACCACCACGCCCGGCACCCGCAGCGCCAGCTGGCCCAACCCCGGTCGAAGCGCGATCGGCCGCTGTCGCGCGTCCGTAAAGGCGCCCTGCGCCGTGAGCCAGAGGATGGCGGTACGCCCGGCCAGGATACGTTGCGCCTGCACCATGAATGCGACGCCACCCCGCGCCGAGGTTGGGTCGATTGCGAAAATTCCCAATCGTTCTAGAACGGGGTATCGCGCCAGCGATTTCGCGTCCATGGGGCCATAGCCGCGACGCCCCGGAAACAGGGCGTCGCCGAGGAGCATGAACACCAGGGGGTCCCACCAGGACGGATGGTTGCTGTAGATGACGAGGGGTCGGCCTGTGGCCGTCCACGGCACACCCTCGAGCGACACGCGCACCGAATGAAAATGGCGCCCGGCGTACCAACGCAGATAGCGCACGAAGCCGGTGAACAAAGGCGCCGAATATCGCCTGACCGGGTCCGGCAGCAACCCATTCCCTTGGACGTCGCGCAGCGCTGCTACCGCTTCGCGCCTACGCAAGCGCCGGCTCGGCAGAGTCCAAGTCCTGACACAGGCTGTCGGCGGCGATCCACCCGCTCATCAGCACCATCGGCATACCGGGTCCCGGATGCGCGGCGCCTCCCGCCAGGTACAGACCGCGAAGATCGCGCGACCGATTCCCCGGCTTGAAGGCGCCGCTGAATTTGCCGTGGCTGGCCAGTCCGTAAATGGCTCCGTCGAGGACGCGGTACCGGTCGTGGATGTTCTGCGGGGTCAGGTGGCGCTCGAATACGATACGCTCCTCCAAATCCGGCATGAGGGCGGCCACCTTGAGCTTGTCCAAAATGACCTGGCGGTAGGGCGCGAACATCGCCGACCAATCGTGATGGGGTCGCAGGAACGGCGTGTGCACGAGGACGTAGAGTGCCTCGCCGCCGTCGGGCGCCACCCCGTGCTCGGTGGCGCCCGGCGCGGCAACATAACAGGTCGGATCCGGCGCCGGCTCCCCCTTCTCGTATATCCATCGAAATTCCTCTTCAGGGCTCTTCGAGAATACGAAATTATGGTGCGCCAAATGCTCGTAGCGCCGGTCGAGTCCCAGGTAGAGCACCACCCCCGAACAGGCGGCATCCCGCCGCCAGCGCCGCGTGAACGATTTGTTCGGCGCGCCCCCCACCAGTTCACGCATGGTCCGCACGCTGTCCATGTTCGACACGACCGCCGAAAGCGCAATGGATTCGCCGGTGCTGGTGACGACGCCGTCCACCCGGCCGGCGCGCGAACTGATGCGCACGATGTCGGTACCCGTCCGAAACACCACCCCGAGTTCCTGCGCCAGACGTTGCAGGCCCAGCGGCACCGCCCGTGTGCCACCCACCGGGTACCAGATGCCCTCCTCCGTTTGCATGTGGGCAATCCCGCACAGCACCGCGGGCGACTTGTAAGGGGAGCTGCCCACGTACTGCACGAAGTGATCGAGCATCTGGCACAGCCGTTCGTCCGCAACCCGTTTTCGGATCTGCGCCGCGACGGATGACCCCATGCGCAGATTCAGGACATCCCGCCAGTCCGCCCGGTTCATGCCGCGAATACGCATGGTGTCGGCCACCGTTTCTATCGAACGCCAGAAGAACACCTTCTCCGACACCGTATGCAGCGTCGACGACATGGCCATGAAGTCCCGAAAACCGGCTTCATCCGCGGGCGCGAAAGCGCGGATGGACGACGCCATGGTGTTTTCGTCCTCGCGCAGATCTATCTGCGCGCCATCGGCGAAAAAGCACCGCCACTGCGGGTCCAGGCGCTTCAGCTCCATGTAGTCGGACACCTTGCGCTGCGCCTCGCCGAATACCCGCGTCAACACGCTCGGCATGGTGAGGATGGTCGGGCCCATGTCGAAGCGAAATCCCTCCTCGGCCAGTTGCGCCGCTTTGCCTCCCAACCAGTCGTTTTTTTCGAACAACACCACCTGCAGGCCGCGGGCCGCCAACGTGCAGGCCGCCGCGAGCCCTCCCAAGCCGCCGCCGATGACGCCGATCGGAAGAGCCGCGGCGGACGTTTTCATACGGCCTTCGGCAGGAGG
>CAZZYJ010000098.1:0-11274 GCA_964658215.1 uncultured Steroidobacteraceae bacterium | reverse complement strand
GGCAGCCCCTCCATCGCCCGAATCGCCCCGAGCCGCGCGATGATTGCCTGGCTCAGATCGGAGCTCAACTGGTCCGTTTCGAGCGCCAGACGACGCGCATGCTGTTCCACGACGTTGTCGCGGGCGATCGCCCCCACCCACACCGCCGCGCCGATCGCATAGCTGAGCGACAACGCCGCGATGAGCCACAGAGCGCCCGCCGCCTGACTGCGCCGCGGGTTGAAGATTTTCAGCGAATCGAGACGGCGCCTGAGGCCCGCTACGGTCATGAATGCCACGCGAAGTAGTGACCGACGTCACTTCCTTTGATCCAGATGAGACGGCAGTATGTTGCCGGTGCGACTCTAGCACGCGAGTTCAACTCCCTATTTCGACCGCCACAAGGCACCATCTTGCACACCATCAGAGTCGTGATTGCGGAAGACCAGGCGCTGGTGCGGCGGGGGGCGGCGCTTCTGATAGCCATGGAGCCGGACATGGAGGTGGTGGGTCAGGCCTGCAACGGCGCGGAGGCGGTCGAGCTCGCCAAACTCTTGAGGCCCGATGTGATCCTCATGGATTTGCACATGCCGGTCAAGAACGGGGTGGCCGCCACCCGCGAAATCACCCAGGCGCTGCCGCAGACCCAGGTCCTGGTGTTGACGACGTTGCATGACGACGAAACGGTGTTCGAAGCCGTGCGCGCGGGTGCGCAGGCCTATCTGCTCAAGGACGTCGCGGAGAGCGAGATCCTCGAAACCATCCGCGCGCTGCGCCGCGGGGAATCCCGCCTGACGCCGCAGATCGCACGCAAGGTGATGGATCAATTTCGAAAACTGGCACCGGTGACTTCCTCGGACGACCCTCACAAAGGCACGTCCGCCGTCCCGCTCCGCGGAACCGCAGACGACCACCCAGTGAGACCATCATCGACCGAAGCGCTGACCGAAAAGGAGGAACGAATCCTCGAGTTGATCGCCGCCGGGATGAGCAATCGCCAGATCGCCGAGATCGTGTCCCTGGCGGAAGGAACGGTGAAAAACTACGTCAGCCGGATCATGGACAAGCTGCACGCCAATACCCGCCTCGGGCTTGCGCTGATTTCCCGAGGACACCCGCCGCCCAGGAGGTGACCGAAGTCACGTCGAAGTCGTGACTTTCGGGCCCTGACTCGTGGCGCGCGCGCGGCCTACAGTGCCACTCCGCCCGCGAGGAGTCTGCATGTCCGTCGTCGAAATCGCTTTGAAAAGGCCTTATACCGTGGTCGCCGTGCTGATCCTGGTGACCTTGATGGGTATCGGTGCCGCGCTTCGCATGCCGATCGACATCTTCCCGGAAATCGACATTCCCGTGGCGGCCGTCGTCTGGACCTACAACGGCATGAGTGCGCAGGACATTCAAAATCGCATCCTGACCCTGCACCAGCGGCAGCTCGCCTCGCTGGTCGACGACATCTCGCGCATCGAGGCGGTGAGCTATCAGGGCGTCGGCGTCGAGAAAATCTACCTGCACGAGGGCGCCGACGTGACCCGCGCGGTCTCGCAACTGGCGAGCAGTGCGCTGGTCGTGCTCAAGTACATGCCGCCGAACATCACTCCTCCGCTCGTGCTGCGCTACGGCGCGACCGACGTGCCGATCATTCAGTTGAGCCTTTCGAGCAAATCGCTGCCGGATACCCGGCTCAACGACCTGGGTCAGAACATCATCCGCCCCGCCCTCGCCGTGGTTCACGGCGCCGAGGTGCCCTATCCGTACGGCGGCAAACCGCGGGTCATCATGGCGGACCTCGACCTGCCGGCGCTGCAGGCGCGCGGTCTCTCCGCCGCCGACGTGAGCAGCGCCCTGCAACATCAAAACGTCATCCTGCCGTCGGGCGACGTCAAGATCGGCGACAAGGATTACACCCTGGCGATGAACAACTCGCCTGACATCCTCGACAACATAAACGCGTTCCCCATCAAACAGGTGGGCGGCAGAACGATATTCATGCGCGACGTGGCTCACGTCCACGACGGCTTTCAGGTGCAGACCAATTCCGTTTCCGTGAATGGTACGCCCGGCGCCCTCATGTCGATCCGCAAGACGGGCGGTGTCTCGACCTTGGCGGTGATCGACGGCGTGCGGGCGGCCCTTCAGGACCTCAAGAACGTTCTGCCCAAAGACGTCACCGTGAAAGCGCTCTTCGATCAGTCGGTGTTCGTTCGCGCCGCCCTGCACAGCGTGCTGCTGAGCGCCGGCATGGCAGCAGGCCTCACCGCGATGGTGATCATTCTCTTTCTTGGCAACGTGCGACTCTCGGTCATCATCCTGGCCGCCATCCCGCTCTCGATCATCACGGCGGTGCTGTTCATCAAATTGATGGGTCAGACCCTGAATACCATGACGTTGGGAGGCTTTGCCCTCGCCATCGGCATTCTCGTCGACAACGGCACCGTCGTGATCGAAAACATCGAACGGCACGTCGGCATGCGCGAACCCCTGCACAGGGCGATCGTGGCGGGTGCGGTTGAAGTAGCGATCCCGACGGGTCTATCGACGTTGTGCATCTGTATCGTTTTCGTGCCCGTCTTCCTGCTCGAAGGCACCGCGAAGTATCTGTTCTCGCCCTTGTCCTTGTCCGTCATCGGCTCGCTTTTGGCAAGTCTCGCGCTCTCCTTCACGATGGTACCGGTGCTCTTTCGATATTTGATGCAGGGCGCAGTCCACGATTTCGGGAAAGAAACGCCGCTCGGCCAGGATGCGGCGCCGGCAACGCCCCAAAACCCGTTGGTTCGCCTCCAGGCGGGTTTCGAACGCGGCTTCGAGCGGTTCCGGGAGCGTTATCGCAATGTACTGTCCTGGGCACTGTCGCAGGCCCGGCTCACCGTATCTGTGTTTTTGGCGCTCATCGTCATTTCGGCAGCGTTGTTCCCCTTTTTGGGTCGGGACTTCTTCCCACGAGTGGATGCGGGGCAGATGCGCCTCCACGTCCGGGCCCCGCCGGGGACGCGCCTCGAGCGGACCCAGCAGTACTTCGCCCAGGTGGAAACCGAGATCCGTCGCCTGGTCGGCAACGGTCAGATCGACGTCATGCTCGACAATATCGGCCTGCCCTACAGCGGCATCAACATCGCGCTGAGCGATTCGGCGACCGTCGGACCCATGGACGGTGAAATCCTCATCTCGTTGACCGAGAAGCACGAGGCAACCGCGCAGCTCGTGGCCATGCTGCGTCGTGAACTTCCCGCCCGCTTCGCCGGCTTGCAGTTCTTTTTCCAGCCCGCCGACATCGTCGACCAGGTGTTGAATTTCGGACAGCCGGCGCCCATCGACGTCCGCATCTCCGGAGCCGATCAAGCTGCCGCGTTTTCGCTCGCGTCACAGATCGCGAACTCGCTCAAGCACGTGGCCGGCGTGGTCGATTCGCATGTATTCCAGGTGCCGGATGCGCCGGCGTTGACGGTCGACCTGGACCGTACCCTGGCCACCGAGACCGGAGTTACGCAGCAGGAAGCGGCGAACAATGTCCTCGTCGCCACCAACTCGAGTGCCCAAACTGCACCGAATTTCTGGATCGACCCGCGCAACAGCGTGAGCTATCCGCTGGTGGTCCAGGTGCCCACCTATCGCATCGGCTCCGCGCAGGACCTGCAGACGATGCCCGTCACGTCCGGCGCAGGTTCGAGTTCGGGCCAGTTGCTGCTCAATCTGGCGACGTTCGGCCGCGAAGCGCTGCCGCTGGTCACCTCGCAACTCAACATTCGGCCGGTGTTCGACGTGCATGCAGACGTCCAGGGACGTGATCTGTACTCGGCCGCCCGCGACATCGACCAAGTCCTCGCGGCGCACCGGCCGGACGCGGGCAAGGCGTTGACGGTGACTCTCAGCGGCCAGGTGGAGACGATGCGCGAGAGCTATACCGGCCTGTTTACGGGTATCGCGCTTGCGATCGTTCTCGTCTACCTCTTCCTGGTCATGAATTTCCAGAGCTGGATCGATCCGTTGATCGTATTGATGGCCGTGCCCTTCGCCCTGGGCGGTGTGTTGTGGATGCTGTTTTTGTCCCAGACGCCCATGAGCGTCCCGGCTTTGATGGGAACGCTCATGTGCATCGGGCTCACCACCGCCAACAGCATCTTGGTGGTGAGTTTCGCCAATCAGCGAATGGAGGCCGGCGATGCTCCGTTGGTCGCCGCCATCACGGCGGGCTATACGCGGCTCCGGCCGGTGTTGATGACCGCGGGCGCCATGATTCTGGGCATGGTGCCGATGGCGCTCGGAATCGGTGAAGGGGGTGAACAGAACGCCCCGCTCGGCCGCGCGGTCATCGGCGGCCTCTTCTTCGCGACGCTGGCCACCCTCGTTTTCGTGCCCACCATGTATCGCCTGCTGCGCCGGCAACCCGTCGCGACCCCTGAACCGCACTTCGAAGGTACCGCCAATGCACCTGCATGACCCTGAACATCCCGCCGGCTCCCGTGCCTCGCAAGGCGGCGCAAACCGTGGCGTCTACCCGGATCAAGTGTCGAGGGCGGAGCATGACGCCGTGTCGACGGATTTCAGCGCGGACATCGGCCGGCGTACCCGGCGCGGCGTCACGATCGCGGCCGGGGTCCTGGGGGTGCTCTTGATCCTTGTGAGCGTGGAGCGATTGCTGCATGCTCGCGCGGTTGCGAACGCCGGCGAGTCGGCCTATTCCGCCCCGCCTCCGGTGGACGTGGTGACCGCACAAGCCGCGAGCATCGGCCAGGATCTCGTGTTGCCCGGGCAGACCGCCGCCTGGTACGAAACCACGCTGTATGCCCGGGTCAACGGCTACGTCGCGACGTGGCAGGTGGACATCGGCGATCACGTGGCCAAGGGACAGGTGCTGGCGACCATCGAAACGCCGGAGGTCGATGCTGAGCTGCAAGCCGCCAGAGCGCAACTCAAGGCGTCCCAGGCCCAGGTGACCGCGCGCAACGCCGAGGCGGAGTTCAGCAGGACGACGAACGAACGCTGGCGGGACTCGCCGAAAGGTGTCGTCTCCGAGCAGGAGCGTGAGTCGAAAAAAGCTGATTATGAGGGTGCCGAGGCACGCCTCTATGCGGCCGAGGCGCAGGTGGCGCTCGATAGATCCAAGGTGGACCAATACGTCGCCTTGAGCGAATTCAAGCTCGTCAAGGCGCCGTTCGAAGGCGTGGTCACGGAACGCAAGATCGACATCGGCAACCTGGTGACCGCCGGTAGCGGATCCACGACCACCCCGCTGTATCGGATGGCACGAACGGCTCCGCTGCGCATATTCGTCGACGTGCCGCAAAGCGCCGCGGGAGAACTGATGAACGCAGGCGTACCGGCCGAAATACGAGCGGACGGTGCGGTCGGCGCTGCCTTCAGCGGGAAAATAGTGCGTTCCGCGGAGTCCTTGAACGAGCAGGCGCGGACCATGCGCGTGGAGGTCGACATGCCCAATGCCCAACATGCACTCGTGCCGGGAATGTACGTCAATGTCGGGTTTCGGCTGCCGCCGCGCGGCTCGGTGGTGGTTCCGGCGGCGGCGCTCCTGTTCCGCTCCTCCGCAACGCAGGTCGCCCGGGTCGACGAGAACGGGAAGGTCACCTTCAGCGATGTGGTCATCGCCCGCGACAACGGCAGTCTGGTGGAACTCGCCTCCGGGGTCCGGCCGGGTGATCGGCTGGTGCTCAACCTCAGCAGCCAGATCGCCGCGGGCCAGCGGGTCGCCGTGAACGTTCCTCAACAACCGACAGCGCCGCTCGGCGCGCAGCGTTGAAGCGAGACGCACCGTGAAATCTCTACGCCTCGCGGGCATGACGCTGTGGGCCGGCCTGTCCGCGTGCGCGGCCGGCCCCGATTATCGCCTACCCGAGCCCGACGCCCCGGCTGCGTTCGCCGCGCAAGCGAGCCCCGTGGTCGACGTCGACACCGATGCATCGCACTCCGCGATCGATTTGGCCTCCTGGTGGCGATCTCTGCACGATGAAGAACTGAACTCACTCGTCGAGCGGGCGGTGAAGTCCAATCTCGACCTGTCCATCGCCCTCGATCGATTGCAGCAGGCGAGAACCTACGAAACCGTCGTCCTCGGCTACGCATTGCCCGACGTGGAAGCCAGCGCGGCGGCGGCGCGGGGCACGGGAAGCGATTTGACCAAGGGGCGGGCCGACCAGCTGTTACGTTCCGCGGACAACGGTGCCGGTCTTCAGCACATCAATACCCTGGTCGGCTTCGATGCCGTCTGGGAGCTCGACCTCTTCGGCAAATACCGTCGGGAGCTCCAGGCAGTCCGGGCCGATACGGCCGCTGCCCGCGCCGCCCGCGACACCGTCGTGACGCGGATCGTCGGCGATGTGGTGCGTGCCTACATCGATCTGCGCGGATTTCAGGTGAGGGCCGGCATACTGCGTCATGCGAGCGACACCCTGCGCGAGTCCCTGCGCATCGTGAACATACGCTACGAGCGTGGCATCACGAACGAACTGGACGTGGCGCTGGCGACCCGGGAGTTGGACACCCTGGACGGGGAAATGGCTCCCCTGCAGGCGCAGGCGAGGGCAGCGCAATACGCCCTCGCCGTACTGATTGGCGTCTATCCGGAGGCCATCGTCCAAGAACTTTCGAAAGCCGATCTGATCCCTTCGATGCCGGCCCCGGCCGCGCCCGGGGTGCCCCTGGAGCTGCTGCGGCGGCGGCCGGACATACGACAGGCGGAACGCGAACTGGCGGGCGCCACCGCCCGCATCGGCGTCGCCACCGCCAGCTTGTTTCCCGACGTCACCGTGAGCGGTGCCATCGGCAGCCAGGGTCAGAACTGGGGAAGCGCAACCCATGTGGGGTCGCACGTGTACTCGTTCGGGGCCGGCGCCGTCTGGCCGCTGCTGGATTTTGGCGCACTCGATGCCCGTGTCGACATCGCCGATCTGGCGGCGCGGATCAGTCTGCTCCAGTACCGAAAGACCCTCATCACTGCGGTCGAAGAAGTCGACACCTCAGTGGACGCGTATGCAGCGCAACGCGATCGGCTGGACAGGTTGACCGATGCCATGACCGCGGGACAGCGCGCGGTCGACCTGGCGAGCGCCCGCTATGAGCGGGGGCTGACCGATTTTCTGAACGTCGTCGATGCACAGCGGCAGTTCTACGGGCTCGAGGATGAGTTTGCGCAGGCGCAGGTGAGCCAGGGCGAGCAGTTCGTGCAACTCTACGAGAACCTCGGCGGCGGCTGGCAGAATTATCGAGCCGTGCCGGCGATTCGTCGGCCGCAGCCGGCGATCATTGCCGCATTCAGGCGGGCTCTGACGCCTTGACGGTGCGTTACTCGCTGTCGGAGCGTTGCAATACCTCGGCGAGGCGGTGCCGGGCTCGCCGCAAGCGCATTTCGATCGCCTTGGTCGTCGTCTCGAGTATTTGCGCCACGGCGTCCTGTGACAAGCCCTCGACGGTCGTCAATAGCAGCGGCTCCTTGTAAAGCGCCGGAAGTGCCGCGATGGCGGCGTCCAGGCAACGGAGTCGTTGCTCCTGTTTGGCTTGAGCCTCGGTCAGATCGACCTGTTCCGCGGGTGAGAGGCTCGGCGCTGACGGCTCGGCGGCCTGGATCATCGAGAACCACCTGCGAAACTTCTGACGGCGGCTGAAATCGCGGCACTTGTTGAGCGCAATCGTGCGGGTCCAGGCGATGAACGAGCGTTTTGCATCATAGCGGGGCAGGCTTTCCCACACGGAAATCAAAGTATCTTGCAGCAGGTCGTAGGCGTCATCGGCATTGCCGAGATAGCGGCGGATGAGCCGATACACGGCCTCTTTGTGACGGCCGACGAGCATCTCGAAGGCTTTGCGATCTCCTTGCTGAGCCCTCGATGCGAGTGTCTCATCCGGCAGAACGTCCGCCGGCAACGTCACGGCGGGGTAACAGCCAGCGCCTGATTGACGGTACGGTCAAATTGAGCCGCTTGATCCGGTGAAAGAAGCGCCCGCATGGCAAGGACGTGCTGTACGGAGGCCTGCTGCAAGCCGATCATGGCCCGGTGCAGTCGATCGATGGCGAGCCGTGCCCCGTCGTCATAGGAATGGCGCACCGTGATCGCCACGGCAATGTCGCGATTGGCGATCTGCATGTCGTTCTCGAAGGCCGCTCGTTGCACGGCGAACTGTGCCTCGAGTGTCGCCAGTTGTGCATTTTGCGGCGCCGACAAATGCAATTCCTCGTGCAGCACCTGGTCGAGCTGGCGTGGGGCTCGCGCTCGATGCAATCCATAATTCACGCCCGCCCAGCCGCCGACCGTGGCGGTGAGCAAGGTCGCCAAAATGATGATGAGGGAGGTGCGCGACCCGGTCATCGTGCGGTGCTCAACAATAAACTCGACGGCGCCAGTTCGAGCCCCGAGGCCAGCAACGGGGGCGCGTGAGCGACCGTTGCCCGTGTTGCATGAACTCCGAGCGCGATACTGACGATCAGCGAGAGAACCATGACGGCGCCCTGAACGGCTGCCCGCCGCCTCGCCGCGACGCGGTGTCGGACCCGGAGCGCGAGCGTCGCCCACATGTCAGATTCCAGCGAGTCGAGCGAGCGATCCAGAGCGTCGGTGTTCAATTGCCGCAAAACATCGTCGAGCATGGGCCATTCCTGGGGTTACCGGAGATATACGCATCACGCGACGGCACCCCTCCCGGGAGAGGGGCACAGCAGGTCCGTGCGTATACCCACACAGCCAGACGGACAGTCCGCCGGGCTGTCCCTATTTTTCCACAGAGGACACCGCTTTGAACAAATTACAGCGTTTATATCGCGCGACCGCACTGACCGGCCTCGCCCTGTCGCTCGGCAGCGTCGCCTCGCTCGCACAGGCACACGCCAAAGTCGAAAGCACCCTGCCCGCGGCCGACTCATCCGTCAGCTCACCAAAATTGATCCAAGTTCATTTCAACGAAGCGGTCGAAACCAAGATGTCCAGCATCAAGCTGGCCGCGAGTGACGGCACGGCCGTCTCGATCATGTCGATGAACGAGGCCAAAGACCCGGCGACGTTGTCCAGTATGCCGAATGCGCCGCTCAAAGCGGGGCTTTACAGGGTGACGTGGAGCGCGGTGTCGGACGACGGGCACAAAACGCAAGGCACCTTCAGCTTTACCGTGCAGTAAAGACGCCGTGGGGGCCGCGACACTCATAGCCGGCCGCCTGTTGCAGTATGCGGGCGCGTCGCTCGTCTTCGGTAGCGCACTGTTTTTCTTGTATGGGACGCGTGCGCCGGCACACGCCGGCGATGCTGAGCGCTGGACATGGCAGCGAGTCCTGCTGTTGGGAGGAGCGCTCACGGGGCTCGTCGGCGCGTTGGTGTGGCTGATGGCGGAAACGGCGGCCCTGAGCGGGGATGCCGCCGATGCCATCGATGCTGCCGCGCTGTGGAGTATCGCCTCGGAAACCCGTTTCGGCCTCGCGTGCAGCACGCGGCTCGCGTTGCTTCTACTGGCCGTCAGCGTATGTTTTTTGGTTGGCCGTCCGCGAGCACTCTGCTGGGCGCAGGTGATCCTGGGCAGCGCGATCACGATGAGCTTCGCCTGGACCGGACACGGAGCCACGGGGATCGGCACGAGCGGCGGCGTTCATTTGGCCGCCGACTTGCTGCATCTGCTCGCCGCCGGCATCTGGACCGGTGCGCTCGTGCCTTTGGCCGTGCTGGCATTCCGAGCGGCACGATCCGCCGACGTCCGGGAGAGTCGGCAGCTTTCGTCAGGACTGCAGGGATTCTCGGCCGTGGGCGTCTGGGTCGTGGGGGTGCTGGCCTTCAGCGGCATCCTGAACAGCGCGTTTCTACTGGATCTCTCGCATTGGCGCGACGCGCTCCACTATCCCTACGGGCGGGTGCTGGCGGTGAAATTGCTGCTCTTCGCTGCCATGTTGGGGTTCGCGGCGCTGCATCGCTACCGAAGGACTTCGCTGTTGGAGACCGCGATGCCACGCGCAGTGCTTCCCATGATTCCTGCCAGGGCGGCATGCTCCAGTCTTCTGCTCGAAACCGTGCTTGCAGCGTTGGTGCTGGGGGCGGTGAGTATTCTCGGCACCTTGGCGCCGCCCGATGCAGGCAATAACTAACACCGGGCACGCAAAGCGCTCTTGAACATTTTCCGAGTGCCTATCGGCAGAGGATCGAGATGATGAAAGGCAATTCAGATGAGGGCTTCGAACTGAGCCGCCGCAGGTTCGTTCACGGGTTGAGTGCAACCGCGGGCGCCGCGTCGCTCGGGCTGCTGTCACGCGCGATTTTTGCCGCCGATGTCGGCACCGGTGAACCAAAGACTCCCCCGCTCTTGAGCGGCACCGAGTTCGATCTGACGATCGGCAGCACGCCGCTGGCTCTGAGCGGACGGCTGCAGCCCACCACTTCCGTGAACGGCTCGGTACCGGGACCGACGTTGCGGTGGCGTGAGGGCACCACCGTGACGTTGCGGGTTCATAACCGGCTGCCCGTGACCAGTTCCATCCACTGGCATGGCGTGTTGCTTCCATTTCAAATGGACGGTGTTCCCGGCATCAGCTTTCCGGGCATTGCCCCGGGCGAGACCTTCACCGCGCAGTTCCCCGTCAAACAAAGCGGCACCTATTGGTACCACAGCCATTCACGCTTCCAAGAGCAAACCGGGCTGTACGGCGCCATCATCATCGACCCCGCCGAGGCCGATCCCATCCAGGCCGACCGCGACCATGTGATGCTGTTGTCCGACTGGACCGATGAGGACCCGGAGCATGTGTACGCGACCTTGAAGCGGATGAGCGATTATTACAACTATCAGCTGCCGGACGTCCGTCAGCTCGTGAAGGACGCGCGGGCGGACGGCGTGGGCGCGGCGTTCTCGAAGCGACGCATGTGGAACCAGATGCGCATGAATCCCACCGATTTGGGCGATGTGTCCGGGGCGACCTACACGTACCTGGTCAACGGGGCGTCGCCGGCGGCCAACTGGACGGCGTCGGCGAAAGCCGGTGAGCGCGTGCGCTTGCGGTTGATCAACGGTTCCTCGTCGACTTTTTTCGATGTGCGCGTACCCGGTCTCAAAATGACCGTGGTCAGCGCCGATGGGCAACGGGTGGATCCCGTGACGGTCGAAGAGCTCCGCATGGGGGTCGCTGAAACCTACGACGTGATCGTCGAGCCCACCGACGATCGGGCCTACACGATTTTTGCCCAGTCCATGGATCGCAGCGGCTATGCACGCGCGACGCTCAGCCCGCGTCCCGGGATGCAGGCCGAGGTTCCCGCCCTCGATCCAAAATCGTGGCTCACGATGGAGGATATGGGCATGAAAATGCGCGGCGGAATG
>CAZZYJ010000097.1:10446-11433 GCA_964658215.1 uncultured Steroidobacteraceae bacterium | reverse complement strand
GCCGCAGCGCTGGTCATCGCGGAGGCGGCCGCCAGGGCGCAGGGTCCGCTCATCGTCATCGCGCAGAACTCGCGCGACGCCGAAGCCTTGAGCGACGAGATCGCCTTCTTCGGCGGGACCGGGCTCGCCGTGCATGTCTTTCCCGACCTCGAAACGCTGCCCTACGACAGTTTTTCGGCGCATCCGGACATCACCTCGGCGCGGCTGGCCACGCTCGCCGCCCTGCCCCGCGCCCGCTCCGGCGTGTGGCTGGTGGCGGTCGATACGCTGCTGCAGCGGCTGGCACCGCGCAGCTACGTGGAGGCCTATTCGCTCAAAGTGCACGTCGGCGAGCGGCTGGACCTCGAGGGGCTGCGCGCGCAGCTGAGCATGGCGGGTTACGCGGCGGTGACCCAGGTCGTCGCGCACGGAGAATTCGCCGTACGCGGCTCGCTGCTCGACGTCTTTCCCATGGGATCGGCCAGTCCCTACCGCATCGATCTGCTCGACCGGGACGTCGAGACCATACGTCACTTCGACCCCGACACACAGCGCTCCGGTGACAAGTTGGAACGCATTTCGCTGCTGCCGGCGCGCGAAACGCCGCTCAATCCGGACGCGGTGCGCGAGTTTCGGCGCCGCTACCGGCTGCGCTTCCCGGGCGATCTGAGCGAGCAGGTCGTCTACCGGGACGTGAGCGCGGGCCAGGCCCCGGGCGGACTGGAATTCTATCTGCCGTTGTTCTTCGATCGTACGTCGCACCTGTTCGAGTACCTGCCGCCGAACAGCGTGCTGGTCGACGTGAACGATGCCGCCAGCGCGGTGGATGGCCTCTGGCAGGGCATCGTCGACCGGCACGAACAACTGGGCCACGACCGGCACCGGCCGATATTGGATCCCGCCGAAGTGTTCCTGTCGCCCGCGGAATTTCGCACCGAGTACGCCGCCTGGCAGCAGGTCCGCCTGCAGTCGTTCGAATGGCCGCCGGAAACACCGGGTCCCGTGCAG